>JBBQHZ010000009.1:0-58077 GCA_038324445.1 Rhodobacterales bacterium | reverse complement strand
ATTTCCCGACTTGGGGCCGATTGCTCTTCGATGCGACCGACTGGCTGACCCAGAACCCCGAGCGGGTGATCTGGCCCGGCCTCTTCATCTCGCTGACGGTGCTGTCGGTGAACTATATCGGCGACGGTCTGCGCGACGCGCTGGATCCGCGCATCCGGGGCCGTTAGGCGGCCAAGGCGCGGGCCCAGGGCCGCTAGGCGGCCAAGGCGCGGGCGTAAATCCGTGCCAGGTGTCGGCGGGCGTCAACGTAGGCAGGCCAATCGCCTGCCATGCCTTTGAGCCCGTCGAACCCCGCAAGCATCACCCGCGCCATCCGGAGCGAGTTTCCTGCTACCGCGTCAGGCGCGATCCGGCCCGCCTGCACGCCCCTGTCGATCCATGCCGCGTAGACCTTGGCGAGGGCGCTGTCGCCTTCCGTCAGAATGTCCGAAAGGACCGCGTGCTTGTCGGAGAACAACTCCTCTGCATGGGCGCTGCGCATCATGCCTTCTGCTGCGTCGCCGATCTGTGCCTCGAAGGCCGCCGCCAGCGCTCGGGCCGGGTCGGTATGGGCGGACAAGGCTTCCTCTACGGCCGCGGCCGCTGCCCGGAAATAGGCGGTCATCATGGCTGCGAAGATATCGTCCTTGTTGCGGAAATGCAGGTAAAGCGCTGCCCGGCTGACGCCCGCTCTGTCCGCGATATCCTGCATCGACGCGTGCTTGCGCCCAAACTGCAGGAATGTTTCATACCCCGCCATCAAGATGGCGGCGGCCTTTGGATCGGGCTGGTCGGACAGGATGCGCTGGATCAGGCTGATGGTGCTCATCCTGATGGTGTGACGGAGTGGGCGTTTGCTGTCAATTCGTCAAGGGCTTGTCAGAACAGGCTTCCTTGCCCGCCCGGCGGTCCCTTCGGCTTGGCCGGCCGTGCCACGGACCGGGGGGCCGCGCCCGTTGGCGTCACGCCCAACCGGCCGTCGGCGAACTCGATCTCGAGCGCCGCGTGCCCTTCGGCGGCCGCCTTGCTGGTCAGAACTGCCTCTCCTGCGCGCACCACCGCATAGCCTCGCGTCAGCGTCTCGGTATAGCCAAGCGTCCGCCGCAACCGCTCCAACGCGTCCAATGCCTCGCGACGTCGCCGAACGGATGCGCCCGCCGCCTGCGTGAACCGACCGGCGGTCACCTCCAAACGCTCCACCATGGCTGTCGTCTGACGCAAAAGACGTCCCGTGTCCAAACGCCACCGCGCCAGTTCGCGGCGCTTTTCGCGGATCAGCGCGTCAAGCCGTGCGGGCGTAAGCCTTCCCGCCTGCCGTCCCAGTGCCAGCCGCTTGATGGCAACGGCCCGGTCCAACGCCGGGTCGAGTCGCCCGGCCAGTCTGTCCAGTTGCAACCGCGCCGCCTGTCCGCGCTGCCGCAATGCGGGCGTCAGCCGCGCCGAGGCCAGATCCAGCCGCTGCCGTGCCGGTTCCAGCAGCGTCTCCGGACGCGGTAAGGCGCGGCCGAGGTCGGTCACCCGCTGTCGCCGCGCGGCCATGCCGCTGGTGACGGCACGCGTCAGGATGCCATCCTGCTGGCGTAGCCACGCCAGCAGGTCCAGCCGCACGGGCACCGCCTTTTCCGCCGCCCCGGTAGGCGTCGGTGCGCGGTAATCGCTGGCATAATCGATCAGCGTGGTATCGGTTTCGTGCCCGACGGCCGAGATCAGGGGGATGTCGGACGCCGACGCCGCCCGCACCACGATTTCCTCGTTGAAACCCCACAGATCCTCCATCGAGCCGCCGCCCCGCGCCACGATCAGCAGATCGGGCCGGGGCAGGGCGCCACCCGGTGTCAGCGCGTTGAAGCCATTGATCGCACGGGCCACTTCAGTCGCGCAATTCGCGCCCTGAACGGCTACTGGCCAGATCAGCACCTTGCGCGGAAACCGGTCGCGCAGGCGGTGCAGAATGTCCCGGATCACCGCGCCGGAGGGCGATGTGACGACCCCGATCACCTCGGGCAGGAACGGCAATGGCTTCTTGCGGCCTTCGTCGAACAGCCCTTCGGCAGCCAAGGCGCGGCGGCGCTTGTCCAGCATCGCCATCAGCGCGCCGGCCCCCGCCATCTCCATGCTGTCGACGTTTAGGTTGTATTTCGATTGCGGACCGAAAGTGGACAGGCGACCTGTCACGATCACCTCCATCCCTTCCTCGGGACGCATCCCCAGACCCGCGACCTGCCCCTTCCACGTGGTGCAGCCGATCACGTTCTTGTCGTCCTTGATGTCGTAATAGATATGCCCCGACTTGGCATGCATCACGCGCCCGATCTCGCCCCGAACACGGACGCGGCCAAAGGCGCCCTCTAGCGTCCGTTTCACGGCCCCCGACAGCTCGGACACGGTGAATTCCGGTGCGTTCCCCGTGGTGCCCGCCCCTTCGCCTTCGATCAGATCATCCATCGCGGTCCCCGCATCCGTCACCATCCCCAACGCCGTCCCCGACGGTGACATCGTAGTCCATGTCGGCAGCGGTGAACCACCCCCGATCCTGTGCCCCTCACATCCGCGCTGCGCCGCCGCCGCATTTGCTCGGCATCAAAACAAACGCTTGCCCGAGCCTGCTTGCCCGAGAATGGCACCGCCCCCGCTCCGTCAAAGGCATAAACCGCCAGCCCTGGCGAAAGCCAAGGATCGCGCATTGTGCCTTTTTGGTCTGCTCGCTATGCCTGCGCCAAGATTGGCAGGAGGGACGCGGGCTTGAACATCCTTATCCTCGGCTCTGGCGGGCGCGAACACAGCCTTGCCTGGGCCGTGCTTCAAAACCCGAAATGCGACCGGCTGATCGTGGCGCCCGGCAATGCCGGGATTGCGCAGATTGCCGATTGTGCCAGTCTCGATGTGGAGAACCTTGGCGCGGTAAGTGAGTTTGCTGCCGAAAACGCCATTGATTTCGTCATCGTAGGGCCAGAAGCCCCCCTTGCTGCGGGGGTTGTGGATATGTTGAGGAATACGGGGATTCTCGTATTCGGGCCAACTCGGGCTGCCGCGCAGCTAGAGGCCTCCAAAACCTTCACCAAGGAGGTTTGCGACGCCGCCGGCGCCCCCACCGCTGGATGGGCGCGGTTCACGGAGGCCGCCCCCGCCAAGGCCTACATCACGCAACAGGGCGCGCCCATCGTGGTAAAGGCCGACGGCTTGGCGGCAGGCAAGGGCGTCGTGGTCGCGATGGATCTGGCCGAGGCCCTTGCCGCCATCGACGACATGTTCGGCGGCGCGTTCGGAACCGCGGGTGCGGAAGTAGTGGTCGAGGAATTCATGGGCGGTGAAGAGGCCTCGTTCTTCGTGCTCTGCGATGGGGAAACCTGCCTGCCCATCGGTACCGCGCAAGACCACAAGCGCGCGTTTGACGGCGACAAGGGCCCCAATACTGGCGGCATGGGGGCTTATTCGCCAGCTCCGGTGTTGAGCCAAGCCCTGCAGGACAAGGCCATGGCCGAGATCATTCGCCCGACAATGGCCGAAATGGCCCAGCGCGGCATACCCTATACCGGCGTCCTCTTTGCTGGCCTGATGATCGAAGATGGTCAGCCGCGGCTGGTGGAATACAACGCCCGCTTCGGCGACCCGGAATGTCAGGTCCTGATGATGCGTCTGGGGGCGCAGGCGCTGGACCTTATGCTGGCCTGCGCTGAAGGGCGGCTGGACCGCGCGCGGGTGAATTGGGCGGATGATCATGCTCTGTGCGTGGTAATGGCGTCGCAGGGCTACCCAGGCAGTTATGAAAAGGGCAGCATTCTGAATGGCCTGGAGGAACTGCCCGAGACATCATCCCGGATGGTTTTCCACGCCGGAACCGCCTTGATTGACGGCAAGATTGCCGCCAATGGCGGTCGGGTGCTGAACGTCACAGCGCGGGGGGCAAGTTTGCAGGAAGCGCGGGACGCGGCCTATGCCATGGCGGAACGGATCGACTGGCCCGAAGGATTCTACCGACGCGACATCGGCTGGCGCGCGCTTTAACGCGCAAGATGGCGCGCCGCTCAGCCCAGGCGCGCCGCGTAGTCCGACACCAGAAGATGGGTCGGTGCCACATCCTCCTCGATCGCGGCGAAGCGTCCGATCGGCTCACGATACCAGTTATCCGTCTCGTCGTTGTTGACCGTGGATACTTCGCCGATCAGCACATCGCCGCCCTCGCCCCAGAAGGCATGCCAGTCGCCGGGCATCAGGGTAACGCTTTCGCCGGGATGGAACAGAAGCACTTCGCCGGGCTTGAACGCCCGCGCGATGCCGTCGCATTGGACCACGCCCCCCGCATCCCCATCGAATGATCCATCGGGGGCGGAGCCGAACAGTTCGATCGCCATCGGCGCGCCGCCGCGGTTGATGATGTCCTCGGCCTTGAGGTAGTGGCGGTGCATCGGGCTGATCTGATCCTGTTTGGAAATCAACAGCTTCTCGGCATAGCACATGCCGCCACCCGCCTGAAGGTCACTAAGCCGGCCATTGCGGAGGGTGAACAGGAACAACCCCATCTCGTCAAAGCGCTCCTGCCCGAAATCGGTGATGTCCCAGCCCATGCGCCCGTCGATGACGGCCTGCGCGATACCCTTGTTGGCGGCGAATTCCTCGGGCGTCCAATAGGCAAAAGGCGGCAGGACGAACCCAAAGGAACGGATGAAGTCATCCGCCTCTGCTATGATGGCATTGATCTGTGAGCGTTTCATGGCAGGACCTCCGTCTGGTGCGGCCCCCAGATTGCGCAAGACATCGCCCAAGACAAGGCCCCGCCGGTCTGAAACCGCCGGAAACCCGTTGACGGAAGCGCCAAGGCACAAATAGGCACCCATGGGTCACCCTGACCGGTGGACGTCTCCTGCCCGATCGGCGTAAACTTTTGTCACCGCTGTAAAAATCACCTGCAAGAGGGCCGCTATGGAAGAGACCCTTCTTCAAGCCACGATCTATCTGGGCGCGATGCTGATCGCGGTCCCGATATCGGTGCGGTTGGGGCTGGGATCGGTGCTGGGATATCTTCTGGCGGGTATCGCCATCGGGCCGATCCTCGGTCTTGTCGGATCAGAGACGGCGGATCTTCAGCACTACGCCGAATTCGGCGTGGTCTTGATGCTGTTCCTGATCGGCCTCGAACTCGAGCCGTCATCGCTGTGGGACATGCGCAAGCGACTAATCGGCATGGGCGGCAGCCAGATCGCGTTGTCGACGGCCGTGCTGGCGGGGGGTGCGTGGATTCTGGGAATGGAGGCCCCGATGGCGCTGGCGATCGGCTTGACGCTGGCCCTGTCCTCGACCGCCATCGTGCTGACGACGTTAACGGAAAAGGGCCTGATGCGGACCAAGGGCGGCAATGGAGCCTTTTCCGCTCTTTTGACACAGGATATCGCGGTGATCCCGGCGCTGGCCTTGCTGCCCCTGCTGGCGTCCGGCATTGCCGTGTCGTTCAACGAGGATGGCTCGATCGGGCGGCGCGCGACGGAAACGGTGGGTCATTCCATGTCGCTGGTCGAAGGCCTGCCGGCTTGGGGCGTCACGCTGATTACACTGGCTGCCGTGACCTTTGTCATCCTGGCGGGGCGCTATGTTTCGCCTGTCATCTTCCGTTTCATCGATGCCACCAAACTGCGCGAACTATACACCGTCACGGCCCTGTTGATCGTGGTCGGCATCGCGGTCCTGATGTTGCTGGTCGGCTTGTCACCGGCCTTGGGCGCGTTTCTGGCGGGTGTCGTTCTGGCGAACTCCGAATTCCGCCACGAGATGGAGGCCGATATCGAGCCCTTCAAGGGACTGCTGCTTGGCCTGTTCTTCATCACCGTGGGTGCGGGCATGCAGTTTTCCACCCTGTTCGCCAGCCCGTTCACGATCATTGGTCTTACGCTTGGCGTCATGGCGATCAAGGGCGCGGTCCTCTACGCTATTGCCCGCGCCTTCCGCTTGCGGGGGCGGGACCGGTGGCTCTTCACCCTCAGCCTCGCCCAAGCGGGCGAATTCGGCTTTGTTCTCATCTCGTTCGGGGTGCAGCAAGCGGTCTTTCCGGACCGGATCGCGGGGATATTGTTGCTGGTGGTGGCGCTGTCGATGCTTCTGACGCCCCTGAGCTTCATCCTCTACGAACAGATCAGCGCCAGGATGAAGGACGGGTCGGAACAACGGCCCGATGCAGATGAGATCGACGCGCAAGGCACCGTCATCATCGCGGGAATCGGCCGGTTCGGGCAGGTGGTGAACCGCTTCGTGCGCGCGTCCGGTTTCAAGACGGTGGTGCTGGACAGCAATCTTGAAACGATCCAGTTGATGCGCAAGTTCGGCTTGCAGAGCTTTTTCGGCGATCCGACGCGGCCCGAACTGCTGAAGGCCGCGGGACTTGCGACGGCGAAAGTGCTGGTCGTGGCGGTGGACGACAAGGCCTCGGCTGTGAAACTTGTGAAATACGCCAAGCGCCAGCGGCCTGATATCTCGGTTGTCGCGCGGGCCTACGACTTACTGCATGTCTACGAGCTCTACGAGGCCGGCGCCGATCACATCGTGCGCGAAATGTTCGACAGCTCGCTTCGTGCCGGGCGATATGTGCTGGAAGACATGGGCATGACCGATTTCGAAGCCCATGAACTGGAGATGGCCTTTTACCGACACGACCGGCAGAACCTGCGCGCCTTGGCCGAAGTCTGGGTGCCCGGCGTGCCGGTTACGGAGAATCCCGAGTACATGCGCCTGACACGCGAGTTCACGGACAATCTGGAATCCGCGATGGCGACGCAATTGCTTGAGCTAGCAGAAGAGGCAAAGGGTGATGGTCCGAAGGCCAACCGCTCGAGCGGCGACGTCAGCGCGTTGAGCGGCGTCAGCCGGGATCGCACATCGCTCAAGTCGGGCGGGCACGGACAGGGATGAGCCTGCAGTCCCCGCGCTTCAAGGGGATATTGCAGCCTCGCCCTTGCCCGTGAGTGCCACGGACAAGGGCTTTGACAGCGTGAGGACACGGCACGGATGCCGCGCACTCGATGCAATCAGCAGGGCGCGACGCGGTAGGTGCCGTTGCCGTTCGAATAGGCGCACTGGCCGGTCTGTGTGTTGCGGGCAACTTGCGTACCGATGGCGGCACCGGCAACCGCGGACAGAACGGTCCACTGGGGGTTGGCATCAAAAGCGCTGGCCAGCAGCAGGCCTGCGCCCGCGCCGCCAACGAGGCCCAGGTTCGAGCGGTCCTGCGGCGAGAGCGGCTGGCAGGCCGAGATGGCGGTGGCTGCAACCAGCAGCATCGGTGCAATGATCTTTTTCATGAGGGGTCTTCCTTTCAGATCCGGGCACGAGGCCCAATACAGTTCAACGTTCAACGTTTCCCTTGAGTTTCATGTAGCACAATAAAAAACCCGCCGCGATAGAGCGGCGGGTCGGGATTCCCGTAACGCAACTGTGAGCGATGTTTTGCCAAACCGAAGGTCTTTCGACTTTCGGGGCACCGAATCGCCGCCTCAGGCGGCGCGCTTCATCAGGACTTCGCCGACATGGGCCGCAGCCCCCGCCTCGTCCAGACCCTTCACCGCCGCCAGTTCGCGGGTCAACCGCTCCAGCGCGGCCTCATAAAGCTGACGCTCGGAATAGGACTGCTCGCGCTGGTCATCGGCACGGTGCAGGTCGCGCACAACCTCGGCGATCGAGATCAGGTCGCCCGAGTTGATCTTCTGCTCGTATTCCTGCGCCCGACGCGACCACATCGCCCGCTTCACGCGCGCCTTGCCTTTCAGCGTATCCAGCGCCTTGGACACTACCGCAGCGTCCGACAGCGGACGCATGCCCACTTCGGTGGCCTTGGCGGTGGGAACACGCAGGGTCATCTTGTCCTTTTCGAAGGAAATGACGAACAATTCCAACGACAGCCCGGCAATCTCCTGCTCCTCGATCTTGACGATCTTGCCCACGCCATGGGCGGGATAGACGACGAAATCATCGGGGCCGAACAATTGCGACTTGCGGGCTTTGGTCATGATGTCATGTTCCTTGTGCGACGCCCGTTTCCGGGCAAGGGATACGTCGCCCGTGCCCGGGCGAGGAGTCAGGCGTAAAAAACGCATCCGAAAAGCCGGGGCCTTTCGAGTGCGTTGGTTTCTTGTCTCTGAGGTCAAAGGGCAGGACGGCAGACCTGCGCATACTTTGTGTGACAATCCACGTTGCACATACATAACACGAATCGCGTGCGATTTAAAGGATTCTGCTACGCAGCAACGCTGAAACCCCGGAAAATAGAGGAATTTATAGGTCAGCGGACCTAACCCTTCGGCAAACTGGCCGCGAATCGGGGGTTCAACCGCCCTCGCCGGGGGCTTCCGAGAACAATTCCATCTTGCCGGGCTTGCCATCCATCTCCTCGGCGCCCGGCAACGGGTCCTTGCGGGTGATGATGACCGGCCAGAGTTCCGAGTATTTGCGGTTGAACTCCACCCATTTGTCCATGTCCGGCTCAGTATCCGGCCGGATCGCGTCGGCGGGGCATTCCGGCTCGCACACACCACAATCGATGCATTCGTCGGGGTGGATCACCAGCATGTTCTCGCCCTCGTAGAAGCAATCCACCGGGCAAACTTCCACGCAATCGGTGTATTTGCAGGCGATGCAGCTGTCGTTGACGATATAGGTCATGGGTGGTTTGTCCTGCTGGGTAGATCTGTCAGGTGGTTTGCTAAGGCACGAATTTGGGGGATGCAAGGCGGCGAAATCGCCGCGTTGCGGGGGGAAGCGGCGCGCTGTGGATCACTCCGGCTCTCGGAAGCTGTCCATATCGCGGCGGTCCTTCTTGGTCGGACGTGCGCCGACGCGGGGGGGTACCGGTTCGGCCTCGGGAGTGAGGTCCTGGTACAGCGCCTGCGCTTCGGTCGCGGGACCACGCCTTGTGGCTGTGGCCAGAACGCGCACCACACGAATATGGTGGCCTTGCGGAATCGTCAGAACATCACCCGACATGATGGATTGCGCAGGTTTGACCACCCGCTCGCCGTTCAACCGCACCGCGCCGTCACTGACAAGGCGGGCGGCAAGGCTGCGGGTCTTGAAGAACCGCGCTTGCCAAAGCCAGCGGTCGAGGCGGTCCTTGGCGGCCGCCTCGCTCAGGTCTTGTTCCTCAAGGAGGCAAGGACCGCGAAAGGATTGTCGGGGTCGATCTTTGTGGTCCGCTCGGGCTGTGCCGAGTAGGTTTTCGCCTTGTTATCATCGCGCTTCTCGTTGCGCGGCGGGCGTTTGCCGCCCTTGCCGTGGGGCTTTGCCCCTTGCGGCGGTGGCGGCGGGCGGCGGCGGCCAGCAGGCTTGCTGTCGGCCGGTGCTGCCTCGCTGGCAGCCTCTGGCCGTCGGGGACGCGCGGCGCCGCGGCCACGGGGAGCCCATGTGAAGGTGTAGTATACCTCCATCTCGGGGGCTTTCGCCTCGGGTGAAGCGGCCTCGTCCGGCCCTTCCTGAGCGGGGCCTTCGGCCGCAGCCTCGGCTTCCTCTACGGGTGCCTCATCCGGTGCCTCAGCCGGTGCCTCCTCGGGCACGATCTCGGCTGCGGAACCCTCGTCGGCCTGAGCCTCCGGCTTGACCTCCTCGGCGGGCGTTGCCGCCGCGGGCTTCACCTTGGCACGCTCCGCGCGCTCGCCCTTGTAGCCAAGCCCCCCCATCAGATCGGCGAACTGTTCCAGCGTCAGGCCCGAAATCGAGAGCATGTCGGGGTTCGCCTCGAACCCCGCACGGCTGTTTTCGCCGCGCAGCATGTCGGCCAGACGTTCCAGCATGTCGATGCGGATCGCGCGGGTGCCGGCATTGCGGTAACCCGCCATAGTGGCGTGCCCTTCCGGCGCGTCGGTGGCCACGGGGATGGTGACAAGGCCGGGCGGCGGGCTGTCGGGGAAGATATCGATGCCCTGCGACAGGCCCCACAGCACAAGCCGAAGCCGGGTCGGCGCGGGTTTGAGCAGCAACGGCAGAAAGATGGTGTATTGCCCGAAGCGCACGCCATGCTTGCGCAACTGGCCGCGCGCGTCCTGATCCAGTGCCTTGATGTCGTCGGCGATCTGCGCCCGAGGCACGATGCCGAAACCCTCGAGCAACTGGAACGCCACTCCGCGCGCCAGTCCGGTAATCGCGTCATCGCGACCAAGCGCCAGCAACGGCTCGAACTGGGCCGCGATCTTGCGGTCGATGAAATGCTGCAGCCGACGCTGAACCTTCTGGACCACCTCGGCGCCGGCCTCGATATCGACAAAGGCCTCGACGGTCGGCTTCAGGGGCTCGGAGCCCTTCACCAGCTTGCCGACAGCCATCGAACCCCACATCAGCCCGCCCTGTTCGGTCAGGTCGAATTCCGGGTCCGGCGCATTGTAGATGCGGTCGGCGCGCAGGTGAAACTCGGGGCGCAGCGCGGCCATCGCGGCCGTTTGCAGCGTCTTGGCCTCGTCGGCCGATGCTGTTGCATCCTGGCGGAAGCGGAAGCCTTCGATGCGGCCCAGAATCTGGCCCTCTACGGTGACTTCCCCTTGGTCGTTTACTTCGGCCACAAGGCTCTCCCTCTGTTTCAACCGGCGGAGCAGAACGCTCGTCCGCCGATCGACAAATCTCTGAGTCAAGCCCTCGTGCAGGGCATCCGACAGGCGGTCTTCTACGGCACGTGTCGCCTCGCGCCAATGGCTTTCGTCATCCACCCAGCCATTGCGTTGCGCGACGTAAGTCCACGTTCGAATATACGCCAGTCGCTTGGATAACGTATCAATGTCGCCTTCGGTTCGATCAATTCTTTTCACCTGTCGCGCCAGCCAGTCATCTGGCACCCGGCGCAAGTCGTGAAGGAACTCGAAGATGCGGCCCAGAAGCTCGGCATGTTCGACATGGCTGATGCCACGGAAATCGGGGATGTTGCACACGTCCCACAGCAGGCGCACGGCGCGGGCATCGCCCATGCGCTGCGCGATCTCGGGACGGGCAACCAACGTTTTCAGCGCTTGCAGGTCGTCCGCCTCGCGCGCGCGGGTCAGCCATTCGTCCTGGGTATGCCGCTCCAGCGAGGCGATCAGCCGCTCGGTCGAGCCGAATTCGAGGTCCGAGTTGCGCCACATCAGCTTGCGCACCGGCGCAAAGCGGTGGTGCATGATCGCCTCGGCCACGTCGTCGTCAAGCGGAGGGGCCTCGCCGGTCACGCCGAAAGAGCCGTCCTTGGTATGGCGCCCGGCTCGCCCCGCGATCTGCGCCAACTCGTTCGGCCAGAGGTCGCGCATCTTGCGCCCGTCGAACTTGCGCAGGCCGCTGAAGGCGACGTGGTGGATGTCTAGGTTCAGGCCCATCCCGATGGCATCCGTTGCGACCAGCACATCGACATCGCCGTTCTGGTAGAGCGCCACCTGCGCGTTGCGCGTGCGCGGGCTGAGCGCGCCCATGACCACGGCGGCGCCACCCTTCTGGCGGCGCAACAGCTCCGCCATGGCATAGAGGTTCTCAACCGAAAACCCCACGATGGCAGAGCGTGGCGGCATCCGGCTGACCTTTTTCGAACCACTATACACAAGCTGTGAAAAACGTTCCCGGTGGATGAATTCGGCCTTTGGAATCAATGCGGCGATCGCGTTGCGCATGGTGTCCGCGCCCAGAAACAGCGTCTCGTGCAATCCGCGCGCGTGCAGAAGGCGGTCGGTGAAGACATGCCCGCGCTCGGGGTCGGCGCAAAGCTGGATCTCGTCGACGGCAAGGAAATCCGTGGCGTTGCCGGTTGGCATCGCCTCTACCGTGCAGACCCAATAGGCGGCGCGCGGCGGAACGATGCGCTCTTCCCCGGTGACCAGCGCCACCACCGACGGCCCCCGCAAGGCGACGATCTTGTCATAGACCTCGCGCGCCAGCAGGCGCAGCGGCAGGCCGATCACCCCGGTGCGATGCGCCAGCATCCTGTCGATCGCATAATGGGTCTTTCCGGTGTTGGTGGGGCCCAGCACCGCGGCGATACGAGAATGGTTGATCATGTCGCTGCGGCCTCAAACGGGTCGCGCCGAACGGCACACCCAACACTTCACGCGAACATTGCAGGATGTGCCTTGCGGCGCAAATTACCCTACAGCGCTTCGCCCTCAAGACGGGTGCGGAGCGTGTTCAGCAGCCTCTCTATGTCCGGCTGGTTGGGATGTATAGCGTGGGCGGCTTCATAAGCCTGCAAAGCGCGTTGCGTATCGCCCATATCCTCAAGGATCAGGCCCAGTCCCGCAAGCGCCCCGAAATGGCGCGGCTCCAGCGCCAGAACGCGCTGAATGTCGGCGATGGCGGGGCCGAACATGTTCATCTCGAAGAACAGGGTTGCGCGGGCATTCCATCCTTCGGCGAATTCCGGCGCATGATCGACGAGGGCGGTCAGGTGATCATAGGCGGCGTCGAAATCCTCGTCCTCCATGGCCGCCATTCCCCGTCGCAGCAGATAGTCGGCGGTGGGCGATCCCGAGAGTTGCCAGCGTTGATAGACCTCGCCTTCGACAACCTCCCAGTTGCGCAATTCCGGGTCGGCGAGGCGGTCCAGAAAGTCGTCCGTGGTGGATTGCGCAGATGCAACTGCGGAAAACCCGCAGAAGAATGCCGCAACGACAAAGTTGATGATGGCTCTCGAAAACGTCATGGTCCAAACTTAGCACCGGGCGCGCGCTTTACCAGATCAAGCCTGCGCGAGGATGTGGCGACAAGGCAAGAAAATGCGCGCGGTCCGCGTGCGGCAGGATAGAAGATGCGCGAGATGGCGTGCACCAGGGAAAAGGGGACCCGACCAATGAGCAATCCAATTATCCAGGCCGCCGTGGCGGCCCTGTCCCAGAAGTTGGGCGGGTCACGCTTCGACGGCTCGGCCAAGTTCGAGATCGAGGGCGAAGGTGCCGTCATGGTTGATGGCGGCGGCGTGCGTGAAGCGCTCGACGGCGAAGCGGCCGATGTGACGATGACCGCCGACGCCGATGTGTTTCAGGAGATCATGTCGGGTGATCTGAACCCGACCTCGGCCTTCATGTCCGGCAAGCTGAAGCTTGACGGTGACATGGGTACCGCAATGAAGCTTGGCGGCATTCTGGCATGATGCTGGACGAAACCACCGCCGCCGGGCTGCAGCCGGCGCCCTTCGATCACGTCGTCGCCGAAGGCCCGGCAGGGGTCGAGGCGTGGTGGGTTACCGCCAGCGATGGCACCCGGCTGCGCATGGCCGTCTGGCCGCGCGGCGCCAAGGGCACCGTGATGATGCTGCCCGGTCGCACCGAATATGTCGAAAAATACGGCCGTGTGGCACAGACGTTGGCACAAGCCGGGTATGGCATGGTGTCCTTCGATTGGCGCGGACAGGGCCTGTCGGACCGTCCTGGGCACAATCGCGGCATGGGCCATGTGGAAACCTTCGACGAATACCGCCGCGATGTTGCGGTCTTCCGCGCGGCGCTGGAGCTGCTGGACCTGCCGGGGCCGCACTACATGATTGCCCATTCCATGGGCGGCTGTATCGGTCTGCGCGCGCTCTATGATGGATGGCCCGTGGCCGCCGCCGCCTTCACCGGCCCGATGTGGGGCCTTCAGATGTCGCCCCTGTTGCAGAAGATTTCACCGGCGATCCTTACGGTTGCGCCGCCTCTCGGGCTTGGCAAGCGTTTCGCCCCCACCACCGGCCCCTGGGCGCAGATGGCGTTCGAAAACAACACGCTGACCACCGACCGTGACCAGTTCGACTACATGACGCGCCAGACGGACGCCCATCCGGAAATGACGCTGGGCGGTCCGTCCTTCACCTGGGTCAAGCAGACCATCCTTGAGACCGCCGCCCTGATGCAATTGCCGCCGCTCGACCTGCCGATGGTGGCCATCGTCGGCTCGAACGAGCGGATCGTTGCTGTTAGCGCCGTCAAGTCTCGGACGGCGACATGGCCACGCGGCACCTATGTGAATATCGAAGGCGGTGAGCACGAGGTATTGCTGGAAAGCCCCGACCGGCGCGGTCAGACCTTTGACGCGATCCTGTCGCTCTTCGCCGCGCATCCGGCCTGAAAGCTGGTTACGGGACCACTTGTTCCAGAACTGCGCGATCACCCACCGATGATGCCTGGCCCCAGTCCCACGATTGCCCCTCGGGGTGACCGAAGTTGCATCCAGAACCCGGCCATGCCCATCACAAGCAGGGCAGGGGTCAGGATCGGATGGAACATCAACGCCCAAAACGCCTAAAGCCAGGCAGGTTGTTCCGGACGCTTGTCGGTGCCGTTCGCTGTCTCGAACATCAACTGCATCGACGAAAGAGACGAGCACCACGCCGGACATTTGACAGGCAGACCCGCCCCAGGGCGGATGTTCTCAGCCGCCCGTATGGCTCATGTGCCGGGTCATCTGCCCGTCCACGCTCGCGCGGGAATAGTCGAAATCGTGCCCCTTGGGCTTGCGCCCGATGGCGCGACGGATCGCGTCCTCCAGCAGATCGTCCCGGGCACTGGCCCGCAACGGCGCGCGGAGGTCGGCCATGTCTTCCTGCCCGAGGCACATGTACAATTCCCCCGTGCACGTCAGCCGAACGCGGTTGCACGATTCGCAGAAGTTGTGAGAGAGCGGCGTGATGAAACCGATCTTCTGCCCGGTTTCCTCCAGCCGCACGTAACGTGCGGGGCCGCCTGATCGCTCGGCCAGATCCACCAGCGTGAAACGCTCCGCCAGCCGCGCGCGCAGATCCTTGAGCGACCAATACTGGTCCAGCCGATCCTCGTTGCCCAGATCGCCCATCGGCATGACCTCGATGAAGGTCAGATCCATGGCGCGCTTGGCGCACCATTCGGCCAGGGTGAACAACTCATCCTCGTTGAAGCCCTTCAACGCCACGGCGTTGATCTTGACCTTGAGGCCGGCAGTCAAAGCCGCATCGATCCCGTCCATCACCTGCCGCAACCGGCCCCAGCGCGTGATCTGCGCGAACTTGGCCTCGTCCAGCGTGTCCAGTGACAAGTTGATCCGCCGAACACCCGCCGCCACCAGCGGCTCGGCAAACCGCGCCAACTGGCTGCCATTCGTGGTCAGCGTCAATTCGTCCAGCGCGCCGGACGTCAGATGCCGCCCCATCGCCTCGAAGAACGTCATGATATCGCGCCGCACCAAGGGCTCGCCACCGGTGATCCTCAGCTTGCGCACGCCCAAACGAATGAAGGTGGAACACATGCGGTCCAACTCCTCGAGCGTCAGCAACTCCTTCTTGGGCAGGAATTGCATCGTCTCCGACATGCAATAGACGCAGCGGAAATCGCAGCGATCCGTGACGGAGACCCGCAGATAACTGATCGCGCGTGCGAACGGGTCGATGAGGGGGGCGGTCATGGTCATAGGCGGAGACTAGGCTTCGGGCAGGGTCCGCACAAGGGAGCGGTTGATCACGCTTTGGCGGGGGCTTAAGTCTGAAGCCGAGTATTCCGGGAGAGATGCGATGAAGCGACTTGCGTTGGGAGTGGCGATTCTTGCCCTGGCGGGCTGTGCCAATGGCGGGCTTGGGGACATGTTCGGTGGCAATGGCCCCGGCAGCTTTGGCGCGCGCCCTGCCAGCAATGCCGGTGATACCGCGCCGTTGCCTGGCCTGACCGAGCCTGTGGTGGGCGAGGCCGCCGCCGCCGATATCGCCCCCGCCAACGCCGAAGCCCGCGCGGCAGCCGTGGCCGAGGGCAACACCGGCACCGGCGATGTTGTGCGCGGCTTTACGGTGGCGAGCCTCGGCGATGCGACAATTCCCGGCCTCTGGATCGAGACACCCCTGGTAGACCGCGAGCGTTTGGCTACCGTGATCGGCCCCGATGGCACCACGGTTCAGGTTACCGCACGCCCGACGGGCGGCGACCAAGGGTCGGGGTCGCGCCTGTCCTTGGCGGCGTTCCAGGCGTTGGGGATCAACCTCACTTCGTTGCCAACGGTCACGGTGGTTGCCGATTGACCGCTTGATCCCCCGAATAGGCTCGTGGGCCGAGATGCGTGCAGGCTTTGCCTGGACGATCCCGGAGCGTTTCAACATCGCGGAAGTCTGCTGCGAACGCTGGGCGCATGCTGCCCCTGACCGTCTGGCGGTGCGCCATCTGGGAGAGGCTCCCGAGGACTGGACCTATGGCCAGTTGAAAGCCGCCTCTGACGCCCTCGCCGCAACGCTCTCGGCCCAAGGCATCAAGCGCGGTGACCGGGTGGCGATCCTGATGGCACAGAACCCCCGCGTTCTTGTGGCGCATCTGGCGGCGATGAAACTGGGCGCCATCGCGTTGCCGCTTTTCACCCTCTTCGGCTCCGATGCCTTGCTCTACCGCCTCTCGGACAGCGGAGCGCAGGCGATCGTCGCCGATGGCGCGGTGCTGGATCTGCTGATGTCGTTGCGGCCCGGGCTTCCAGACCTGCGCGTGATCCTTGCCACCGGCCCGGTCCGCGCCCCCGTCCTGTCGCTTGATGCAGCGATGGCAGGCGGCAGCGTGCCCATGGCCGACACCCGCGCCGAGGACCCGGCGATCCTGATCTACACCTCGGGCACCACCGGAGATCCCAAAGGCGTTCTACACGCGTACCGCTTCCTTTTCGGGCATCTGCCCTGCATGGAGCTCTCGCAAGCCGGATTCCCGCAGCCCGGCGCCATCGGCTGGACGCCCGCCGACTGGGCCTGGATCGGCGGACTGATGGACATGGCGCTGCCCTGCCTCTACTACGGTGTGCCGCTGATCTCGCACCGTTTCGCGAAGTTCGACCCTGCCGCCGCCTTCGCCCTGATGGCAGCAGAAGGCGTCACAAACGCCTTCATCCCGCCCACCGCCCTCCGCCTGATGCGCCAGGTCAAGCCGCCGGCGCTGCGCCTGCGCGCCATAGGCTCGGGAGGCGAGGCATTGGGTGCCGACCTCCTCGACTGGGGCCGCGACACCCTGCGCTGCCCGATCAACGAATTCTACGGTCAGACCGAGGCGAACCTTGTGGTCGCCGCCTGCGACGGCCTGATGGACCGCGCGGCGGGTGCCATGGGCCTTCCCGTACCGGGCCACGAGGTCGCCATCCTTGGCCCGAACGACGTCCCGGTTGGCGTGAATGAAATCGGCGAGGTCTGCGTCCGCGCCCCCGATCCGGTGATGATGCTGCGCTACTGGAACAAGCCCGCCGCCACCGCCGCCAAGGTGCTGAATGGCTGGCTTCGCACCGGCGATCTGGCAGTGTTGCGCCCCGATGGCCAGATGGTGTTCCATGCCCGCAACGACGACGTCATCACCTCCGCCGGTTACCGCGTCGGACCGGTCGAGATCGAGCAGGCCCTGACCAGCCACCCTGATGTCCTGATGGCCGCCGTCGTGGGCGAGCCGGATCCGATCCGCACCGAGATCATCGTGGCCCATGTCGTGCTGCGGGATGGCGCCCTCTGGGATGGCCTGGAAGAGGCCCTGAAACAGATCGTCCGCGCCAAGGTCTCCGCCCATGTCGTGCCGCGCAAGATCATCCGCGCCGACAGTCTGCCCATGACCGCCACCGGCAAGATCCTGCGGCGCGCCTTGCGTGCAGGCGCCTGACCCTTTCCATGTGCTGAAAATATCCCGGGGGAGTCCGCAGGACGGGGGCAGCGCCCCCTCTTCCTTCTTGCCCCCTCTTCCTTCTTGCCCCCTCCTCCTTCTCGCCCGCTCTTGCTTCTCGCCCGCTCCTACTTCTCGATCGAGCGCCGGATCGAATGGACAACCAGCCACACGATGCCGACTACCGGCAAGACCGCCGCTGCTGTCAGTACCGATTTGTCGACCCCCAATGGCTCAGCCAGCGGCTCCATCAGGTAGGCGACAAGGCTCACCGCGTAGTAGCTGATCGCCACGATCGACAGCCCCTCGACCGTCTTTTGCAAGCGCAGTTGCAGGTCGGATCGCTTGTCCATCGACTCCAGCAATTGCTGGTTCTGCGCCGAGCGGTCGACGTCCACACGGGTCCGCAGCAACTCGCCTGCCCGGATCGCGCGGTCGGTCATCGAATGCAGTCGCTGCTCGGTCGCTTTCACTGTCCGCATGGCCGGATCGAAGCGGCGCATCATGAACTCGCCAAAGGTCTGGCGGCCATCGAAGCGCTCTTCGCGGAGCACGCTGATCCGTTGGTTGACCAGCGCCTCATATGCGCCCGTCGCACCGAAGCGGAACGCGCTTTCGGTCTGCAACTGCTCCAATTCCGCCGCCGCCTCGAGCAACTCGTTCAACGTCTCATCCGGTTTCGACAGATCGCCCGTCAACTCGCTGATCGCATGGGTCAGGCGTGCATCGATCAGGCCCATCTCGTGGGAAATGGTGCGGGCGCGCGGCAGGCCCAGCATCGACATGGTCTTATAGGTCTCGATCTCGCAGATGCGCTGCACGATCCGCCCGATCCGGCGGTCGCCGGTGGCGGGTTGGGTAAAGACCGCAAAGCGCATGTGTCCCGCACTGTCGATGCGAAAATCGCCCGCGATGATGGCCGCATCGTCCAGCACGGTCGACACCGCAAGGCTTTCGGGCACGAACCAGTCGGTCAATTGCTGGGTGATCTTGCTGGGATCGTCGGGCGCGGCGGCGTAGAGGATATGTGCCGAAGTGATGCGCGTGCCCGGTGCAGCATCGAGCCAGTCATCGGGAAACACCTTCCAAGCGGCGGGATCGAAGGCGCGATCCAGTCCGTTCTCCAGAAACGCCGTGTAGGTGACGAATTCGGTGTGGCTCTCCCACTTCAGGTAGAACAGGCCCAGTTTGGCGAAGTAATGCGTGGCGTCCGGGCTTGGATGCTGTGCGCCGAAG
Organism: Rhodobacterales bacterium; assembly: GCA_038324445.1. Taxonomy (GTDB): domain Bacteria; phylum Pseudomonadota; class Alphaproteobacteria; order Rhodobacterales; family Rhodobacteraceae; genus Gymnodinialimonas. The sequence goes on along the minus strand of JBBQHZ010000009.1, from coordinate 39,334 downwards.
CGATCGAGCAACGCCAGCAAATGCGCGCGGTCAAGGTTGCGGTCGCGCTTTGCCGCCTCTTTCGAGGGTTTGATCGCCAGATAGACCGCCTGACCGGGACAGGTCAGCGACGGGAAAGGGCGGGCGTGCAACTCGTTGGCAAGCTGGTAGCGCAGCGGATGGTCTTCGAGGGGCATGAATTCGGGTTCCCCGTTGGATGCTTATCCTCTGACATACTCCGGATTGCTGCCAAGTAAACGAAATAATCCAATGATTTTAGAGGGTTGCCGGGGTGCAATGGTATACCGAGCACAAAGCTGCCCGCCAACCCCCCGGTTTGGAACGCAAATCGCGGCTCAGGCGACCTGCCCGCCCGCGATCTGGATCGCCTGCCCATTCACGCTGCGCGCGCCCTCCGAGCACAGCCACAGGGCGGTTTGCGTGACCTCGTCGGTATCGAGCAGACGCTTGTGGCGATTGGCGCGGGCCAGCATGTCGCGTGCGGCGTCCGGTGTGATGCCTTGATGCCCCGCTATCTGGGCTGCGTTGCGGTCCACAATCGGCGTGTCGACATAGCCGGGACAGATTGCGTTGAAGGTCAGCGCACCTCCCATGTATTCCTCGCTCAGACCCCGGACCATCCCGATGACCCCGTGTTTGGACGCCGTGTAGGCAATGGCGCCCTTCAGCCCGCGCAATCCTGCGATGGAGGAAATCGCGATCATGCGGCCCCAGGTGTTTCGAGGATCGCCCCTGCCGGCCTGATCGTCCCGCCCCAGCGTCGCCAGCGCGGCCTGAAACGTGAAGAAGACCCCGTCCAGATTGGTCGCCATCGTGGCGCGCCAATGTTCGGGTGTTTCCTTGCGGAAGGCAGCAGGCTCGGCAATGCCTGCGTTGGCGACGCAGATCGATACCGGACCACGGGCGTCGGCCGACCGGGCGATGGCTCCCGCGACGTTGTCCGGATCGGCCACGTCCATCTGCACCGCGTGGAGGCGCGCATGCGCCGCCGCAACTGCCTGCAACCGCCCAAGGTTGCGCCCGGTGATCGTCACCTCTGCCCCTGCCTCGGCCAATGCCAGCGCGATTCCAAGTCCGATGCCGGTGCCGCCCCCGGTCACCAGCGCGTGTCGTCCCTGATGGTCCATCCCTGTCGCCTCCGCCTTGTGCAGCGCCAAGTCTGACGCAATGATCTGCTACCGTATACCTTCGAAAACGCAAGATAACTGCGCTCACTTGTTGTGGACGCTTCCCCGCCTTGCTATGGGGCAAATGGACAGGGTGAACGACACCAGCAGCGATGGGGGAGAGCCAGCGATGAAGATCGGAGCGCCAAAGGAGATCGAGGCGAACGAAGCGCGGGTGGCGATGACGCCGGATTCGGCTTTGCAGCTTCAAAAGCTCGGCTACGAATGCATTGTCGAGACGGGGGCAGGCGTTGCTGCCGGATTTTCGGACGCGAGTTACAAGGATGCGGGGGTGGAAGTGGTGAAAACCGCCACAGCCCTATGGAAAGCCGCTGATATCGTCGCCAAAGTGCGCCCGCCGACCACGGCGGAGACCAAGAAGCTGCGCGAAGGCCAGTTGCTGATCTCGTTCTTTTACCCGGGCCAGAACGCCACCCTGATGGAGGCGGCGCGCGCGCAGGGCGCCAATGTCATCGCCATGGACATGGTGCCGCGCATCAGCCGCGCTCAGAAGATGGACGCGTTGTCGTCGATGGCCAATATCGCGGGCTATCGCGCGGTGATCGAGGCAGGCAACAACTTTGGCCGCTTCTTCACCGGCCAGATCACGGCGGCAGGCAAGGTGCCGCCCGCCAAGGTTCTGGTTGTGGGCGCAGGCGTCGCGGGCCTTGCTGCGATCGGTACCTCCACCTCGCTTGGCGCGATCACCTATGCCTTCGACGTTCGGCCCGAAGTGGCCGAACAGGTCGAGTCGATGGGCGCGCAGTTCGTTTTCCTCGATTTCGAGGGCGAGCAGCAGGATGGTGCGGCAACCGGCGGCTATGCCTCTGTCTCGTCGCCGGAATTCGCGGCGGCCCAGTTGGCCAAGTTCCGTGAGCTGGCCCCCGAGATCGACATCGTGATCACCACCGCCCTCATCCCCGGCCGCGATGCGCCCGAGTTGTGGACCGCCGATATGGTTGCCGCCATGAAGCCCGGCTCGGTCATTGTCGACCTCGCCGCCGAGCGTGGCGGCAACTGCAAGCTGACGGTCAAGGACCAGAAGATCGTAACGGATAACGGCGTCACCATCATCGGCTACACCGACTTCCCGTCGCGCATGGCCGCGCAATCCTCGACGCTTTACGCAACCAACATCCGCCACATGATGACGGATCTGACGCCCGCCAAAGATGGCAGCGTTGTCCACAACATGGAAGATGACGTCATCCGCGGCGCCACCGCAGTGTTTGCCAACGAAATCACCTTCCCGCCACCGCCACCCAAAATCGCGGCCATCGCGGCCAAGCCCAAGGCTCCCGCCGCGCGGGAATTGACGCCTGTCGAGAAGCGCGCGAACGAAGTCGCCGCCTTCAAGCTGCAGACCCGCAATCAGGTGGGGATGCTCGCCATCGGGGCGGTCTTGCTTCTGGGCATCGGACTGGTGGCACCGGCCAGCTTCATGCAGCATTTCATCGTGTTTGTGCTGGCGATCTTCGTCGGCTTCTCGGTCATCTGGAACGTGGCGCACAGCTTGCACACGCCGCTGATGGCGGTCACCAACGCGATCTCGTCGATCATCATTCTGGGCGCTCTGACGCAGGTGGGCTCCAGCAGCTTCCTCGTGATCCTGTTGGCGGCCTTGGCCATCTTCATGACCGGCATCAACATATTCGGCGGCTTCCTCGTGACACGGCGCATGCTCGCCATGTTCCAGAAGTCGTAAGGGAGAGGCTTCATGGAATTTGGTTTTACAACAGCGGCTTATGTCGTCGCGGCGATCCTCTTCATCCTGTCTCTGGGCGGCTTGTCCGGGCAGGAAAGCGCCAAGCGCGCGGTCTGGTATGGCATTGCGGGTATGGCCTTGGCCGTGGTGGCCACGCTGGTCGGGCCGGGGGCGGGCTACTGGTTGCTGTCAGTCCTGATGATCGCGGCGGGCGGCGCCATCGGCTACCAGCTTGCCACCCGCGTGCAGATGACGCAGATGCCCGAACTGGTCGCGGCGATGCATTCGCTGGTGGGTCTGGCGGCGGTTTTCGTGGGCTACGTCGCCCATGTGGAGCTTGGCCGCGTGATGGCCATGACGCCCGAAGCACGCGAGGCGCTGGAGGGTTTTGCCGCCATTCTCGCGCATAAATCCGGCGTCGAGATTTCCATCCTGCGGGTCGAGTTGTTCCTCGGCATCCTGATCGGGGCGATCACCTTCACGGGCTCGGTCATTGCCTATGGCAAACTGGCGGGGCGGGTCGATTCCGCCGCCACCAAGCTGCCGGGCGGGCATATGCTGAATATCGGGGCGGCGGCGGTGTCGTTGATCTGCCTGATCTGGTATTTCAACACCGGCGGTTTCCTGCCCTTGTTCTTCATGACGCTGGCGGCGCTTTTCATCGGCTATCACCTGATCATGGGGATCGGCGGCGCGGACATGCCTGTCGTGGTCTCGATGCTCAACAGCTATTCGGGCTGGGCCGCGGCGGCGATCGGCTTCTCGCTTGGCAACGATCTGCTGATCGTAGTGGGTGCGCTGGTCGGCTCTTCCGGCGCGATCTTGTCCTACATCATGTGCAAGGCGATGAACCGCAGCTTTGTCAGCGTCATCCTGGGCGGTTTCGGCGGCCCGGCAGGCCCTGCTGCCGCCATCGAGGGGGAGCAGATCGCCATCGACGTGGATGGCGTGGCGGCGGCGCTGAACGAGGCCGACTCGGTCATCATCATCCCCGGCTACGGCATGGCCGTGGCGCAGGCACAGCAATCGGTCAGCGAACTGACGCGCAAATTGCGCGCGGCAGGCAAGGAGGTGCGCTTTGCCATCCACCCTGTCGCCGGTCGCTTGCCCGGCCACATGAACGTGCTGCTGGCCGAGGCCAAGGTGCCCTATGACATCGTGCTGGAAATGGACGAGATCAACGAGGATTTCCCCAAGACCGACGTGGCCATCGTGATCGGCTCGAACGACATCGTGAACCCCGCCGCGCAGGATGATCCCAACAGCCCCATCGCCGGTATGCCGGTGCTGGAATGCTGGAAGGCCAAGCAGGTGTTCGTGTCCAAGCGCGGGCAGGGCACCGGCTATTCCGGCATCGAGAACCCGCTGTTCTACAAGGAAAACACGCGGATGTTCTACGGCGATGCGAAGAAGTCGCTGGATGAATTGCTGCCGAAGATCAACTGACAGTCGATCCTTGCGGCCCGTTTGCGCCGCAGGCTCCCGGATTTGAACAGGGGCGGTCCGACAAGGCCGCCCCTGTTTCGTTCTATTTCGTCAGGATCAGCTTTCTGGCCCGCGTGATGCGCAGGGTATAGGTCTTGTCGTCCAGCACGATCAGCGCCGTACCCTCGCCGCCGACAAGGCCGGTGGCGTCATGCACCGGCGCGGTCTGCGGCGCGCGCGTGACGGATGTGGATGTGGATGTGGTTGGGGCGGGGGGCATCGGGCTCAGGTAGCTCATGGCGGGGATCCTCGGTGGATGGGTCATGGACAAAGTCTGATCAAAACAGTCGGATCTGTCAATCCTGAGTATTTCTCTCGGATACTTCCATCATGCCCGTCGCTGCCGGCCGCTGGGCCAAGGTTGCGATGCGCTCGGCAACCTCGGGGCGGACGGGGCCGTGCCTCGGCGGATCCCGCAGCGTCGTGAACCAATGATCGGGCGGGGCCCGGCCTGCGCGAGCATTCTCCCATCGCAGGGCGCGCAGGACGGCCTCGGCCTCGGGCGGCAGCCGGTCGGGGATAGGGTGGCCGTTGAGCGTGGCCCAGATCCCGGTCCAGAGCCGGCCGACCGACCACGGATTGTAGCCTCCGCCTCCCAGCACCAGCAGGCGCGGACAGCCAAGCGCCATCAGCCCCCGAAGCACCGCCCAATGGGCGTTGTTCGAGAGGGACAGGCGGCTGAGCGGATCCTCCTCCACCGCGTCGGCTCCGCATTGCAGGACAATCGCATCAGGGTCGAAGGCCGCAACCGCGGGCAGGATCAGCCCTTCGCGCACCAGGGCCATTTCGCTGTCGTTGAACCCGCGCGGGACGGGCAGGTTCAGGCAGTTGCCACCGCCGTCATCGCCAAGCGCGCCGGTGAAGGGCCAGCGCCTGTCCTCGTGGACCGAGATCACAAGCGCGTCGGGATCGCCCGCAAACCCGGCTTCGACCCCATCACAATGATGCGCATCGATATCGATATAGGCGATCCGCTGCACATCGTTCCGGCGCAGCGACAGCATCGCCAGAACCGGGTCATTGAGGTAGCAAAATCCTCCCGCGCGATCCGGCATCCCGTGATGGGTGCCGCCGCCGGGGTGATAGATCACCCCGCCCTGGCGCAAGAGCTCGCCCGCGAGAAGCGAGGCACCGGCGGCGGTGGCGGGGCGGCGAAACATCTCGGGGTAGATCGGGTTCGCGATGGTGCCAAGGCCGTGTCGGTCACGCACGGTATCACTGACATTTTGTTCGGTCTCGGCGCGCTGCAGGGCGGCGATGTATTCGGGTGTGTGCCAGATCGTCAGCGCCGCAGGTTTGGCGCGGGGCGAAGTGCGATATTGGGCCGCACCAAGCCACCCCATGGCCCGCGACAGGTCCATGACCGTCGACACGCGCGGAACCCGAAGCGGGTGCCAGCGGCCATAGCTGGACCCGCGATAGATCCCGGAGCCAAAGAAAAGGGGCGTCACGCCGTCAAGTGCTGGTCGATCGCGTCGGTGATCTGGCGGCCCATCGGATCGGGGCCGGAACCCCACGTCTCCACCACCTGTCCTGCCCCGTCCAGCAGCACTTTGTTGAAATTCCATCGCGGCACGAAGCCGCTGGACTGTGCCAGCCACTGGTAGAACGGATGCGCATTTGGCCCGCGCACATGCTGGATCGTCGTCATCGGCAGGGTCAGGCCGAATTGCAGGTCGCAAAACTCGGCCACTTCTTCGTTTGTGCCCAATTCCTGGGCGAAATCGTCCGAAGGGACAGCCAGAACGACGGCGCGGCCCTCGTAGGCTTCATGCAGAGCCTGGAGGCTTGTGTATTGCGGGGTATAGCCGCACAGCGAGGCGGTATTGACCACCAGAACAGGGCGCCCCTGCCACAAAGCAAGGTCATAATCACCGCCGTCGATGGAGGGGAAAGTGAAACTTTGCGTGGCGCGGGCCATTGACGCGCCCGAGGCGGCGGCAGCGGTGGCGGCGAGAAAAAGGCGACGGTCCATGTTGGCTCCTTCAATGACCTCAAAGGTATCGCATGAAGGCCACAGGTCAAGTTGCCCAACGGGCCAGAGGCGATTGCGTCATGCCACCCGCCATGCGATTACCCGGTCATGATTGATTTGCCAGTTCCCTCCATTCAGCGCCCACTGCGCCTGTTGACCGTGTCCAAACACGATCCACGGACGCAATTCGCAGGGCTGCCGTTTCGGGTTTCCAAGACCGATGGCGGCAAGGGGATCGAGGTGTTGATGGTCACGTCGCGCGACTCGCGCCGCTGGATCTTGCCCAAGGGCTGGCCGATGGACGGCATGACGCCCGCCGCGGCCGCCGCGCGCGAGGTGTGGGAAGAAGCAGGTGCTGTGGGCCGGGTCTATGACATTTGCCTTGGCCTCTATTCCTACCAGAAGGTGATGGAGAGCGCCGTGATGCTGCCGGTCATCGTTGCCGTTTTCCCGGTGCGCGTGCGCAAGATGGAGAGCGACTACCCCGAGGCCGGCCAGCGCAAACGCAAGTGGATGAGCCTGCAAAAGGCCGCCAGCAAGGTGGACGAGCCCGAGTTGCGCCAACTGATCGCAACCTTCACGCTGGATAGGTTGCGTTAGGCACGGTCGATGCACGTGCTTGAAGCGCGGCCGGAAAAGCATAACTGTGACGCACGATGATCCGTTACGCCCTGAAATGTTCGCAAGGCCATGCGTTCGAAAGCTGGTTCCAGTCCGCCGAGGCCTATGATGGCCTTGTCGGGCGCAGGCTTGTGTCTTGCGCTGTCTGCGGCGGCGATGACATCTCGAAGGCCCTGATGGCGCCGGGTGTGGCAACGGGCGGTGAGGGTGACGCGCCGCCGGCCGGGTCGCTGTCGGCCCCGGCCCCGGCCCATCCAGCCGAAGCCATGCTGCGCGCCATGCACGAACATTTGCAGAAAACCTCCACCTATGTCGGTGGCAATTTCGCCCGCGAGGCGCGGGCGATGCATCTGGGCGATGTGCCGGAGAAGGCGATTCACGGCGAAGCGGGACCAGAGGAGGCCCGGGCCCTGATCGAGGATGGCGTGCCGATCCTGCCGCTGCCTATGATGCCCAAGAGCAAGGCAAACTGAAACTGCTGGCTTGGGCGCCCTGTCGTCGGGCAGTGCGACCGTATCTTGCGGTCCGTCTGAGTTTTTTTTACCAAGATGAAGAAGGAGCGTCAGGTCCAGCTTCCGTGATCCGGGACGACGCCAATGGCCTTTAGTTCGGCTGCGTCGGCGGTGTCGCGTTGAGCTTCCGCCCGGCTGACCAGAACCGCGACCGCGCGGGCGATCTCAAGATCAGGTATTCCCTGCGCCTTCATCTGGGCAACCATGGTCTTGCCTTGCGGGGCAAGGGGCTGCGGGAAAAGGATGTCGTCGAGGTGCTCGAAAGGGATCTGACTGGCGGCAGCAAGGGCCGCTATGCGCGCCGGGTAGTCGGGCCGCTGCCGCAGGCGCGCGCGGGCGGCGTCGTGCCAGGCCAACGCCTTTTCGTGGAACCGCGCCAAGACGGGGTCGGCGAGGTAACCTGCGACGCGGGCGCGCGTCGCCTCCCCATGGCGCGCAAGGCCCGGCTGTGGCGTCTCGTTGCGATCAAAGATCGCAAAATAGGTGGCGTCGTATTTGTCGGACTTGGCGTTCACGTTGCCCCGTTCGGCGCGACGGAGATAGGCAACGTGCGATTGAGTGGCGTAATGCGCAATCTCGGCATGGGCGTAGCCAAGCGTTGCCAGCGAGGATCGCCACATGCCGTCCATGAAGCCCCGTGTCATCGGTTTGGCCGAGCCGTTGACCCACTTGCGCGCATGCAAGACGGAGGAGCCCTTGCCCTGCATGGTTGGCCGGTGGATGCCCAGCTTCATGGCGTCGAAGGGTCGGAACAGGGTCTTGACGCCCCAGCCCTTGCGAAAGAGGTCGGGCGCGCCCTCGGTATAGGCCTCTGTCACCGGAAGATCGGTCCAATCGGTGCGCCCGCTCGATCCCATGATGCGCCATGTCAGCACGAAGCCATCCGCGCCGGGTGCAGTGGCCAGCAGGTCCGGCAGGCGGCCCTCGCCGGCCTTGATGTGGATGTATTCATCCACGTCCATCGCGATTAGCCAATCGCTGCCGGTGACCTCGGGAAGCCTGGCGGCGCGGCGCAGCGCCAGGGGTTGCGGTTTGCCGCCGGGGGGCACCGGGTTGCGCTGGTGGATGACCTCGCCCATCTGCGCCAGACGCTCCAGCATCGCATCGGTGCCATCGCCGCAATCATTGGTGAACACCACGATCCGGTCGAAGCCGATCAGGCGGTGATGGGCGATCCAGTGTAGCAGGAACGGCGCCTCGTCCTTCATCATCGTCAGGATCGTGTGCGCCGCCATAAGCTATTGCCCTGCCACGGGTGGCCCCTTGCGCAACAGGCCGCCTTCGGCCTCCAGCGCAGCCGCCTGCGCCTCGGTCAGGCTGTGGAGACGGTCGAAGAGGGCGCGGTAGCCAGCCTCTGGATCGGTGCCGGCAGCAATCTGTTCCAGCCGCTCCTTCGTGGGCTGCGAAAAGCCGTGTGCGCCCACCCGCCAGGCCACCTTGGCGCGCCAGCGGGCGTAATCGGGTGCTGCGTAATGGACCAGATGGGCGTTGTCTTGCGGTCCAAAGATCGGACCTGGCATTGGGGCGCCATCGGCGCCTTCGGCCCAATGCAGCTTCATCTTGATGTCCGTCTGCCCGGCGCGGTGAAAGCTTTTGCCCTCGGGGTGGTAGACAAGGCCGTGGCGGATGCGCAGCAGATCTGCATCGTCGCCATAGATCCGCGAGACGGCCGCGCGCTCGATCGGCAGGCGGAAGCCATCGGTGCCGTCCGGCAGGTGGACCTGCTCGGCAGAGAGGACGCGCAGCGATTGGGCGTCGACGGGCAGGGCGGCAAGTGCCTCGGAAATCGGGCGGTCGCGGAACCACATCAATTCATCCGCGTCGAGGACCAGAAGCCAGCCGTCGGGCGTATCTGCATAGGCCTCGGTCAGGACGCGGCGTTGACGGCGGGTGAAGCGGGTGGCGGTATCCATGCCAAATTGTGCCCAGTAGGCGGGGGTGCAGGGCCGGATATCGAGGCGCGGATCGCCCTTCAGACGCGGGATAGAGGGATCCTGGGCGTCATCGAGGTAGAGGATGATCCGCTCGGCCCCCTGCGCCAGATGCCATGAAAGGAAGCGGTTCAGGATCGGCCATGGTTCGCGTGCGATGGTGGCGACGGTAAAGGAGGCGGTCATTCGGTACGACGGATCTGACCCATCCCCTCCCGCCTGACGGGGGCTCGAGGGGCGCAACCCGCGGGCGTGGGGGCGCGGACAGCCATCAACCGGTTGCCAGATAGTCAAGTTCCGCCCCGAAAACGGCGGAAACGGCGGCCAGTTGCTGTTCCAGTTCCGCGGCGGGGGGATCGACCCATGCTGTCGCAGAATCGAGGAAACCCAGAGCCGCAAGGTCGTCGCCCGCCTTGGCAAAGTCCATATCGGCCTGCGCCTCGCGCTTCTTGAAGCTCCGCCCCCTGGGGCCCCAACAGCCGCGAATGGCGTCGATCCGATCGGCGGCGACACCCGAGAATGTCTTGAATTGCAGGATATAGTCCTCGATGTTCTCCGAGGGCCCGCGATTTATTATCGCCACCCGGCAACCGGGCGAGGCGACCATCGCGGCCAGATGCAGCGCCGAGCCGTCCAGCGCCACGATCCGGCGCGCACCGCGATAGGTGGCGATCTGTTCGCTGATGTCGAGCGTCTCCGGGTGGATGACGCGGTAGCCCGCGTCCTTCATCAGCGCTTCCAGATGCCGCTCCATCACGATCCGCCCCCGGCGCGAAGCCAGGGCAGTGCGCGACACATAGATATCGTCGCCGCCGGTGTCGTCGATCCCGTCCAGCAGACGCTGGCGCATGAAGCGGCGATATTCGGGACGCCCGGCAATCATCTCGCCGATGCCGATGCCGGGGGGCGGGAAGGCGATCTGATCCACCATCAGGGGTCGTTGTGGCATCCGTATCTTGAGGCGGCCAAGACCGAGTTTTTCAAAGAACGGCCGATAGGGTTTGAGCGGTTTCAATTCATGGGTCAGGGGCAGCTTGGGGTAGAAGACGAAGCCTTCGATGTCCTCGAGCCCCTCGATCCCCCAGAGCCTGCTGGTCGACTCGACCAGAAAATGGCCGAAATGGGCGTAGAACAACCCGCCGAACAGCCACTTGCCGGTGAGGCGATGGGGGAGTTCCCGATCGGCGTCATCGACCTCGGGGATGATGGTCGCGGTCTCGTGGTGATAGCGCCAGCAATGGCTGTCGGCGATATGCCCGTCCGCATCGAACATGCCCGCCGAGCGCTTGTATCCGCCCGGGTCATTTGATCCCCACGGATGGATGGACACGTCGCTATGCCAATGTGGCGTCCAGTCCATCGGCGCATCGGGATCAAACGCCAGGGTCGGGCGCGTATCGGCCTGGGCGGGCATTACTCCAGCGCTTCCTTGGGATTGATGCCGACTTCCTTGCACATGCGCCACGCATACGAGTTCTTCAGCGGTGCGTTCTTGCGCCACCACGGTTTCGTGCCGTTTGTATAGAGATGAACGGAAACGGTCTTGTCGGTAAACCAGCCCTCTACCCGACCATGCGGGTCGTAGAAGATATCGTTGAGCTGGAATGGCACCGGATAGAGCACGTCCGAAGTCATGGCCTTGTCGATGTCGCCGGTTTGGCGCGCGAAATGCGTGAAGGCTTGCGGGCCGAAGGCAGTGCGTTCGGTCTTGTAGATGCGCACGGCCAGCGGGTCGTTGCCCTTCTGGCGGTCCATCCGCTTTTTCTGCCGGTCATTCCACCACGGCGGATAGTTCGGCAGGCGGTCGTAATAGTCGAGGAGCTGGTCCATCAACTCGCCCTTTTGCGGGATGCCGACGACCCCGCAGTTCAGCGCGCCGCGCAAGCCGTGGCCGGCATAGATATGCTCCCACTCGTCAGGGAAAGGCTTGTGACAGAACGCGTCGCAATCAATCCAGATGGCGCCGGTTTTCTGGATCATTTTGTAGCGGAAGACGTTGCTGAGGAAGCTGGCCGACGTCGCCTCGACGATATCCATCGGGATATCCATGATCTCGGTAGCAGGCTTTACGACCACGCCTTCGGGGGCATTCGTCAGCTTGTCGGTGCAATAGAGCGTCACCGGATGGCCATGGCGCAGATGCGATTTCAGGCACAGCTGGTTGAGGTATTGCAAGCTCTCCCCGATCCAGAGGGAAGCGACGGGGCGTCGGTTGAGGTCCATGGGATGGCCTTTGTGCTGCTCGGTGGGACGGCGGATTGACCCGCGCTTGGTTGGGGGGAGTTTTCATGCATTTGGGCGCAATAGGCAAAGGTTTTTGCGCGATTGGTGGCCCTGATGTTGCGCAAATGCGGAAGGTTTTAGGGGATTTCCGCCGCGGTAGTGCATGGGGCGGAGGGCGGAGTTGAGTTTTTTCGCCAAGATGAAAGGGGGGCCGGGCGTCAGGGCGTCTGGCCGGTGATCTGGACCTTGATGTCGGCGGTATCGGGCACCCCATGGATGTCGAGGATGGAGAGGCCGCAGCGCAGGCGCGCGCTGGTCATCGTGCTGCTGAAAACGGGCGGCCTCGGCCAGGCTGACAGGTCGTAGCGCTGGGACGCGTCCCATGCCGTGATGATGGTGACGCCGCCATAGGCGGGCTTGAAGGTTTTGGCGCCTGCCTCCGCCGTGATGTGGGTAATTCCGGGTCCGGTCGAAATCTGGTGATCGCCCAAGCCGAGGATCAGCGTATTGCGCCCTGGGCCTGCGTCGATGGTCGACGCCCCCTCGCCATCGTGGATGATATCGTTGCCATGCCCGCCGATGATCAGGTTGCGTCCCTCATAGCCATGGATCACGTCATCGCCGGTGCCGCCATCGAGCGTGTCGCGCCCCGGTCCGCCATGGAGCGTGTCGTTGCCCGCCTCGCCATAGAAGCCATGGCGGCGATTGCCCTGTTTGGCCTGCGCGATCAGCAGATCGTTCCCTGCACCGCCATAGAAGGTGGCGGAGCCGTGTTTGGGGCCGATCATCACGTCGTCGCGGCGCGACCCCGTCACGTCAACTTCCACCCGTTCCGAGGTTTCGAACTCGATCGGACTGTCGGGATGGGCCACGATGCGCAGGCGCTTGCCCTCGGGCTGGGCGCCGGCGCCGGCACCTGCCTCGTTGCGGGACACGACGGTGGCGATGCGGATCTTCTCGATATGCGCGGGGCAATGCAGGATGTAGTCGTCGGGACCGGCCATGTACCAGAGCGTATCGGTGCCGCCGTCCTTGTCCTCGCGGATCTTCTCTGCATCCTTGCCATAGGCCCAATAGTCGTTGTCCGCCCGCCCGCCCGCCAGCACCACCGAGCCGTCGACGGCCATCATCGCGTTGACGCCGTCCGCGGGATTCTCGAACCCGCGCAGGTCGAGCCCGAGGGCAAGGGCGCAGCGCGTCAACTCGTCCCGCAGGCGGGCCAAGGGGGCGGTATCCGCGATGTTGGTGGTCTCGCCGGGATCGTTGGCCAGATCGTAGACGTGCTCCTCGCCGTTGGGATAGCGGAAGTAGCGGAAGTGGCTGAGCCCCTCGGTCGAGGGGCGAACCGAGAGGGTGCCGAAAACGCAGGTGACCGGCGATTGGCTTCGGTCGTAGGTGCCGAACTCGGGCGCGATCAGCGGCAGCAGTGACTGGCCCGACGTCCAGTCGGGGCGCGGCGGCAGCCCCGCAAGGTCCATGATCGTCCGCGGGATGTTGTGCAGGCTGACCGGAAGGTCGATGACTTGCGGCTTGAGGGAGGGATTCCAGATGCCAAGCGGGATATGCGCCGCGGAATCCCACTGGCTCATCTTGTGGAAGCTGTCGTGGTTGCCGAGATTGAAGCCGTTGTCGCTGAGGAAGATTACCGTGGTGTTGTCGGCCAGCGGTGACGCGCGCAGCGCATCCATGAAGCGGCCAATCTCGTGGTCGACGTGGGAGATACAGGCGAAATAGGCGCGCACGACCTGCCGCCACGCATCGTCGCCAGCCTTTTCAGGCGTCCATTGGCCATTGGCGATATAGGCGGCTTCGTAGACCGCGAAGCCGGGTTGCGGGCCGAAGTAATCTTCGGGTGCCGCGATCGCGGGCCAGACGATATCGGCGGGGTCATATTGTGCGTAAAAGCGATCCGGCGCGATGAGGTTGTAATGCGGGTGCTTGAAGCCAAGCTGGATCAGGTGGCGACGGCCTGGGTCAGCGCGGGCAAGGTGGTCGATGGCGTTCTGCGCAACCTGATAGTCGAAGAAGGTGGCGTCATAACCACCATCGTCGTCCGGATGGTTCACGCCCTTGATGCCCGGCCCCTTGTCCAGATAGGTGTGCACGCCCTTCCGGCGCCCTTCATCTTCGGCCAGTACATCTTCGTGGAACAGGATGCGGCGGTATTCCTCTGGCATCGGCTTGTAATTGCTGTCCACCTTGCCGGTGGTAAAATTGTAGAAGCCTGCGCGGCGCAGGTCGTAGGCCCAGGCCTTTTCGGGCGGATACACATCGCGCCAGAAGCGGTTGAGATCGACCAGCCCCGAGCGGAAGGGCGAGATGCCCGTCGCCAGTTCCGCGCGACACGGGGCGCACAGGGGAACGGTGGCATAGGCGTTGGAGAAGCGCACACCTTCGGCCATCAACTGGTCGAGGTTCGGGGTCTGGATCTCCAGCCCGAAGGTCTTGCGCCAGGTGAAGACGTCGATCATGTCATCGACCCAGATGACGCAGATATTGCTTTGGGCGAGGGCCTCGCGCGTAAACATGGCCGTCAGTCCTCGGCCCAGAGGTGGTGGCGCTTGAGGGCGGCCAGCGCGGCGCGGTCCGCTTCCGCGTCCGAATGCAGCAGGGATCGGCCGGGGAACAGCCAGACATCGAGGATCAACGCGCCGCCCAGCGTCTTGAGAAGGCGCGGGCGCTGGTTGCGACAGCCAATGAAAAGGCTTGCGGGGCCGTGCAGCACGCCCTTGCTGGCCCTCGCGTCGGCGCGCGCGGGCCCGACAGCAACGGCAAGCCGATCGCCCGCCAGCGACACCACGACAAGGCGCGGGGCATCATGGGCGGGGCAGGGCGCATCGACCGCGATCAGGCCGCTGTCGTCTTTTGCGGTCAACAGGCCAGCACTTTCCGAGACGAACAGGTAATTGTCCCCGCTGGCCGGGTTCAGCGTCACGAGCGTGCGCGCATCCTCGCCAGGGGGGGCGTAGAAGCGGATGGCCAATGTGGCGATTGCGGCGTCTTGTGTGGCGCCCTCGGCCACAAGACCACAATGGACGCCGGGGCGGCAGTGCAGGCCCGTCATGGTATCGATCTCGCCAAATTGGCCATTGTCGGTGTTGGCGTCTGTCGGGACGGCGCCCGGGCCATCCGCGACCGGGTGCCAAAGGGTGACGGCTCCGGTCCGGCCGTCGACCTCCATCGATGCGGCAGACCCATGCCACCAGAGCGCCCCCTGCAGTTCCCCGCTCAGCGCCTCGGGATCGGCTGCGCAGAGCGCACCGGGCGGCAATCTTGCGTCCAGATCAAACATGCCGACCGCCGGTCACCGGCAAATGCGCCGGAAGGGCCCATCGGTGCAGGGTCGCGCCGGTGACGCTTTCGAGCGCCCATCCATCGCGGAGCGCGCCGGCATTCGTGCTTGCCCCGCAGGCATAGGCCAGCCGCAGATCGCCCCCTTTGGGGGCCTTGTCGAGGTGGATCAGCAGGGTCTGGTTGTCGTCTTCGGCCACCGCGATCGCGTTGATCCCGGCCCCGTTCTCGCAGCCCGTCAGGTGGAAGCCACAATGCGGCCCCGCGCCGAAGGGATCGGCGCGGTCGAGCACCAGCGGCCCGCCGCCGCGCGCCGCGACGCGCAGGGTTGTGCCTTCCAGTTCCGCCAGATGCAGGGTCGGGCATTTCCATGTTCCGGTCTCGGCAATGGCGCTGGCGGTCATCTCGGCCTGCTGCAGGCGGGCCGCTTCGGTCGGGCGGTCATAGGCGTCGTGGGCGAACATGTAGGCGGGGGCTGAATGGATCAGGCGGTGATCGCCGTGGTTCCAGCTCAACTCCCACTGCCCCGCCAAGGCGGCGGGGGGCGTGATTTCGGGCAGGCCGGATTCGACACGGACGACGAAGAGCGGCTTGTCGAAGCCGAGTTTCCACAGGCCATCGCTTATCGCCTGCATCGTGGCCAGCATCCCGTCGCGGTAGGCTAGCGCCGTCTCCGAATGATCCTCCAACGCGAAATCAAGGCAGATGGCCAGCACCTTCGCGCGCTTGGCCATCAGGTCGGCCACGCTGCGCAGGTTGGCTGCGGCAACCAGCAGGTTCTGCACCGCCAGTCCGGTCGCAAAGTCGGCGGCCGTGACGCTGGCGTCGGTCTCGACCCGCACCATGAAGAGCGGCAACGGTCCGTGATCGGCCAGCCGCCAGTGCAGCACGGTCTGCGCCACCAGCGCCTCGTGCGTCATCTCGCGCAGATGCTCCAGCCGGTCGAGCGGCCTTGCCGCCTCGATGCCCGCATGCCCCACCGCGCCGATATCATCGGCGGGGGCAAGGATGTGCTGCGGGAAGTCCGCGCCGCCGGGATTTGCCAGCGCCGCGCGCGCCCCGCCAAGGCCGAGGATGCCCAGAAGCGGGCCATTGGAATCGGCGATGATCGCGCCGCCCTCGACATGCTGGCGAAACCCGCGCACGCCCTGGGCACCGGGCAGACGGGCGGTGAAACAGCACCAGCAGCCCTCCTGCCGCGCGTTCCACGCGTCGATGCCATCGGGTGGATCGATCGGACCGGTCGATTTCGACGCCTCGACCGGGGCAACCGCCCCCGCCGCGCCTTGCGGCAAGCGCAGCGCAATATCGGCCAGCACCTTGTCGGACAGGCGCATCACCAAACCCGAGGGGTCATAGCGGATGACATCGCCGTTCTGCGCCCGCAGCACGACACCGTGCCCCGCGATCAGGTTGTTCTCCGCCTCTGGGATGTCTGCCACGGCCTCGCCCCTTTTGTCTGCCCCCGAACCTACGCCAGCCTTGCTCCCCTAGCCAGCCCCCGGCGCTCAGGCCTCGCGGTCATATTGCAAGGAGCCCGACCCCGCGCGTGGCTCATCCTCGGTGAAGCCCGCTGCCGCCAGCACCGGGCCGTAGGCCGCACGGAACTGCGCCGCCTGATCGTCCGAGACAAAGGGGAGAAAGACCCGCTTCACCCCGCCCAGATCCTGTCCCGCCAGCATGTCGGCGGGCACATCCGCCGCGCGCGCGATCCGCAGGGCATCGGGCCTGAAATCCTTCAGATACGCGGCCAACCCGCCCGCCTGCGCGCCACGGTCCCTGGACAGAACCAGCGGCCCGTCGGAAAATTTCAACCGCAAGGTGTCATCCAGTCCCGCGCGAGCTGCCAGATCGCGGCCATAGGCGATCAACGCCGCGCGGCTGTCCTGCACCATATAGATCACCGCCTCGCTGACGCGCATCATCCGCATGGCCAGAAATCCCAGGCCGCCACCAATCTCCAGCACCCGCGTGCACCCCTCCAGATACCCCGCGATGTTGCGGGCATGGCGGCGCTCGAAACGGCCAAGGATCACGGCATCCAGTGCCTCAGGGGCGAAGATGCGCGGGTCGGCGGGAAGCTCGATGTCGTGGTTGGGGATCCATTCCAGCCCGATCGTGCCCGACAGGTCGATGGCGCCCTGCACATACGGGTCACCGTCCGTCGCCGCCCATCCGGCGACATTGTCGCTCCGGCGTTCCTCCACCGGCTGCTCGGCCACTTCCTTTTCCACGCGGCTCATCAATTCTGCGATCTTGGCCGGGTCGCGCGCCTGTGGCGGCTTGGCTTCGACCTTGGTGATGGGCACCTCGCCTGCGGCGATCAGGCTGTCGCGGAGCGCGATGTAACCCTCGGTCAGGCGATAGTCCTCCAGCCGCGCCTCCACCCGCTCCAACGCGGCAAAGTGCAACTTGTTGAGCACCGGGTCCGTCAACAGCTCTGCCATGATCCGCGCGCGCGCCTCGGCATGGCGCAGGATGGCGCGGTCTTCCACCTCGTTGCGATCCTGCAGCGACCAGTAATCCGCGTTGTATTTGTCCTTCTTGTTGTTCACGTTGCCGCGGAACTTGCGCACGGCATAGCTGTCCACCGACTTCACGGCGTAATGGTTCATCTGAGCCCAATCATACCCGATTGTCCGCCGGATCGAGCGCCAGCCGCGAAACTTGAAGTAATCCTCCATCGGGCGACCGGAGCCGTTCAGCCACTTGATGGTGTCCGGAAACTCCGTCTCCAGCCACTTGTTCTTGATCGAGGGGCGGTGGATGCCGAGCTTCCAGTGCAGGTGATCGAACTTGAACAGCGTCTTGACGCCCCAGCCCTTGTTCCAGAGCGGCGGTGCCGCGCGGACATATTGCTCGGTCACCGGGGCGCGGGACCAGTCCACCACGCCCGACGATCCGAAGATCCGCCAGGTGATGACGA
The DNA here is from genome assembly GCA_038324445.1 of Rhodobacterales bacterium. Lineage (GTDB taxonomy): Bacteria > Pseudomonadota > Alphaproteobacteria > Rhodobacterales > Rhodobacteraceae > Gymnodinialimonas. The sequence goes on along the minus strand of JBBQHZ010000009.1, from coordinate 21,499 downwards.
TGCCGTTGGCGTCCATCGCCACGGCGTCGTCGAGCATTCCCTCCAGATTGCCCGACGGGTGACTGATCGCCAGAAATTCGTCCGCGTCAAAGACCAGCACCCAATCGGCGGCGCGCACCACGGGTTCGGCCTGGGCATGGTTCAGCGCCGAGGGCTGCGGCTTGATCCCTTCCGCGATCACGTTTTCGCGGTGATGGCCCAGCCCCAGCTCCTCCAGCCGCCGCAGCATGTCGTCGGTGCCGTCGCTGCAATCGTTGGTGTAGACAAGGATATCGGTGAAACCGACGGCCAGATGATGCGCAAACCATTCCAGCAGGAACGGCGCTTCATCCTTCATCATCGACACGGCCAGAACCTGGCCATGCTTGGAGGTGTTCTTCAGGTGCTGCACGTGCGCCTCTTGCCCCGGCTCATGCCGGTGTTTGCACATCCCTACCATGGCCCCAGACGCAAGAGAACAGGGAGAGGTTTACAAAAGACTATCGGGCATCTTCTGTTCGGCTGCCGTGTTGGCGCGGCGGAAGATCATCGTCACGCCAGCCGACACCAGCACGATGAACAGCGAATAGAGCGCGGGCACGGCCATGATCTCTTGCGCCTGCGTGCCCTCGAAGGTGAAGACGACGATGGCGATGGCCAGCGGGCCGTTCTGGATGCCCGTCTCCAGCGCCACGGTGCGCGCATTGCGCGGATGCAGTTTCAGGGCGCGGGCAAAGGCGTAGCCGATGGCCATGCCGATCACGCCAAGGCCGATGGCGGCCACATAGGTGGCCGGCGTGGTCGTCACCAGAAACTGCCAGTTGCGCGGGACCCACGTGACCAGCAGCAGCAAGATGAACACCAGCGCCAGCATCGAGCCGAAGAACTCCGTCACCGCCCCCGCATTGGCGTTGAGCTTGCGCAGACCCATGCCGATGGCCACCGGCACCAGCAACAGCACCAGCGTTATGATGATGTTCTCTCGCGGGATCTCCAGATCAAGCGCGCTGGAATAGACCACCAGAATAATCGGGATCAGGACCACGCCGAAGATGGTCGAGGTCACCGTCATCAGGACCGACAGGGCCAGATTGCCCTTGGAGAAATAGGTGAAGATGTTCGACGTTGTGCCGCCCGGCATGCAGGCCATGATCAGCACGCCGATGGCAATGGCCTGCGGCAGGGGCAGCACCGTGATCAGCAGGAAGCCGATCAGCGGCATGAACCCGTATTGGCTGATGACCCCGATCGCAAGGCCATAGGGGCGCTTCAGCGCCAGGACGAAATCGCGCGGTGTCAGCGAGGCGCCCATGCCCAGCATGATGACGAAGATCATCAGGGCAAGGATGGCTTGTTCGAATTCTCCGACCATGCCCTCTACTCCGCCGCTATCCGCGCAAGCTCTTCCGCGCGCAGGTCTTTTCTGAGGATCTTGCCGACGTTCGATTTCGGCAGCTCGTCGCGGATCACCACGCGCTTGGGGATCTTGTAGCCGGTCAGATGTTCCTTGCAGTAGGCGCGGAGCTGTTCCGCCGTCACGCCCTTGTCGCGCAACACCACAAAGGCCTTCACCGCCTCGCCGGCCGCATCGTCGGGGACACCGATGACGGCGGCCTCCAGCACGCCGGGATGGGCGGCCAGAACGTCCTCGACCTCGTTGGGATAGACGTTGAAGCCGGAGACAAGGATCATGTCCTTCTTGCGGTCGACGATGCGGAAGTAGCCATCTGCATCCATCACCCCGATATCGCCGGTCAGGAAATAGTCGCCGACCATGGTGGCCGCCGTCTCGTCGGGTTTGCGCCAGTAGCCCTTCATCACTTGCGGGCCACGGGCCGCGATCTCTCCGGTTTCGCCTACGGCGAGCCTTTGGCCTCCCGCATCGAGGATCACGATATCCGTCGATGGCAGCGGCACCCCGATGGTGCCTTCGCGGGTCTTGCCCAAGGGCTCGAATGTCAGGGCGGGCGAGGTTTCGGTCAACCCGTAGCCCTGGATCACCGGCTTGCCTGTAACCTCCTGCCAGCGCTTGGCGACCGAGGCCTGCAAGGCCATGCCGCCCGCGCTGGCGAATTTCAGGTGCCGGGGCGGGCTGTCGGTGAACCAGACTTCGTTGGTCAGGCCGTTGAAGAGCGTATTTACTCCGCTGATCCACGTCACCTTGTAGTTCTCGAAGGCGCGTTTAACGTTGGTCAACGGGCGCGGATTGGGGATCAGAACGTTGCGCGCGCCCAGCCAGTAGAAGCCCAGCATGTTCACGGTGAACGCGAAGATGTGGTAAAGCGGCAGGGCGGTCAGGGCGACTTCCTTGCCCTTCTCCAGCCCCTCGACCAGCTCCATCACCTGTTCCATGTTCACCACAAGGTTGCGATGGGTCAGCATCGCGCCCTTGCTGACACCCGTGGTGCCGCCGGTATATTGCAGGACCGCGACGTCGTCGGGGTCCACGGCCTGATGGTATTTCTCCACCTCGATCCGCTCGGCCGCGCGTTTGGCCCGGCCCGCCGCGATGGCATCGGGCAGGCGGATATGGGCGCTGTCGACCGGCTTGACGCTGCGGTCCCAGTGCTTTTGCACCAGCCCCACGATGCCGCGGGGCAAGGCGGGCAGGAATTCGGCCACGCGGGTGACGATGATGTTCGGGATCGGGTGGCCTTGGGTCGCGGCGGGGATCTTGTCGGCGAACATGTCGACGATGACCAGCGCGTGGGGCTCCGCATCCTCGAACTGTTTGGCCATCTCCTCGGCGGTATAGAGCGGGTTGACGTTGACGAGGATACACCCCGCCTTCAGCACACCAAATGCCGCCACCGGAAAGCCCAACCCGTTGGGCATCTGCAGCGCCACCCGGTCGCCCGCGCCAAGCCCCGCGATCTCTCGCAGATAGACCGCGAAGGCGTCCGACATCTCGTCCACCTGCGTGAAACTGAGCGTCCCGTTCATGCCGTTGGGCAGGCAGCACGTAAACGCCGGAGCCCGGCCATAGGTCTGCGCCACCGATCCGATCAGATCACCGAGGTTGCGATAGGCGGGCGTGGCAATCTCGGCGCGGGCGCCGGGGCGATAGAATGCCGTCCATGGCGTGTCATGCATGGTGTCCCTCCCAAGACGCTCCCTGTCGGCGACGATAGGGGGGATTGGGAGATGCCGGAAGGGAGATCGTCAAAGCTGCCTGCAACCTATCACGGTGATAGCTTCAGCTACCGCGATAGGTGGAATAGCCATATGGCGAAAGCAAAAGTGGCACGTGGTAATGATCCTCGGTCGCCATGCCGAACCGGATCGGGATGCCGTCCAGAAACAGCGGCTCCCCAGATGCCGCGCCACTTGCCCGCAGGTAATCGCCGGCGAAAAAGATCAGCTCATAGGTGCCGATCTTGAACTTGCCCTCGGGCAGGATCGGCGCATCGGTGCGACCATCCGCATTGGTCACCGCCTCTGCGATCTTCTTGTGGCTGTTGCCGCTGACCCGGTAGAGCGCAATGGTGATCCCCGCGGCAGGACATCCGCGCGCGGTATCGAGCACATGGGTCGTCAGGTATCCGGCCATGGTATCCCCTTGAGTTTCCGCGCCAACCCGCGCCATCCTGAGCTAGAGCACACCATCCCCCGGAGGCACAATCAAGTGCAAGCGCCCAGATATCCCCGCGACATGACCGGCCATGGGCCAACCCCGCCCGACCCGCAATGGCCCGGCGGCGCGCGCATCGCGGTGCAGATCGTGCTGAACTACGAGGAGGGGGGCGAGAACAACATCCTCCACGGCGATGCGGCGTCCGAGGCGTTCCTATCTGAGATCACCGGCGCGGCCCCGTGGCCGGACAAGCGCCACTGGAACATGGAATCGCTGTACGAATACGGCGCGCGGGCAGGGTTCTGGCGGTTGCACCGGATGCTGCGGGATTTGCCGGTGACGGTCTATGGCGTGGCTACGGCACTGGCCCGCGCGCCCGAACAGGTCGCGGCAATGAAGGGTGCAAACTGGGAAATCGCCAGCCACGGGTTGAAATGGATCGATTACCGCGATCATTCCGAGGATGCAGAGCGCGCCGATCTGATCGAGGCCATTCGCCTCCATGCCGAAGTAACGGGCTCCCGGCCCAAGGGCCTCTATATCGGGCGCTGTTCGGACAATTCCGTCCGCCTTGGGTCGGAGGAGGGCGGGTTTGCCTATATTGCCGACAGCTATGCGGACGACGTTCCCTATTGGCTGCGGTTCGGCGACCACGACCAGTTGATCGTGCCCTACACCATGGATGTGAACGACATGCGCTTCGCCATTCAGGCGGGGTTTACCGAAGGTGCCGCGTTCGAGCGGACCATCATCGACAGTTTCGATATGCTCCATGCTGAAGGCGGCAGGATGCTGTCCATCGGGCTGCATTGCCGCATCGCCGGCCGACCGGGCCGCGCCGCCGCGTTGCATCGGGCGCTGGCGCATATGGCCTCGAAGGATGGTGTCTGGTTCGCCACCCGCCTGCAGATCGCCGAGCACTGGGCAAGGATGCATCCGGCACCGCGGGGCCTGCGCCCGTCGCAGATGGACCGGGATGCGTTCGTGGCGGCGTTCGGCAGCATCTTCGAGCATTCACCCTGGATCGCCGAGGCGGCCCATGCGCTGGAGCTTGGCCGCACCCACGACACCGCGCGGGGCGTCCACTCGGCGCTGGCGCGGATCTTCCGGTCAGCCTCGGACGACCAGCGCCTTGCCGTTCTGCGCGCGCATCCCGACCTTGCCGGAAAACTCGCCGCCGCCAGGCGCCTGACGGAGGAGAGCACGTCCGAGCAGGCCTCTGCCGGGCTCGACGCCCTGACCGATGCCGAGCGCGCAGCCTTCACCCAGATGAACGATGCCTACACGGCGCGCTTCGGCTTTCCCTTCATCATCGCCGTGCGAGACTACGACAAGGCGGGGATCCTCGCTGCATTCAAGCGCCGGATCGAGAATTCTCGCGCGGCGGAATTCACTGAGGCTTGCCGTCAGGTGGAGCGCATTGCGGAGTTGCGACTGATGGAGAAGTTGGGGTGAGCGCGTTCGGGGCAAGGATTACCCCCTGATCGACATGGCCATGACGCAATGTCCAGGGGGCGCTGCCCCCGGCCTTCGGCCCCCCCCCGGGATATCTAAGGCACATGGAGAGGGCAGGGCGCCCATGTGGGACGGGGCGGATCAGATCGGCACGACCACCGCCGTGCCGTTGGCCAGCGCCACCTCGACGATCGATGCCGCCACGGCCAGATCCTGCAGACCCACGCCGGTGCCGTCGAAGATCGTGATCTCATCCGCCGATGTCCGCCCCGGATGCGCCCCGTTGATGACCGCGCCGATCTGCGTCACGTCGCCTTGCGCGATCAGGCCTTGCGCCACAGCATGCTGTGCCTCCCCGATGGAGACGGATTGCGCGACCTCGTCGCAAAACACGGTGGCGCGCGCCAGAAGCGCGGCCTCGACCTCCTGCTTGCCCTTGGTGTCGGTGCCCATGCAGGCGATATGCGTTCCGGGGCTGACATGGGCTTCCATCAGGCTGGGCGCGAAACTCGACGTGATGGTGATGATGACGTCCGCCGCCGTCAGGCCCGGCAGGTCCACAGGTTCGAACGGCACCCCGGCCGCCTCGGCCACCGCCGCAAGACCTGGCAACATCTCGGGGTGGAGGTTCCACCCAATCACCTTTTCGAACGGATGAGTCTCCAACGCGGCGCGCAACTGGAACTTGGCCTGATGCCCGGCACCGACCATGCCCAGAACCCGGGCATCCTTGCGCGCCAGATACTTGATCGAGACGGAAGACGCCGCAGCCGTGCGCAGCGCGGTCAGGTAGTTGCCGCCAACCATCGCCGTCACCCGACCGGTGTCGGGGTCGAACAGGAAGACGGTGGACTGGTGGTTGATGATCCCGCGCTTGTCGAGGTTGTGGGGCCAATAGCCCCCTGCCTTCAGACCCAGCACATTGCCCGCCCGGTCGAACCCGCCCTTGAAGCCGTAAAGCGCGTCCTCGTGCCCGATCGCTTCGCGCACGACGGGAAAGTTGTAGGCATCGCCCGCCGCCATCGCGGCGAAAACCTTCTCCACCGCGGCAAACGACGCCTCACGGGTCAGCAGATCGGCGATCATGCCTTCGGGGACGATGGTCAGGTGGTGCCCCGTTGGGGCAACCACCACCGCGTCTTGTGCAGCACCCATCAGTAGGCGCGCCCGCGCGCCGAGACCGGCCAGACGACCTCGACGACATCGCCGCGCACACCGACATACCAATCATGGACGTTGCAGGTCGGGTCGCAATGGCCCGGCACAAGGCGCAGCTTGTCGTTGACCTTCAACACGCCCTGCGGGTCCATCACCACGCCATGCTCGTCCGAGCATTTGACGTATTGCACATCGGTCCGCCCATAGATCACCGGCAATCCGCTATCGACGGATTGCGCCTTCAGGCCGGCGTCCACGATCGCCTTGTCGGCCTTGGCGTGGGACATAACGGAGGTCAGGATAAAGAGCGCATTCTCCCATTCGCCCTTGTCGATCCGGTTGCCGCGCTCGTCGAGGATGCGGCCATAATCCGCATCCATGAAGGCGTAGGAGCCGCACTGCAACTCGTTGAAAACGCCAGAATTGCTTTCGAAGTAATAGCTGCCGGTGCCGCCACCGCCGACGATGTCGCAGTCCAGCCCAAGGGCCTTGAGCGTGTCCACCGCGTCGCGCACCATGTCGATGGCGATCTGGGTCTTGCCCTTGCGATCCGCAAAGCTGTCGAGGTGCTGCATGGCACCCTGATAGGCCTGGATACCGGCGAACTTGAGGCCGGGGGCGGCGTCGATCGCCTTGGCGATCTCCACCACGGCGTGTGTCGTCGTCACACCACAGCGACCCGCGCCGCAATCGATCTCGACCAGACACTCGATCTGGGTGCCGTGCTTTTGCGCGGCAGCCGACAGGTCGGCCACGTTGGCCAGATCGTCCACACAGCATATCGTGCGCGCGCCAAGTTTCGGCATCCGCGCCAGTCGGTCGATCTTGGCAGGGTCGCGGACCTGGTTGGAGACCAGCACATCCTTGATGCCGCCCCGCGCGAAAACCTCTGCCTCGGACACCTTCTGGCAACACACGCCGCAGGCACCGCCCAACTCGACCTGCAACTTCGCCACATCGACCGACTTGTGCATCTTGCCATGCACCCGGTGGCGCATGCCGTGGGATTTGGCATAGTCGCCCATTTTTGCGATGTTGCGCTCCAGCGCGTCGAGGTCGAGAACCAGCGCGGGCGTCTGCACGTCGGCGGCCTTCATGCCGGGCTTGGCGGGAATGTCGTAGCCAACTTCATACTCGGCGAATTGATCGTGGTCTTTCATGGCAGGTCTCCCGGTTTGTCAGAGGGTGCAGCGGGGCAAAGCCCCGCCCTACGGATGGTCGCTGGGGCGGGGGTCAGCCCGCCGGTGATGTCAGTGCATCCACGGCAGCTTATCGAGGTCCACATTGCCGCCGGTGATGATCACCCCGACGCGTCGCCCGCGGAAAACCTCGGGGTTTCTCAGGATCGTGGCCAATGGCACGGCGCAAGACGGCTCCATCACGATCTTCATCCGCGCCCAGGTGATCTTCATCGCCTCGATGATCTCGTCCTCGGACGCGGTCAGGATATCGGTCACGTGGTTGCGCACGAAATGCCAGGTGTTCTCCTTCAGCGGCACCTTCAACCCGTCCGCAATCGTCACCGGCGCGTCGTCGGCGATGATGTGGCCCGCCTTGAAACTGCGGTAGGCGTCATCGGCCTGCTCCGGCTCGGCGGCGTAGATCTGGATCGTCGGCGCGATGGTCGAAAGTGTCAGGCAGCAGCCGGAAATCATGCCGCCACCGCCGATGGGGGCAATCACGGCCTCGAGCCCCGCGACCTGCTCGACGAACTCGCGCGAGCAAGTGCCTTGCCCCGCGATCACGCGCGGGTCGTTGTAGGGGTGGACAAAATCGGCGCCGGTGGCGGCGTGGACCTCGGCAAACACCGCCTCGCGCGATGTGGTCGACGGCTCGCATTCCGTGATGATCCCGCCATAGCCGCGCACGGCGTCCTTCTTCGCCTGCGGGGCCGAATGCGGCATGACCACATGGCAGGGGATGCCCCGACGACCCGCCGCATAGGACAGCGACAGGGCGTGGTTGCCCGAGGAATGGGTGCAGACGCCCTTGGCCGCCGCCGCGTCCGACAGCCCGAACACCGCATTCGACGCCCCGCGCACCTTGAAGGCACCCGCCTTCTGGAAGTTCTCGCACTTGAAGAACAGTTCCGCCCCCGTCAACTCGTTGAGGTAGGTCGAGGTCAGCACCGGCGTGCGGTGGATATGGGGTGCGATGCGGGCATGGGCGGCGACCACATCGTCATAGGTCGGCAGGTTGGTCATGTCGCCGTGGTCTTTCATTGTCCAACCCTCATTCCGCTGCCAGCGCCATGTCGGCGCGGCTGCTGCGATAGATTTCCTGCGCGGCGGCGACGCCCGAGCCAAGCCGGATGCCAAGCCCCAGATCGGCCATGGCCATCTCTGCCGCCGCAAGGCCGCACAGCGCCTGAACATCGGTCAGCATTCCCAGATGCCCGATGCGGAACACCTTTCCCGCAACGTCGCCCAGACCCGCGCCAAAGGCGATATCGTATTGGCTCGACGCATGTTTCACGATCCGCCCGGCATCGAAGCCTTCCGGCGTGCGGATGGCCGACACCGTGTTGGAATAGAGCTCCGGCGTGACGGCGCACAGGTCCATTCCCCAGGCGCCAACTGCCGCGCGGACACCCGACGCGATGCGGGCATGGCGGGCGAACACATTCTCCAGCCCTTCCTTGTGAAGCATCTCGCAGGCGGTCTTTAGGCCGTTGAGCAACCCGACCGACGGCGTGTAGGGATAGGCACTGGCGGCATAGCCCTTGGCCATGTCCGGGATATCCAGGAACGTGCGCGCCAGTTTTGCGCCGGGAATCGCGGCCATCGCCTTGGGCGACACGCCGATGATCGCAAGGCCTGCGGGCAACATGAAACCCTTCTGGCTGCCGGTCACCGCGATATCGACGCCCCAGCCGTCGAACTCGAACGGCATCGACCCGATCGAGGACACGCCATCGACGAAGTAAAGCGCTGGGTGACCAGCGGCGTCGAGCGCCTTTCGGACTCCCGCCACATCCGAGACAACGCCTGTGGCTGTCTCGTTATGGGTCGCCAGGACCGCCTTGATGCTGCGCGTCTTGTCGGCGGCGAGGATCGCGGCAAACTTCGCCACTGGCAACCCTTCGCCCCACGTGACGTCGACCACCTGAACGTCCAGCCCATGGCGGCGGCACATGTCGATCCACTTGTGCGAAAACATGCCGTTGCGCGCGGCCAGAACCTTGTCGCCCGGCGACAACGTGTTGGTGATCGCAGCCTCCCACCCGGCGGTGCCTGTGGCGGGAAACACGAACACTTCCGCATCCGCCGATTTCAGCACCGATTTCACGCCTGCAAGGGCAGGGTGCAGGATGTCGGCGAAGGCCGCCGAGCGATGGTCCATCGTCGGCATGTCGCAGGCGCGGCGCAGGACCTCGGGCATGTTGGTCGGCCCGGGGATGAACACGGGGTTCTGGGTCATGGTTGGGTCTCCTTCCCTGTTGATGTCTTTCTAGGAGGCTGCCGTCGCTAAGGCAATTTTTTTGAAATCGTTTTTCATATGCGGTGCGAGGATGAATTTTTACGCCTTGTCAGGGGGTTGTATTTTTTCATATGATGAAAATGATTTTCATGCTGGGAAAAACTGCCATGGCCGACCGCGAATCCACTGTCCCGCGCCGTGCCCGGGGTCGGCCCCGCGACTGGGACGACAAGACGGCGCAGAACACGATCAAGTCGCTTGATCGCGCGATGGAGGTGTTCGAACACCTCTCGACCACCGCGGGCCAGACACTGTCGGCGGTGGCCGAGGATCTGGACCAGTCGCCCGCCACCATCTACCGCGTCCTTGTCACGCTCGAGGGGAGGGGACTGGTCGAATTCGACCCCGCGGCGCAGGTCTGGCATATCGGCGCACGCGCCTTTGTCATCGGCGCCCGCTACCTGCGGCGCACCTCTCTGGTGGACCGCGCCCGCCCGATCCTGCGCAAACTGATGGAGGCGACGGGCGAGACGGCCAACCTCGGCATTGCGCGCGACAGCTCCGTGCTCTTCGTCAGCCAAGTCGAAACCAATGCCTCGATCCGCGCATTCTTTCCGCCGGGATCCCTCTCGCCCATGCATGCCTCGGGCATCGGCAAGGCGCTTCTGGCGCAGATGTCCGATGACCGCCTGTCGCGCCTGTTTGCCACGGCACCGCTCGATCGTTTCACCAACCGCACTCTGACCCAGCCATCCTCGCTCCGCGCCGATCTGGAGGCAACGCGCGAGCGCGGATTTGCCATCGACGATGAGGAGAAGAACGAGGGGATGCGCTGCATCGCGGCCCCGGTTTTCGATCTGAGCGGCGAGGCGGTGGCGGGTCTGTCCGTTTCCGGCCCCGCCAGCCGCGTCAGCCTGGCGCAAACCGCGCGGCTGGCCGACGCAGTGATGGATGCGGCCGATGATCTGTCTGTGACCCTCGGGGCGGAACGCAAGCGGGCTTAGGCACCTTGCCAAGCCTGCCCGAATTCGGTTACACATGTAACTGACTGGCAGGGCGGAATGCCCCGACCAGTCCCCGCGGGCCGGGCATCTTCCCGCGACGCCCAGGGCACGTAGGCGTCGCTGTTCAAAGATGGAGGCTGCCCGCCATGGGTCCTTTTCCGCATGATGCGCCCAAATCCACGATCACTCACGAGAACCCTGCCGGCACCGACGGGTTCGAATTCGTCGAATTCGCCCATCCCGACCCTGAAAAGCTGCGCGAGGCCTTTACCCGCATGGGTTATGTCCACACCGCGACCCACAAGGATCGCGCGGTCGAGCTGTGGCAGCAGGGCGATGTCACCTATGTGCTGAACGCCGATCCGGACAGTTTTGCGGCCCGGTTCGTGGAAAAGCACGGGCCCTGCGCGCCGTCGATGGCGTGGCGGGTGGTTGATGCGCATCAGGCGCTGGCGCATGCCGTGGCGCATGGTGCCGAGGAGTATACCGGCGGCGGCAAGGTGCTGGATGTGCCCGCGATCATGGGTATCGGCGGGTCGCTGATCTACCTGGTGGATCAGTATTACGACACCTCGCCCTACAACTGGGAATATGACTGGATCGCCAAGTCGAAGCCCGATGGCGTCGGGTTCTACTATCTCGATCACCTGACCCACAACGTCCACAAGGGCAACATGGACACGTGGTTCAAGTTCTATCGGGAGTTGTTCAACTTCCGCGAGATCCGGTTCTTCGACATCGAGGGCAAATTCACCGGGCTGACCAGCCGCGCCCTGACCTCGCCCTGCGGCCGCATCCGCATCCCGATCAACGAGGATCGGGGGGAGACGGGGCAGATCGTCGAATACCTCAAGCGGTACAACGGCGAGGGCATCCAGCATATCGCCGTCGGCGCGCGCGATCTATATGATGCAACGGACGCGATTGCCGAGAATGGCGTGAAGTTCATGCCCAAGCCGCCCGAGACGTATTACGATCTGAGCTATGAGCGCGTGACCGGACATGACGAGCCGAAGGACAGGATGATGAAGCACGGAATCCTGATCGACGGCGAAGGCGTCGTGGACGGGGGAGAGACGCGTATATTGCTGCAGATCTTCTCGAAAACCGTGATCGGGCCGATCTTTTTCGAATTCATCCAGCGCAAGGGCGATGACGGCTTTGGTGAGGGCAATTTCAAGGCGTTGTTCGAGTCCATCGAAGAGGATCAGATTCAGCGTGGCGTGCTGACAGCCGAAAGCTAGGTCCTGCGCAGCACGTCGCCGACCGACTTCAACGCCGGATAAAGCGCGCGATAGGCGGCAAGGCGCGGGGCCATGGCGGCTTGGGCCTGTGGGTCCGGCGTGAACCACCGCGCCACCTCGGGTTTGGTGGCGATCTCTGCCGCCGGGCGACCGCTTGCGGCCATCTGTGCCAGCCGCGCCGCGCCCAAGGCGGGTCCAACCTCGGCGGCGTCGCTGCGCCCGATGGGCAGGCCCATCGCATCGGAAATCATCTGCAGCAGGAACGCGCTGCGGGTGCCGCCGCCGATGGCAAGCAACCGCTCGGGCAGCGCGCCCGAGGCCGCAAAGGCGGCCTGCGCATCTGCGAAGGTAAAGGCGATCGCCTCGACCACGGCGCGCATCATGCTGCCTTGGGTCGTATCCTCGGACAGGCCCCAGAAGCCTGCGCGGATGTCCGTGTCGCCATGGGGTGTCCGCTCTCCGGTCAGGTAGGGCAGGAAGATCGGTCCGGGCGGGGCCGCTTCCGCCTCGGCCAGAAGTGCTGCGATGGGACGGTTTAGCAGGTCGGCAAGCCACGCCATGGGCCGCGCGCCGTTCAGCATCGCCGCCATCTGGAACCACAGGCCGGGCAGGGTGTGGGCATAGGTATGGGTGCGCCCGGCGGGGTTGGGGCGGTAGGTGTCGGTGGTGACGAACAACTGCCCCGACGTGCCGAGCGAGATGAACCCGTCGCCTCCCATGACCGCGCCGATGCCGACAGCGCCCGCCGCCGCATCGCCCGCGCCGGTGGCGACGGGGATGCCGCCTGGCAGGCCAAGCGCTTGCGCGGCGGCATCGGTCAGGTGCCCCGCAATGGCGTTTCCCGCAAGGACCGAAGGCAGCCAGTCCGATCGCGTGGCCGAAGCCTCGCAGAGGAGCCTGGACCAAACGCCGGTCTCCTGATCGAACCACGAGGTTCCCGCCGCGTCGGACGGATCGGTGGCAAGGTTTCCGTGCAAAAAGAGACCGATATAGTCCTTCGGCAGCAGCACATGGGCAATCCGCGCATGCTCCGCCGCTGCATGAACGCTTAACCACAACAGCTTGGGCGCGGTGAAGCCGGGCATGGGCGGCACGCCGGTGATCTGCCCGATCTGGGGCACTGCCGCCGCCATCGCATCGCATTCAGCCGCCGCGCGGCCATCGTTCCACAGGATCGCGTTGCGCACAGGCCGCCGCGCCGCATCCAGCAAGACGGCGCCGTGCATCTGCCCCGATAGCCCGATTGCCCCGACATCGCGCCGCTGATCCGGCGGCAGGGCAGCCGCAGCACCCTTCAGGGCCGCGATCCACGCATCGGGATCTTGCTCGCTGGCGCCGGGAAACGGGCGCTGGACGGTCAGCGGCGCTTCCGTCGTCACCGTGACCGCGCCTGTCTCGTCTGTCAGGCACAGCTTGACCGCCGAGGTGCCGATATCGATGCCGAGGTGATGCAAGCTGTCGATCCTTCACGGGAATGGCCCGAGGGGCAGCATGACCCCCGCCGCAGCGATTTCCAACCCCATCACGCGCAGGCTCTTGCTTTGCGAGGGAGGTGCAGCCTCCAACCGTGCACGCGCCAGCAGAAACCGCCGCTAGCCGCGCCCCGAAACCCGGCTCGAATAGGCGTCAAGCAGATCCAGCAACGCCCGCCCGTCCGGAACCGAATGCCGGGCGCAGAATTCCTGCCATACGGCCCCCGCAGGCAGGTCCTTTACCTCCTCGATCATCATCAACCGCTTCGAATGGTCCAGCGCTGCCTCGGCCGCCTTCAACTCGGCCTCTGGCATCAACAGCGCCCGCAACAACGCCTTTTGCATGTTGCGGGTGCCGATCACCCAGGCGGCAGTCCGGCTGATCGTGGCATCGAAGAAATCGAGCCCGATGCGGGTGCGGCCCAGCAGGTCGGCAAACACCAACTCCTGCGCCATCGCCAGAATGTCGTCGTTCAGCAAGATCACATGGTCGCTGTCCCACCGCATCGGGCGCGACACATGCAGCAGGATTTCATCGAGCGACAGGGCCACGGCGCTCAGCTTGTCGGCGACGCTTTCGGTCGGGTGGAAATGGCCCATGTCGAGGCACAGAAGCAGGCGCTTTCGGATCGCATAGCCAAGGTAGAATTCGTGACTGCCCACCGTGCAGGCCTCGACCCCGATTCCGAACAGCTTGCTTTCGACAGCATCGCGCATGGCGGCAGGGTCGTGGACGTCGGCCAGCATCGCATCCAGCGACGCCTCCAGCCGTTTGCGCGCGGCCATGCGGTCGACGGGGATGTCCTTGTAGCCATCGGGCACCCAGATATTGTTGACGCAGGGGCTGCCTAAGGCCTCCCCCATACGCGCCGCGATCTCGCGGCAGCGGCGGCCATGTTCGATCCAGAAATCACGGATGCCCGCGTCGGGATGGCTCAGCGTCAGGTTGTCGTCGGCCTTGGCATGGGCGAAAAACGTCGGGTTGAAGTCAAGGCCGATGCCCTGCGCCTTCGCCCATTCCACCCATGGCACGAAATGCGCAAATTCGATCGCGTCCCGGTCAGGAACGGCGTCGCTGTCCAGATACATCGCGTGCAGGTTCAGGCGGTGGCGACCGGGGATCTGGGCATAGGCAAACTCAAGATCGGCGCGCAATTCGTCGGGCGTGCGGGCGCGGCCGTGATGGTTGCCGGTGGCCTGAATCCCACCACCTGACGCACCTGTCTTGCGCTCGAACCCGCGCACATCGTCGCCCTGCCAGCAATGCATGGAAATCGCGACCTCTCCGAGGCGCGCCATCGCGGCCTCGGTATCGACGCCCCAATCCTGATAGATCGCCTGCGCCGTGGCGTAGCTTTGCTTGCTCATCTTCCCCTCCTCCCCCCGTGCCCTACCGCGTGCCACCCTATCGCGTAAAAGCCTGCGCATTGCCGGCATCGACGTTGAGGATATTGCCGGTGGACTTGGCAGATACATCGGCGGCGAAGAAATACGCCGCTTCGGCGATATCCTCGGGCAGCACCGCGCGTTTGAGCAAGGAGCGTTGCCGGTACATCTCCTCCAGCCCCTCCTTGTCGGTGCCGTAGGTGGCGGCGCGCTGGTCCAGCCATTCGCCCTGCCAGATCTTCGATCCACGCAGAACCGCGTCAGGGTTGACGACGTTGACGCGGATACCCGCCTCGGCCCCTTCCAGCGCAAGACATCGCGCCAGATGCAATTCGCTGGCCTTGGCGGTGCAATAGGCAGCGGCGTTCGGGCTGGCCGCAAGGCCGTTTTTCGAGCCGATGAACACGACCGACCCGCCGATACCCTGCGCGCGGAACAGTTTGAACGCCTCGCGGCTGACAAGGAAGTAGCCGGTGCTCAGGATGTCCATGTTCCTCTGCCACAGCGCAAGCGTGGTTTCCTCCACCGGCGCGGAGGACGCGATCCCCGCATTCGACACCAGAATGTCGATGCCGCCATACTCGACCGCTGCCGCGGCAATCGCGGCAATCACCGCCGCCTCGTCGGTGACGTTCATCTCCACCTGTCGCACGGCATCGCCCGAGAACTGCCCCGCCAGCGCCTTGTGCATCGCGGCAAGCGCGCCCGCGTCGATATCCGCCAGAACCACGCAAGCACCCTCTGCCAGATAGCGGGCCGCAATCGCCGATCCGATCCCGCCCGCGCCGCCGGTCACCAGCGCCACGCGCCCGGCCAGCGCTTTCGGCTTGGGCATGCGTTGCAGCTTGGCCTCCTCCAACAGCCAGTACTCGATATCGAAGGCCTCCTGCTCTGGCAGGCCATGATAGGTGCTGACGGCACTTGCGCCCCGCATCACGTTGATCGCGTTTACATAGAACTCGCCCGAGATGCGGGCGGTGGCCTTGTCCTTGGCGAAGGTGATCATGCCGACGCCCGGCACCAGATAAACCACAGCATTGGGGTCGCGCAGCGCCGGACTGTCAGGGTGTTTGCAGCGATCGTAATAGGCGGTGTAATCGTCGCGGTAGGCGGCCACCTCGGCAGGCAGGCCCGCCAGCACCGCCGCCACATCTGGCTTGGCCGGGTCAAAGCCCACCACCAAGGGCCGGATCTTGGTGCGCAGGAAGTGGTCCGGGCACGACGTGCCCAATGCCGCCAGCGCGGGCATCTGCGCCGCGTTGACGAAATCCAGAACGGCCGCGCTATCCTCGAAATGCCCGACCATCCGGTGCTGACCTGACACCATCCCCCTGATCGCGGGCATCAGGCGCGCGGCGACCGCCCGCCGCTCGGCCGGCGGCAGGCTGGCATGGACCGCGCCGCCAAAGGCGGGCTTTCCGGCGGTTCTGGCGTCGAACCAGTCCATCGCCTGCTGGATCACTGAAAGCGTCAACAGGTAGCACGCCTTTGCATCGTCATCCCACGTGAACAGCCCGTGGCTTTCCAGCACGACCCCCTTGGCGTCGGGGTTATCGAGGCAGAACTTCTCCAGCCACAGGCCAAGCTCGTATCCCGGCCGCTTCCATGGCAGCCAGCCGATATCCTTGCCGAAGATCTCTGCCGTCAGCGCCTTCGAATCCACTGCCGCCGCAATCGCGATGATGGCGTCGGGATGCATGTGATCGACATGCCTGTGCGGCACATAGGCGTGCAGCGGCGTGTCGATAGATGCCGCGCGGGCGTTGAGGTTGAAGGTGCAATGGGGCAGCAGCCCCACCATCTCGTCCTCATGCTCGACGCCGCGATAGATGCCCTTCAGCGCCCGCAGCTTGTCCATGTAGAGCGTGGCGAACCCGTCCATCTTGATCGAGCCGACATCACCGCCCGATCCCTTGACCCACAGCACCTCGACCATATCGCCGGTCAGCGGATCGCGCTCCATCACCTTGGCCGAGGTATTGCCGCCGCCGTAGTTGGTGATCCGCTTGTCGGATCCCAGCAGATTCGAGCGATAGAGCAGCTTCTCCGGCTCGGTCATCGTGGCGGCGCGGGGGGCGTCCCATTTGCTTTCAAGACGTTCATTTCCAACGATTTCCAGCATGTGACCTCTCCCTTCGGCGATGGTGCGCCGGGCCTTGGATGTGGCCGCAGGCTGCGGTGCGATCCCAGAAAAGTCAATCAGGAATAATCATTTCCAATCATGCTGCGGTGCAGAATGATTGGAAATGACAATTTGTGATTGACAGGTGGCGGGGGCAGGGACCACGGTTGACGCAAGCGGGAGGGATTCGATGCACGAGAAAGATCGCCATAGGGTCATCCTGTCCGCCGTGCAGGAACGTCCCGTCGTCACCGTCGCCGATTTCTGCGCGTTGACCGGCGTATCCGAGGCCACGATCCGCCGCGACATCAACACGCTGCACACCCACAACCGCCTGCGCCGCGTGCGCGGCGGGGCCGAGGCGATCACGCCGCCGCGCTTCGTGGGCCTCGCCGGGCGCACCTTCGCCGTCAACGAAACCATGCGCGGCCCCGAAAAGCAGGCCATCGCGCGGGCCGCGGTGGATCTGTGCGACGATGGCGATGCCATCATCATCAATGGTGGCACCACGACGTTCCAGATGGTGCACCCGCTGGCGATGCGGCGTATGCAGGTATTCACCAACAGCTTTCCGATCGCCGAGCATCTGCTGAAGAATTCCAAGAACACCATCATGCTGTCGGGCGGCGTGATCTACCGCGAGCAGAACATCATCCTGTCGCCCTTCGATAACGACGTGACCCGCAACTTCGCCGCGCGCCGCATGTTCATGGGCGCGCAGGGCCTTGGACCCCTCGGCCTGATGGAGGCGGACCCGTTGCTGATCCAGGCCGAGCAGAAGCTGATCGGGCAGGCGGACGAACTGGTGGTGCTGGTCGACAGCTCCAAGTTCGAAAGCCGCTCCAGCCTAGTGCTGTGCCCGCTGGACCGGATCGACGTGGTCATCACCGATGACGGCATTTCCGACCGCGCGGCAGCGATGCTGGAGGCGGCGGACATAAAACTGATCGTGGTGCACACAAGTGCCGCGGCGGCAACCGGGGCGGGCTGATCCCGCCCCACACGACAAGACGACACTCATTCATGGGAGGACGCGACATGAGTATCACACGGAGAATCTTTGGCGGAACCGCACTGGCCGCCTTGCTGCTGTCGGGCGGCATGGCCCATGCGCAGGACCCGATCCGCATCGCGCTGGTCGTCAAGGCGCTGGGCATCGGCTTCTTTGAAGCCGCAGCCGAGGGGGCGGAGGAGGCCGCCGCCGAGCTGGGCAATGTGGAGATCATCTATACCGGTCCCACCTCGACCACCGCCGAGGGCCAGATCGAAGTGATCAACGCCCTGATCGCGCAAGGCGTGGACGCGATCGCCGTCTCGGCCAACGACCCCGACGCTCTGGTGCCGGTGCTGCAACGCGCGATGGAGCGCGGGATCGTCGTGATCTCGTGGGATTCGGGCGTGGCCGAGGAAGGCCGGATGCTGCATCTGGCGCCGTCGTCCGACGCTTTGATCGGCCGCACGATCATCCAGCTGGCAGCCGATCATCTGCCCGAAGGCGGTCAGGTGGCGCTGCTGTCGGCCACCGCCACATCGACCAACCAGAACACCTGGATCGCCGAGATGAACGCCGTCATGGGCGATTATCCCAACATCGAAGTGGTGGCGACAGTCTATGGCGATGACCTTGCGGATCGTTCCTACCGCGAGGCTGTGGGCCTCATGCAGACCTACCCGGACCTCGACGCGATCATCGCGCCGACCTCGGTGGGGATCGTGGCGGCGGCGCAAGCCGTGGTCGATCAGGGCCGCGTCGGTCAGGTGAACGTGACAGGCCTTGGCCTGCCGTCCGAGATGGCGGGCGCCATCGAATCCGGTGCCTCGCAAAGCTTCGCGATCTGGAACCCGATCGATCTGGGCTATGCGGCGGCGATGCTGTCCTACAACCTGGCGACCGAAGCGGCGACTGCCGGCCCCGGCGCGACCATTCCGATGGGCCGCATGGGTGATCTGCTGCTGGACGACACCTCGTCGGGTGCGATGTCAAACCCGTTCACCTACGATGCTTCCAACATCGAGCAGTTCCGCGAGATCTTCTGATCTTCGCGGTCTCCCGGCCCGGCGCGTCGTCTGGCGCGCCGGGTTCATCTCCCTCGCGGATTGCCCTACATGTCCCTGCACGCCCCCAAGATGGATGAGGCGCCAGCCGATCCCGTGCTGCGCCTGACCGGCATCACCAAGACCTTTCCGGGGGTCAAGGCCCTCAACAACGTCTCGCTGGAGCTTTATGCCGGCGAGGTCACGGCGCTTGTCGGCGAAAACGGCGCGGGCAAATCCACCATCGTCAAGATCCTGACCGGCATCTACCGCGCCGATGGCGGCACCATCACGGTGGATGGCAAGCCGGTGCAGTTTACCTCCGCCGAGGATGCCATCAGCGCCGGGATCACCGCGATCCATCAGGAAACCGTGCTGTTCGACGAGTTGTCGGTGGCCGAAAACATCTTCATCGGCCACGCCCCGCGCGGACGTTTCGGCCTGATCGACAAGGCCGCAATGGTGGCCCGCTCCCGCGAGATTCTGGACCGGATCGACGCGCCCCTGGATGTCGCCACACCGCTCAAAGACCTCGGCATCGCCAGCAAGCATCTAGTGGCCATCGCGCGCGCCCTGTCAGTAAATGCGCGCGTCGTCATCATGGACGAGCCCACTGCCGCCCTGTCCCAAAAAGAGATCGAGGAGCTTTATGAACTGGTCGAGCGCCTGAAAGCCGAAGGCCGCGCGATCCTGTTCATCTCCCACAAGTTCGACGAGGTGTTCCGCATCGCCGACCGCTTCGCCGTGTTCCGCGACGGCGAGCACGTGGCCTCCGGGCTGATGTCCGACGTGACCGAGGGCGATCTGGTGCAGCACATGGTTGGCCGGGCCGTCGACCAGATATTCCCCCACCGCACGCCAGCCATCGGTGCCGAGGTGCTGCGGGTGGAGGGTTTGGCCCACCCGACCGAATTCGACAACATCTCCCTGACACTCCATGCGGGCGAGATCCTTGGATTCTACGGGCTGGTCGGCGCAGGCCGGTCCGAGTTGATGCAGGCGATCTTCGGTATCACCCGCCCGTCGGCGGGCACCGTCTACATCGACGGCAAGGCCCGCACCATCCGCTCGCCCGCCGACGCCATCGCCAACGGCATCGTCTATGTGCCCGAAGATCGCGGCAGGCAGGGCGCGGTGCTGGGAATGCCGATCTTCCAGAACGTTTCGCTCCCGTCCTTGGGCAAAACCTCGAAATCGGGCTTCCTGCGATTGGCCGAGGAGTTTGCGCTTGCCCGCCGCTACACCGAACGGCTGGACCTGCGCGCCGCATCGCTCGACCAGAATGTCGGCAACCTGTCGGGCGGCAACCAGCAGAAGATAGTCATCGCCAAATGGCTGGCGACACGGCCCAAGGTCATCATCCTCGACGAGCCTACCAAGGGCATCGACATCGGCTCCAAGGCCGCCGTCCATGCCTTCATGGCGGAACTGGCGGCGGAGGGGTTGGCCGTGATCATGGTCAGCTCGGAAATCCCCGAAATCCTCGGCATGTCCGACCGTGTCATCGTCATGCGCGAAGGCCTGATCGTGGCGGAACTGGCCCGCGCCGAGCTTGGCCCCGAAACGCTGGTTCGCCACGCCGCGGGCATCGGATCGCATCCATGACGCGCTTCCTCAAATCGCGCGAGGCGCTGCTGGTCGGCGTCATTCTGGCCCTGACCGCGCTGATCGCCAGTCGCTTTCCCGCCTTCGTGGACCCCGCCAACCTGATCAGCGTGCTGACGGACACCTCGCCGCTTATCATCCTTGCGCTGGGTCAAAGCATCGTGATCCTCACTCGCTGCATCGACCTGTCGGTGGCCGCGAACCTCGCCTTGACCGGCATGGTCTGCGCCATGCTCAACGTCGCCTATCCCGGCCTGCCGATCCCTCTGGTGATCGCTCTGGCTCTGGGACTGGGGGCGGTTTTGGGGGCGATCAACGGCATTCTGGTCTGGAAACTGACCATCCCGCCAATCGTGGTGACGCTGGGCACGCTAACGATCTATCGCGGCATCATCTTCGTCATCTCGGACGGGGCGTGGGTCAATGCGCATGAGATGAGCGCCGCCTTCACCGGCTTTCCGCGCACCGTCCTGCTGGGCCTGCCCGTGCTGGCATGGCTTGCCATCATCACCGCCGCGATCTTCTTCGTCGTCATTGCGCGCACCCCCCTTGGTCGCGCCTTCTATGCCGTGGGCGGCAACCCCCACGCCGCCGTCTATGCGGGCATTAATGTGGGCCGCACGCAGTTCTGGGCATTCGTTCTGTCGGGAATGCTGGCGGGCCTGACAGGCTACCTATGGGTGGCGCGCTACTCGGTCGCCTATGTCGACATCGCCAAGGGCTTCGAGCTCGAGGTCGTGGCCGCCTGCGTCATCGGTGGCATTGCCATCGCGGGCGGCTCGGGCACGGTTCTGGGGGCGATCCTTGGCGCCATTTTCCTCGGGATCATCAAGAACGCGCTGCCGGTCGTCGGCATCTCGCCGTTCTGGCAACTGGCGATCTCGGGGGCGGCCATCGTCATCGCCGTCACCTTCAACGCGCGGGCCAGCCGCGCCAAGGGGCGCATCATCCTCAGGCGGGCGCAGGCCGACGCACAGGGAGCACACGCATCATGACCGATGCCCCGATCACGGGCTCTGCCCGCCATCTGCCCGACCGGCTGGTGC
>JBBQHZ010000008.1:0-58720 GCA_038324445.1 Rhodobacterales bacterium | reverse complement strand
GACCAGAACAGGAAGTAGACGATCACGACCCAGGCCATCGACGGAAGCTGGCGCAGGCGCTGCCGCCAGATCACGCCGAAGATATCGGCGCGTCGCCAGTCGGTCTGGCCCGCTTCCAGCCGCCGCGACACCTCGTAGAGGCCCACGGCCAGGAACGGCCCCATCAGGGGAAAGCCGACGGTCAGCGGAATGGCAAGCCATTCCAGATCGCTCAGAAACAGCAAGACATAGAGCAGCCAGCCGCCGATCACGTAGGTATTCGCAAAGAACAACCCCATCATCGGTCTGGCGCGGAAATCGCGCAGGCCAAGGCGCAGCGCGGTGGCCAGATCGCCGGGCGCCAAGGCGCGGATCGCGGGTGCGCCTGCGGCGACGGAATGGCCGGTGATGTCAGTCATGGCAGTAGTCTCCCCCAAGGCGAGACTATCGCCAACCGGGGCGCGGCGCAAAGCTTACCGTCAGGCGGGATCGCGGACCTTGCGTGGGCCAATCATCCCCTCCCACGCCCGGCCAAGGGCCAGGACATGCGCATCCGCACCGGGCGCGCCGATGATCTGAACGCCATGGGGCAGGCCTGTGGCCCCATATCCGCCCGGAACCGACAGCGTCGGCAGGCCGGCAAGGCTGGCGGGGATGACCACCTCCATCCAGCGGTGATAGGTGTCGGTCGGATGCCCGTTGAGGGCACGCGGCCAGTCCCAGTCGACGGGAAAAGGCCAGAGCTGGGTTGAAGGCAGAACCAGCGCATCGAAGCGGGCAAAGAGCCCGTCGAGGCGGCCAAGCCACTCGCGCCGTATCACGGCAGCGTCCTCGACCTGATCGCCGGTCAGGGCCAGCCCGCACTCCACCTCCCAGATGGCCTGCGGGTTGAGGAGCGCGCGCGTTTCCGGCACGCGCCAATAGCGTGCCAAGTCCTGCACCAGCACAAAGGACCGCAGATCGGTCCAGCTTTGCCAGAGCATCGCGGCAGGCATCGGCGGCGCCAGCGCCTCGATCTGCCAGCCAAGCGCCTCGGCGCGGGTCAGGGCATCTTCGCCCGCCGCCAAAAGCCCGGGATCCATGGCGAAGGCCCCGCCCCAATCACCCAGCCAACCGATGCGCGGGCGCGCCTTGACAGCCGCTGGCGGCAGTTTCACGCCCGACAGCGTCTCGAGCAGGGCTTCCAGATCCGCCACACCCCGCGCCATCGGTCCCGCCGTCGACAGGCGATGCAACAGCACGTTGTCGCGCGGCTCCCCCGGCACAAGGCCTACCGAGGGCCGGAACCCGTAGACATCGTTCCATGCCGCCGGGTTGCGAAGCGAGCCCATCATGTCTGAGCCATCGGCGACCGATACCATTCCCGTAGCCAGCGCCGCCGCAGCGCCCCCGGACGACCCGCCCGCCGTGCGCGACGGATCGAACGGATTGCGCGTGGCGCCAAAGACCGGGTTGCGCGTATGGGACCCAAGGCCGAATTCCGGCACATTGGTCTTGCCGATCACCAGCGCTCCCGACGCCCGCAGCCGCCGCGCCAACCCGTCATCGACCGATGGCACGTGATCCGCCAGCAAGGGCGAGCCCGAGGTCGAGCGCAGGCCCTTGACAGACACCACGTCCTTGATCGCCATCGGGATGCCATGGAGCCAGCCCTGCGGCGGCCCCGATCCCAGCATCGCCTCGGCCACCCGCGCGGCGCCCATCAGCGCCTCCCTGTCTGGCATCGAGACGATGGCGTTGACCCGCCCGTTCACAGCGTCGATCCGCGCCAGCGTTGCCCGCATCAGATCGACCGGCGACACCTTTCGCGCGGCAATCGCCCGCGACAGATCCACCGCGTTCCACCGCCAAAGCTCATCCACGCACCGGTCCCCCCATTCATCTTGCCCCATTCAGCTTGGCAGAAAAACTCAAAGCGCCCCGCCTGCCCCGGACAGCGCCCCGTCAGACCGGGCCAAACCGGGCGCCCTAATCTTCCGCCTGCGCCTGCGCCCGTGTCTTGCCCGAGACGTCCATCGCCAGAACACTGGCCATCAAGCCGTCGATATCGCCATCGAGCACGCCTTGGGTGTCGGACGTCTCGAACGAGGTGCGCAGATCCTTGACCATCTGGTAGGGCTGCAGGACATAGGACCGGATCTGGTTGCCCCAACCGGCATCGCCCTTGTTGTCATGGGCCTCCTGGATCGAAGCGTTGCGCTTTTCAAGCTCCAGCTGGTATAGCCGCGACTTCAGCGCCTTCATCGCGATATCCCGGTTCTGGTGCTGCGATTTCTCGGAACTCGTCACCACGATATTGGTCGCAAGGTGGGTGATCCGCACGGCCGAGTCGGTAGTATTGACGTGCTGCCCGCCGGCGCCGGAAGAGCGATAGGTATCAATGCGGATGTCGTTGGGCTTGACCTCGATCTCGATGTTGTCGTCGACCACAGGGTAGACCCAGACCGAGGAAAACGAGGTATGCCGCCGCGCCGCGCTGTCATAGGGGCTGATCCGCACCAGCCGGTGCACGCCCGATTCCGATTTCAGCCAGCCATAGGCGTTCGGGCCCGAAATCTTGTAGAGGACCGACTTGATCCCCGCCTCTTCTCCGGCACTGAAGGACTGCAACTCGACCTCGTAGCCCTTCTTCTCGGCCCAGCGCGTATACATCCGCGCCAGCATGCCCGCCCAGTCGCAGCTTTCTGTGCCCCCGGCTCCGGCATTGACCTCCAGAAACGTGTCGTTTCGGTCGGCCTCGCCGTCGAGCAGCGCCTCGAGTTCCTTGGCGGCAGCCGTTTTCGTCAGGGCCGCAAGCGCCGCTTCGGCTTCTGCAACGATCTCGGTGTCGCCTTCCATTTCGCCCAACTCGATCAATTCGACATTGTCGGTCAGCGCCCGATGGATGGTGTCATAGGATTTCAGCTTGTCGACCAGCGCCTGCCGGTCCCGCATCAGCTTTTGCGCCTTTTCGGGGTCGTTCCACAGGTTGGGATTTTCGACCATGGCGTCGAATTCCTCCATCCGGTGCGGCGCCGTCGTGATGTCCATCCGCTGGCCCAGCAAGGTCAGGGAATTGCGGATCTTCTCGATGTTGGATTGCGTTTCAGCGCGCATGGACGGAACCCTCAGGCAATGGTTGGGAACAGATAGACCAGCGCTGCCGGACCCTCAAGGCGCGACGGGTCCGACGCGCAAGACCAAAGCCTTGCAAGGCTCTGACAAGGCTTTTTCAAAAGCCTTGGGCCCGGCCGCCGCGAGGCGCGCGATATCTCAGTAAAGGCCACCGGAACTGAGCGTGCCGAAGCCGGTATTCGTCGGCACGCGCACCTGGTCACCGTCTGATGTTTCAACCAACTCGCCCTGCCCGCCACCGCCGTCGCCTTCACCGCCCTGGGTGAACAACGGGATATCGGACGACATCGCCCAACCGCCGTCGATCACCGACAGCAGCGAATCGTAGGGTTCCTCGCCGTTGCGGAACAACTCGTAGACGACGTTTTCGCCCTGCGAACCCGCCGGCAGGGGGGCGCCGGTGTAGCGGTCGATCGGATAGAAGGTGCCGCCTTCGGGCACCGGGAAATCGCCGCCGCCATATTCCTCGATCGCCTCGATCATGAAGCGCTGGAACACGGGGCCGCACATGCCGCCACCCGACCCGCCGACCAATGTTGCGGGTTGGTCAAAGCCGATATAGCAGCCCGCCACGATGTTCGAGGTGAAGCCCACGAACCACACGTCGCGCGCGTCGTTGGTGGTGCCGGTCTTGCCCGCGGTGGGCACCGGCAGGTTGACCGTGCCCGCCGCCGTGCCGCGCTCCACCACGCCGCGCATCATCGAGGTGATCTGGTAGGCGGTGATCGGATCGATCACGCGTTCGCGCGTCGACACAATGCGGGGCGCCACGCCGGGGTCGAGCGAGGCCAGTTCGCAGTCGGGGCAAAGGCGCTGATCGTGGCGATACACGGTCTCGCCATAGCGGTTCTGGATCCGGTCCACGAGGGTGGGCTCCACCCGCTCGCCGCCATTGGCGAACATCGCGTAGGCCGAGATCATGCGGAAGAGGGTGGTTTCCTGCGCGCCAAGCGAGTTCGCAAGGAACGGGTCCATGTCGTCATAGACGCCGAAGCGTTCCGCGTAGCGCGCGACGGTTTCCATGCCCACATCCTGCGCCAGGCGCACGGTCATCAGGTTGCGCGAGCGCTCGATACCGGTGCGCAGCGGCGAGGGACCGTAGAACTCGTTCGACGCATTCGTCGGCCGCCAGATGCCCTCGCCCGTGCGCACCTCGATCGGCGCGTCGATGACGATGGTATTGGGCGAATAGCCGCTGTCCAACGCCGCCGCATAGACGAAGGGCTTGAAGCTCGATCCCGGCTGGCGCGTCGCCTGGGTGGCGCGGTTGAAGCTGGAATACTGGTAGGAAAACCCGCCCTGCATCGCCAGAACGCGGCCCGTATGCACGTCCATCGCCATGAAGGCGCCCTGCACTTCCGGCACCTGTCGCAGGGTCCAGCGGATGAAGCTGCCGTCGCTGTCGGCGGTCATGGCGCGCACATGCACCACGTCGCCCACATCGAGCAGGTCGCCCGCCACCCGCGCCGCGGCCCCGCGAGAGCCATCCTCGTTCAGGGGCCGCGCCCAGGTCACGTCCTCGGCGGGGATGAAATGGCCATCCTCGTCCTCTTCCACGCCCTCGATCCCGATGCGGGCCGAGCTGTCGCCCACTTCCAGCACAACAGCCGCGAACCAGCCTTCGATGTCGCGGGGAACATCGGCCCCTGCCAACGCCGCGCGCCATGAGGCCTCGTCCACCAACAGGGCGGGATCGAGGCTGGTGATGGTGCCGTGCCAGACGCCACGGTCGCGGTCGTAGGATTCGAGGGCTTGGCGCAGGGAGGCTTCGGCCACCGCCTGCAAGCCTTCGTCCATGGTCGAGCGCACGGAATAGCCGCCCGAGAAGAACTCGTCCTCGCCGTATTGGGCGGAAAGCTGGCGCCGGATCTCGTCGGTGAAGTAATTGCGCGGCGGGCGGTTCAGGCGATAGGCCTCGATATGACCGCCCTGAACGGTTTCCAGCGGCGTATCGATGGCTGCCTGCATCTCCTCTTCGCTGACATAGCCATTTTCGTACATTTCGCGCAGCACGTAATTGCGGCGGGTGATCGCGCGCTCGTAATCCGTGACGGGATGAAAGCGCGACGGTGCCTGCGGCAAGGCGGCAAGATAGGCCACTTGCGCCAGCGTCAGGTCTTCCAGCGTTGCATTGAAATAGGTCTGCGCGGCGGCGGTGACGCCATACGAGTTCTGACCCAGAAAAATCTCGTTGAGGTAAAGTTCAAGGATGCGGTCCTTGGTCAGCGTGCGTTCGATCCGCGCGGCAAGGATGATCTCGCGCACCTTGCGCTCGACCGTGCGGGAGCCGTCGAGCAGGAAGTTCTTCATCACCTGCTGGGTGATGGTCGAGGCGCCGCGCACATCCTGCCCGCGCGAGCGTATGGCATCCACAAATGCCGCCGCAATCGCGCGCGGGTCATAGCCCGCGTGGTTGTAGAAGTTGCGATCCTCGGCCGACACGAAGGCATAGGCGACCAGATCGGGGATCTCGTCCGCAGGCGTGAACAGGCGACGTTCCGAGGCGAATTCATCCACGATCATGCCCTGGCGCGAGTAGATCCGGCTGATCGTGGGCGGCGAGTAGTTCGACAACGTCTCGGTGTCGGGAAGCCCGCGCGAATACATGAAGATCAGCCCGCCCACGCCCAGCGCCGCAAAGACCAGCCCAAGGGTAATGGCGCTGAAGATCGCGCCGAAAAAACCGATTATGAATCGCATTGTGTAATCAAATCCCCAATTATTGCCCCTGTATACGCGCGCGCGGGGTCTGGGTCAAAAGCGCTGGGCAACAATTCGCCGTGACGGGGGGCAGTTTGGACGGTCCGGAGGACATATTGGCGACTTATCGCCGGGAGGCTGCGAGATGGGCCGCCGGGCGCAACCTTCTCTTGTGGGAAAGGCCTGCGCTGGAGGCTTGCGTGAACGGCCGCGATCCGGGGTTGCGGGTGCTGGATCTGGGCTGCGGATCAGGGCAGCCGATCGCCGAATGGTTCGTGGCGCGGGGCGACCGGGTGACAGGCGTGGACGGCGCGGCAGAGATGCTGGCCGAGTGTCGCATCCCGGTGCCGGGGATGGCCGTGATCCTGGCCGACATGCGCGGGCTGGCACTGGGCCAGAAGTTCGACATCGTGGTGGCGTTCAACAGCTTCTTCCACCTCTCGCCCAACGACCAGCGCGCGATGGTCCCTGTCTTCGCGGCCCATGCGGCACCGGGCGCGCGGCTGCTGTTCACCTCGGGTCCAGCGGCGGGCGAAGCTGTGGGAAAGGTCGGCGCATCGCCGGTTTATCACGCCAGCCTGTCGCCTGACGAATACCGCTCCTTGCTGGCGGAGGCGGGGTTCGAAGTGATCTGGTTCCGCCCGGACGACGCCGACCTTATGGGCCATTCGGTCTGGCTGGCCGAGTTTACTGCCGTCTGAGCGGCCCCGCCGCCGCGTCCGCATCGGCCCAGGCCATGACAGCGCCCGTGACTGCCGCCTGCATCTGGGCGCGCCAGTCGGCGCTCTGAAGATTTTCCAGATCGCCGCCTTCGCTCAGAAAGCCGATCTCCAGCAAGACGGCCGGAAAGTCCGCCGCCTTCAGCACCGAAAACGCGCCTTCGCTGCGGGGTTGCGCGTGCAGATCGAGGCCCATCGCGTCAATCGCCTGCACGAGGATATCGGCAAAGGCGCGGCCGCGGGGCGCGGTTTCCACGCGGGCAAGGTCCATCAGGACGGCCACAACCTCGTCATCCGATCCGGACAGGTCGATGCCCTGCACCAGATCGGCACGGTCGTGCTGTTCGGCCAGAGCCGCCGTCGCGGCGTCGGTCGCCTCGTCGGCCAGCGTGTAGACGGTGGCTCCTTGCGCCCGCCCTTCGGCCAGGGCGTCGGCATGGAGCGAGATGAACAGGTCCGCCCCCGCCGCACGGGCCAGTGTGACGCGGGTGGGCAGGGGCACGAACACATCGGCGTCGCGGGTCATCACCACCTCGATCCGGCCGGTGCGGCGCATGACGTCGCGCAATTCGCGCGCGAAGGTAAGAATCAGTTCCGCTTCCGACACGCCCCCCCGAAGAGCACCCGGGTCGACGCCGCCATGGCCGGGGTCGAGCACCACCACAAGGGTATCTGCGCCGGTCGGGGCTGAGGCAGGCGTGACTACGGGCAGCAGGGCCGCATCGAGGCCCGGCGGCGGGCCTGCGGCGGCGGCGAAGGCCTCGGCGTCGGTCTGGGAAAGCGTCAGGGTGACATCGGCGCGTCCAGTGGCGGCATCCGTCGCCATGGCCGCGATGTCGAGGGCCAACGGTGCAGAGAGCGTCAGCACCATGCGCGACCATCCGGGGCTTGAGGAGCCGCCCATAGCGACGGCCTCCACGCCGCTTGCGGCATTGAAATCAGGGGGCAGAGCCGCGAAATCCACCTCGCGGAAGTCGAGGACCACGCGCATGGGATCGTCGAGGGTGAAGACCCGGAATGGTACAGCCTGACTGAGCCCGAGCTGAAGCGTCACGCCCTCGGCATCCGAGGTCAGTGTCGATGCCTCAGGCAAGGCGCGGGCAAGCGCGCCGAGGGTCTGGGCGGTGGCGGGCCCGATTAGGGTGGTCAGGGTGGCCAGCGGGGTCAGCGCAAGGAGGAAGGCGGTCAGAACTGCTCGGATCACGGGATTATGCCCCTTCTTGTCGGGCCCGTCTGATGGTGGAGCGGGTATACCACCCGGCGACGGTTGCCTCTAGCCCCGACGCTTGGCCATGAAGGTTTTAAGCCGCGAAACACCCTCTTCGATGTCGGCAGTGGCGCGCGCGTAGGAAAAACGCAGCGTGGTTGCCCCCCGCGACTTGTCGAAATCGAGGCCGGGGGTGACCGCCACGCCGGCTTGGTCGAGGATGTCGGCAGCGAAGGCGCGGGCATCGTCGGTAAAGGCGCCGACATCGGCATAGACATAGAACGCGCCGTCGGCGGGGGCGGTTTGCGTCAGGCCGGCCTCGGCCAGCCCCTGAAGCAGGATCGCGCGATTCGCGGTATAGGTGTCGCGGTGCCGATCGAGTTCCGCGCGGCCCTCTAGGGTGAGTGCCCCCAATGCGGCCACCTGCGCGGCGTGGGGCGGGCAGATGAACATGTTCTGGGCCAGCCGCTCGATGGTGCGGACGTGATCCTGCGGGACAACCATCCAGCCCAGACGCCAGCCGGTCATGGAGAAATACTGGGAGAAGGAATTGATGACATAGACATCATCGGTGACTTCAAGCGCGCTGGTGGCGCGGGTCTCATAGTGCAGACCATGGTAGATTTCGTCTGAAATCAACGAGATATCCTGCGCCTTGCAGGCATCGCTCAGCGCCCGCAACTCGGGTTCGAACAGCATCGTGCCAGTCGGGTTGGCGGGGCTGGCAACGATCAGCCCGTCCAGATCAGGCGACAGATGCGCGGGCGTCGGCTGGTAGCGGGTGGTGGCGTGGGTTTGCAGCCCCACGGGCGTCAGTGACAGCGCGGTCAGGATCTGGCGGTAGGACGGATAGCAGGGCTCACCCAGACCAACACGCGCGCCCGCATCGAAAAGCGCCGTGAAGGCGAGGATGAAGGCGCCCGATGCACCGGCGGTCAGGATCACCCGGCCGGGGTCGAGATCGACGCCATACCACTCGCCATAAAGCGCCGCGATGCCCGCGCGCAGATCGGGGCGGCCAAGCGCCACAGTATAGCCAAGCGGACCTGCCGCCATCTCGTCGGCCAACCGCTCGCGCGCGGCCTGTGGCGCGCCGGTGCCGGGTTGACCCACCTCCATGTGGATGATGTGGCGACCTGCCGCCTCGGCGGCGCGCGCGGCCTCCATCACGTCCATCACGATGAAGGGATCGACGGCGGAACGGCTGGACTGTTTCATGGCGAGGCCTGTAATTTGCTGGCAAGGGTGAAAGCAGCCCAAGCGCGCCGCGTCAATGACAGCGGGATGGCGAAGGGCGAAAGATGTGTTAGGCATCTGCCAAATTCGGATGGTCGGAGAGTGACATGAAGCGATTTTTGTTGGGGGTGGCGCTGTCCACGCTCTGCGCCCTGCCCGCGCTGGCGGTTGATCTTGAGCAGATGACGGACGCCGAGCGCGCCGCCTTCCGGGCCGAAGTGCGGGCCTATCTGCTGGAAAACCCGGAGGTTCTGGGCGAAGCCATCGCCGTGCTGGAAGGGCGTCAGGCAGCAGCCGAGGCCGCGGCGCAACAGATCGCCGTGGCCGAGAACATGGACGCCCTGATCAACTCGGCCTTCGATTATTCGGGCGGTAACCCGGATGGCGATGTGGTCGTGGTGGAATTCTTCGATTACCGCTGTTCCTATTGCCGCCGCGCCCACCCGGAAGTGGCGGAACTGGTGGCGGCGGATGGCAATATCCGCATCATCCGCAAGGAGTTTCCGATTCTGGGCGAGCAGTCGCTGCTGGCCAGCCGCTTCGCACTGGCGACCAACATCGCCCTTGGCGGCGAGGCCTACCAGCTGGTCAGCGACGGTCTGATGAACCTGCGCTCGGACGTTACCGAGATGTCGCTGGCGCGGCTGGCGATTGACCTCGGCCTTGATGGTCCGGCCATCTTTGCCGCGATGAGCGATCCGCTGGTGCAGGCGACGATCGACTACAACTATGCGTTGGGGCAGCGCTTGGGCATCACCGGCACGCCCAGTTTCGTCTTTGGCGATCAGTTGGTGCAGGGTTATGTGCCGCTGGCGGGCATGCAGGATATCGTCGCGGTCATTCGCGAGACGGCGGCACAATAACGCGGCGCGGCTGCGTCGATGCAAAAGGGCGCCCGTTGGGGCGCCCGGTTGTTTCAGGACAGGTGTTGCGGTTCAGCCGCGCGACCACCAGCCACGCTTCTTGGGCTTGTCGGCGGCCTCTGCTGCCGCTTCGGGAGCAGGCACAGGCGCCGCCTCTCCCATGTCTGGCTGGGACTCGGCTTCTGGTTCCGGCTCTGCAACCGCCATCGGCATGGGCGCGGGTTCGGCGACCACCACCGGCTCGGGCGCGGCTTGCGGCTCGGGCGCGATCTCTGCGGCACCATCGGCCTCGGCCATCTGGGCTTCGGCATCGCTGTCGTCAGAGACGTCATCGGCGTCATCGTCCAAGGCATCCGCATCGGCGCCGCCGGTGGGCTTGGGACCACGGCTACTGCGGCGCGAGCGGCGGCGTTTCTTGGGCTTGTCTCCGCCGCCATCGGCGGGATCAGGCCGGGCCTTGGCGACCGGGGCATCAACCTCGGCCTCCGCTACGGCCTGATCGTCGTCCCCATCATCACCATTGCTGTCGTCACCATTGGTGTCGTCATCTGCGCCGTCATCGTCCGAATTGTCGTCGTCCGAGCCATTCTCGTCCAAGCCATTATCGTCCGAGAACGCGCCTTCTTCGCCGCCCTCGCCATTGGTCCGGCGACGGCCCCTGCCCCCGCGCCTGCGACGGCGCTTCTTGCGGGGCAACTCATCATCCTCGCCCGAGGCGGCGGGGGATTCTGCGACGGAGGTGGCAGGAGCCGGGGCAGCAACGGCTGCCACTTCTTCGACGTCATCCTCGTCCTCGGTCACATCGTCGTCGATATCGTCCATCAGGGTCGCATCCATCGAGATTACCGGCGCCACGGCCGTGATCTTCCGGGTTGCGGTCTTGAACTTCTCGACCTTGTAGTCGGGCACGATCATCGCGGCGTCAGCCTCGATCCGGATCGCCATGCCGGTGCGCGCCTCGATAGCATCAAGGTAATCGCGCTTGTAGTTGATGAGGAAGTTGATGATGCCGGTGGGGGCGGTCAGCAACACCTCCTTGGTGCGGTCGCGGGTGCCCTCTTCCTCCAGTTGGCGCAGGATCGACAGCGCAAGGCTGTCGTCTGAGCGCACGAGGCCGGTGCCGTGGCAATGGTGGCAGGCTTGGGTCGTGGCCTCCAGCATGCCGGGGCGCAGACGCTGGCGCGACATTTCCATCAGGCCGAAGGCCGAGATGCGACCCACCTGAATGCGGGCGCGGTCGGATTTCAGCTTGTCCTTGATGCGCTTTTCGACAGCCAGGTTGTTGCGGCGTTCATCCATGTCGATGAAGTCGATGACGATCAGGCCGGCCAGATCGCGCAGGCGCACTTGCCGGGCGACCTCTTCGGCCGCCTCGAGGTTGGTCTTGAGCGCGGTTTCCTCGATCGAACCTTCCTTGGTGGCGCGGCCCGAGTTCACGTCGATGGCGACCAGCGCCTCGGTCACGCCGATGACGATGTAGCCGCCCGAGCGCAACTGCACGGTCGGGTTGAACATGTCGGCGAGATACGATTCGACCTTGTGATTGGCGAAAAGCGGCATCGGGTCGGTGTAATGCTTCACGTTCTTGGCGTGGGACGGCATGATCATCTTCATGAAATCCTTGGCGTGGCGATAGCCTGCCTCGCCCTCGACCAGAACCTCGTCGATGTCGCGGTTGTAGAGGTCGCGGATGGTGCGGTGGATCAGGTCGCCTTCCTGATAGATCGGCGCGGGCGCGATGGAGGCAAGTGTCAGGGTGCGGACCTGTTCCCACTGGCGCTGCAGGTATTCGTAGTCGCGCTTGATCTCGGTCCGGGTGCGCTGCGCGCCAGCGGTGCGCACGATCAGCCCCGCGCCCTGCGGCACGTCGAGGGCCACGGCGATGTCCTTGAGCTTCTTGCGGTCGACTGCATTGGTGATCTTGCGGGAAATGCCGCCGCCGCGCGCGGTGTTGGGCATCAGGACGCAGTAGCGACCGGCCAGCGACAGGTAGGTGGTCAGTGCCGCGCCCTTGTTGCCGCGTTCTTCCTTGACGACCTGCACCAGCATGATCTGGCGCACCTTCACGACTTCCTGGATCTTGTACTTGCGGGCGCGGGACGGCTTGCGAACCGCGCGGATGTCTTCCTCGGTGTCGTCGTCGGCGATGACTTCCGCCACGGGGGCCGCTTCGGAAGGGCCGTCGGCATCGGAATTGTTGATGGATTCGGGCGCCTCGGGGGCGTCGCCGTCCTCGTCCTCGTCGTCGTCGAAGTCGATGACATCCATACCCGACGCGTCACCGGTGGTGACGGCGTTGGTGCCGGTGCCTTCGGCGCGCGTGGCGGGACCCCGACGGCGCGGGCGGCGGCGTTTGGGCGCCTCGGCCTCTTCCTCGTCGTCGCGGGCCTGTGCCTCGGCCATGGCGCGTTCTTCTGCAAGAAGCGCTTCGCGGTCGGCGACGGGGATCTGGTAGTAATCCGGATGGATTTCCGAGAACGCGAGGAAACCGTGCCGGTTTCCACCGTAATCGATGAAGGCAGCCTGCAACGAGGGTTCGACCCGAGTCACCTTTGCCAGATAGATATTTCCTGCGAGTTGCCGCTTGTTCAGCGACTCAAAGTCGAATTCTTCAACCTTGTTGCCGTCTGCCACCACGACCCGAGTTTCCTCGGGGTGGGTGGCATCGATGAGCATTTTCTTGGCCATGTTGTCCTTGCCCGTGACCGTTCCCTTCGGCCAGGCGGAGAGAGCCCCGGTGGCGCGGAAGTGGACGGATCACGTTGTGCTGTGAAGGCGATGTGCCCGGCACGGACGGCGCGGGCAGGTTGGCCCCCGATTGTTTCCGTCTGTGCGCCGTGGCGGTGCATCGCGTTGTCTCCGGCGGCGACGGCCTTTGGCCGCACCACCCAATGAAACCCCTAGGGGCGGTTTGAAACGGTCCAGCCTGCGGCGAACGCACACCGGACCAAGTGACCTGCGGCCTCCAGAGGTGCGGCGTCTTTGCGCGGCACGGCTCTGATGGTGCAGAGAAACTGTGGGACTGGCGGAATGCCAGTTCCCTCACATTAAGGGCGGGATTTGTCAAAAGACAATGGGCAAACGGGACAGCGGGTCAGTTTAAGGTGCCGGCGGGCCCGTCCGGGTCGCACAAACGGGCATGGGTGGCGGCGTCTCGGGCCTCGGGCAATCCGGCGAGGGGGCAGATCGCGGAGGCCCATTGCGCGGCAGTTTCGAGGTAACGCGGGACTGCGGGCGAGTCGCTGAAGAACGGCCATAAGGCCGGTGGCCGAACGTCGAGCCAAGCCGTTATAGACCGAAAGGTCGGTGGGCCGGGGGGCGGGCCAGCATAGGGATCGGGCCAATCCATAAAGACCAGCCGGACGGTCTGCGGATGAGCGTAAGGCGGCAGCGACATCCCCAGAAGGCTGGGGGCATCGTAGGCGATCATGGCTCTGGTGTCGTCGATGATGACGATATCGAAGGGGCCATTGGCCGGCACATCTGGCGCGGGCTCGGGAAAGCGTTGGTCGTCCAGATCGGGATCGGGTGCGGACAGACGGATGGCGGTCAGCGAGCTTGCCGGATCGAGGATGCCGAGGATGGGGTTATCGGGCGGGCCTTCCGCCCTGTCGGCACCCAATCCGACCCAAAAGACATCAGCCCGCACACCGAGGCCAACCACGTCGCCGCACAGGCCATCGCAGAGCGTGCCACCCGACGAGATGAACAGCACGCGTCGACTTTCCAGCGGCAGGACTTCCGGAATGAGGGTGTTGGCGATCAGGTGCGCCGTCAACCGAGCCTTGGTGACGGTGTCGATGCCATAGGGAACCAGCGCGAAAGCCAGGACTGCTCCGATTAGGGCCGCGCCCAGAACCCACCGACCCCGCACAAACTGCCTAAATCCCACAACCGCGATGGCCAGCAGAAACAGCACATAGCCGCCAAGGATCAACACGATCACAAGGAGGGTGCCGTCGGACAGGGTAATTGCCGGTATCATGGGCGTTCAACCCGACATGCCCTCGTCCGCGTCGGGTCAGGCACTGGGTAGGACGCGGAGCGCACCTCAGAGATAATCCGAGCGGCTCAGCCCATACTTGGCCATCTTCTCGTTCAGCGTCCGGCGCGGCAGGCAGAGCTCGTCCATGACGCTGGCAATGGAACCGCGATGGCGGCGCATGGTGTTGTCGATCAGCATCCGCTCGAAGGCCTCGACATATTCCTTCAGTGGCTTGCCCTCGCCCATCGCCTGCGGTGCGATCTGGGTGTTGTCGTTCATCAACAGCGACGTGATCGAGCCCGATCCGCGCCGTTGCTGCAAGATCGCCCGCTCGGCAATGTTGATCAGCTGGCGCACGTTGCCGGGCCATGGCGCCTGCAGCAATTGCGCCGCTTCCTGCGCCGTTACCTGGGGGCTCTCGGTGCCGTATTCCTCGGCGAATTGCTCGCCGAAGCGGGTGAACAGCGTCAGGATATCCTCGCCCCGCTGGCGCAGCGGCGGCAGGTCGATGCGCATGGCGGCAAGGCGGTAGAACAGGTCAGGCCGAAGCGAGCCTTCGCAGCTTTCGGGCTCGGACGCGTTGCAGATGGCGACGATGCGCGTCTCGGCAGGGGTGCCCTGATCGTTGATGAAGGTCAGAAGGCGTGCCTGCAGCGCCTGGCTGAGGCTTTCGATATCCTCCAGCACGAGCGTCCCGGCACGGGCCTGTTCCACCAGCGGCTTGTCCTGATCCTCGCCCACCGGGCCAAAAAGCTTGGCGGTCAGCTGCTCCTCGTCATGGGCGGCGCAGGACAGCACGACAAAGGACTTGCCCGCCCGCGGCCCGACGGCGTGCAGCGCGTGCGCGACCAGCGTCTTGCCGGTGCCGGTCTCGCCAGTGATCAGCACATGGCCATCGGCCTGACCCAGATCGAGGATATCCTCGCGCAGACGTTCCATCACGGTGGAGGAGCCGATCAACTTGCGCATCAGCACCGTGCCGTCGCTGAGTTCGCGGCGGAGCGCCCGGTTATCCAGCGTCAGTCGGCGCTGCTGGCCCGCGCGTTTGGCCAGATCGGTCATGCGATCGGGGTTGAACGGCTTCTCAAGGAAATCATAGGCCCCGATGCGCATCGCCTCCACCGCCATGGGCACGTCGCCATGGCCGGTGATGAGGATGACGGGAATACCGCTGTCGGTGCCCATGAGGCGCTTGAGGAAGGCCATGCCATCCATGCCGGGCATCTTCACATCGGTGATCACCACGCCCGAGAAATCAGCGCCGATGGATTTCAGGGCATCCTCGGCGCTGGCATACGTTTCGGTGTCAAAGCCCGACAGGGCCAGCCACTGACTGATCGACTGGCGCATGTCCTGCTCGTCGTCCACAATCGCGATCTTCATGCCGCCGCTTCCTTCTGTCTGCCGGTTGCGCGGGGGCAACCTGTGCGTTTGTCGTGCCGCCGCGCTTCGGCGGCTGGCCTGTTCCTTGCTGCCGCGCTTTGGCGGCCGGACTATTCCGCCGCCGTGTCGCGGCCCTTTTCCATGGCGCGGTTCAGGGCCGGTAGCCGCACCTCGAACACGGCGCCCGCCTCTTCCCCGTTACGCGCCGTCAGGCGACCGCCAAGGTCGCGGACGATGCCCGACGAGATGGCAAGGCCCAGGCCCACCCCCTCTGCGGGTTTCTTCGTTGTGTAGAACGGCTCGAACAAAGCCTCCAGATCATCAATCCCCGGACCGTTGTCGCGCACGGTCAGAACCACCTCGTCCCCTTCCACGATCATCAGGTCCAGTTCCCGTCGGTCGTCCGAGCGCATGGCATCGAGCGCGTTGCGCAGAAGGTTGATGATAACCTGTTCCAGCCGCAGCCGATCGGCCATGACCATGGCCGGTTTGCGCGGCAGGCTTTGGGTGATCTCGACCGTTTCTGTCCTCAGTTGCGGCTCCATCATGCTGAGCGCACCCTTGAGCGCGTCGCGCATGTCGACCGGCTCCAACGCGTCGCCGCCCTTGCGGGCATAGGATTTCAGCTGCCGCGTGATCGCCCCCATGCGCTCGATCAGGTCGTCGATGCGCTGAAAACTGGAGGCGGCTTCCTCAGTCCGTTTGCGCTGCAACAACAGGCGCGCCCCGGCGAGATAGATCTTCATCGCCGCCAGCGGCTGGTTCAATTCGTGGCTGACCGCGGCCGACATCTCGCCCAGCGCGGCCAGTTTCTGCGATTGCTGCAGGCTCAATTCCGCCTCTTCCAGCGTCTTTTCGACCCGTTGGCGTTCGGCAATTTCTCGCTGCAGGCGCACGTTGAGGCGGCGCAACTCCGCCGACTCGCGCGCCAGAACGGCGCTTTGCAGCCGGGCGCGACGGCTCAGAAGGTAGAACGCACCCGCCAAAGCCAACGCGAATCCCATGATTTCGAGGGCGAGCACGCCGTTCACCCGCTCGCGCACCGAGGTATATGCGGTATAGCTGATGATCCGCCACCCGCGGAACGGAATGCGGGCTTCCAGCCGGATGGTGGCGGCGCCAAAGAAGTTCGGGTTGGTGTCGGCGAAGGCCCAGTCGCCCGTCACATCGATGGCGCGCTGGATCGCTGTGCGCGGCGCGCGCAGCGTCATCGCCTCGGCCTCGGTCCGGCCGCGCCAGCGGGCTTCGGTCGACAGGATGATGTCACCCTGCGCGTTGGTCAGGAACACCGCCTCGGACGTGCCACGCCAGCGTTCGACCAGCCGCGCAAGATCGATCTCGACCAGGATCACCCCCAGCAGGCCGTCGGCATTCTCGATCCGGCGCGAGAAGGTGAAATCAAACCGCCCGGTTTCAGGCTCGTTCGAGGTGAACACGCTGACGGACGACCGTGTGGCCTCGACAAAAAAGGGATCTTCGTTGCGCAATTCGCTGATCCGTTGGCGGTCCGTCGCGGCCACGACGCGGCCAGAGCGGTCCAGCAGCAGGATCGACGCCGCGCCGATATCCTCGACATAGGAGATCAGATATTGCGATGTGGAGGTATAGTCATTGGCCTCGAGCGAGCGGACCAGAACCGGATCGCGGCTGAGCAGAAGCGGCACCAGTTGGTGGCGCTGGATTTCCGACAGAACCGAGCCCGAGTAGATCGCCAGCCGCAACTCGGCGCGGGAGCGGGTGGATTCGGTGAAACGTTCGGTCAGCCAGATGTTCGAGATCCAGATGACGGCAACCGCGCCGCCCAGAAACGCCGCCATAACCAAGCGCAGCGCCCAGGGTCGCCAGATCCCCCGGCGGGGCCGGGTAAGGGGTCGGTCAGCTAGGCTCATGTCGGGCAGAGTATGCGCTGCGGGCCCGCCGCTCAAGGACCGCGTCAGGCCGCGACCAAAGCATGCGCCAGCGACGCGAAGAGGGCCGCGCCATCGGTGCCGCCATGGGCCGTATCCACGGCGCGCTCGGGATGGGGCATCATGCCCAGAACCCGGCGGTTGGCGCTGAGCACACCCGCGATCTCGGCGCGGCTGCCATTGGGGTTGTCGCGGTAGGTGAAGGCGATGCGATCCTCAGCCTGCAGCGCGGCCAGACCTGCGTCGTCGATCTGGTAATTGCCGTCATGGTGCGCGATGGGCACGGTGATGGAGGCCCCCTGCGCATAGCCGCTGGTGAAGGCGCTGTCGGTGGTGACAACCGTCAACGGCTCTGCCCGGCAGATGAATTTCAGCCCGGCATTGCGCATCAGGGCACCAGGCAGCAGGCGCGTTTCGCACAGCACCTGAAAGCCGTTGCACACGCCCAACACATGCCCGCCGCCCGACGCATACCCTGCCACGGCGCGCATGATCGGCGATTGAGCGGCAATCGCCCCGCACCTCAGGTAGTCGCCATAGGAGAAACCGCCCGGAACGCCGACCACGTCAAGGCCCTGCGGCAGCGCTGTGTCCTTGTGCCAGACCATCTGCACCTCGAACCCGGCGCGGCGAAAGCCCACCGCCAGATCGCGGTCGCAGTTCGATCCCGGAAAGACCAGAACCGCCGCCTTCACGCGCCGATCTCCACCCGGTAGCTTTCGATAACGGTGTTGGCGAGCAACTTCTCGCACATCTCGCCCACCTGCGCCTCGGTCGTGCCCGGCGCCAGATCAAGCTCGATCACCTTGCCTTGCCGCACACCCGTCACGCCCGCGAACCCCATGGAGCCCAACGCGGATTTGACAGCCTCGCCCTGCGGGTCCAGCACGCCCTGTTTCAGCATCACAGTGACGGTGGCCTTCATGCGCCCTGCCCCTTCATCTTGGTAAAAAAAACTCACAGCAACGCCGCGTGGTTGCGGCAGCGTCCGGGATGATCGCTCACCCCGGACCACGTCAATTGATCAGCGTCGGCTTGGTCAAGCCGATCGGGCCTTGCGGCATCACACCCAGACGCCGCGCCACTTCCGTATAGGCATCCGCCAGATCGCCCAGATCGCGGCGGAACACATCCTTGTCCAGCTTGCGGTTGGTCTCGATATCCCACAGGCGGCACGAGTCGGGGCTGATCTCGTCGGCCACGATCAGGCGCATGAAATCGCCGTCCCAGATCCGCCCGATCTCGATCTTGAAATCGACCAGCTTGATGCCGACACCCAGCATCAGACCGCTGAGGAAATCGTTCACCCTGAGCGCCAGCGCCACCATGTCGTCCAGATCCTGCTGCGCCGCCCAGCCGAAGGCGATGATATGTTCCTCCGACACCATCGGATCGTGCAACTCGTCGTTCTTGAAGTAGAATTCCACGATCGGGCGCGGCAGCGGCGTGCCTTCCTCGATCCCGAGGCGCTTGGAAATGGAGCCGGCCGCGATGTTGCGCACGACGACTTCCAGCGGAATGATCTCGACGGCGCGGATCAGTTGCTCGCGCATGTTGATGCGCTTGATGAAATGCGTCGGCACGCCGATATTGTTCAGGCCGGTCATGAAGAATTCCGACAAGCGGTTGTTCAGCACACCCTTGCCGTCGATCTTGGCCTTCTTGGCGCCATCGCCGGCCGACGTGTCGTCCTTGAAATGCTGCACCAGCGTGCCCGGTTCGGGGCCTTCGTAAAGGATCTTCGCCTTGCCTTCATAGACCAGCTTTCGGCGCGCCATCATGTCATCCCGGATGTTGTGGGCAGCGCAGGGGCAGCGGCTGCCGGTCGAGCTTGGCTATAGGTCAAAGCGCGTTGTGTCGCAAGCACGCCCCGAGGGTTCGCCTTGCGGCGCGTCGGCGCGGAGGGTTAAGATCGGTCTGAACAGATCATTCGCCTGCAACGGAGAGCCAGATGTCCAGTTTCGATGACCGCGAGAACGCCTTCGAGAACAAGTACGCCCATGACGCCGAAATGCAGTTCAAGGCGGAGGCGCGCCGCAACAAGCTGATGGGTCTGTGGGTGGCCGAGCATCTGGGCAAGTCCGGCGATGAGGCGGCAGACTATGCCAAAGCCGTGGTGAAGGCCGATTTCGAAGAGGCGGGCCACGAGGACGTCATGCGCAAGGTGCTGGGCGATCTGGGCGGCAAGGTGCCCGAAGCGGAAGTCCGCGCGAAGTATGTCGCGCTGATGGCGGTCGCCAAGGCGCAGTTGATGACTGAGGTCTGAGGGGCTTTTCCTGACGCTCGATCAGCCCTCTGCCTTGGCGGAGGACAGATTCTTGGCAAGCCGCACGACATTTGACTGATCGATGCTGAACCGTGGCCGTCCGGAAAGGAAACTTTTCCACGACGGGCACGGTAGGTCGGCCTTGGTTACCCTGTGCTGTTGCATCATGGCCTGGCCGAGGGCGCTCAGAGAGAGGCACTTACCTTTCGCCTGTCCGATCACAGTCTCGATCCACTTTTCAATCTTGTCCTGCGATGGAACCGGTGCGGTCGTCGCGATCGACATCCTTCCGGGCTTAGCGACCTCCCGGTAATCGCTGCAGGCCTTACGGAACGC
Source organism: Rhodobacterales bacterium (assembly GCA_038324445.1). Classification (GTDB taxonomy): domain Bacteria; phylum Pseudomonadota; class Alphaproteobacteria; order Rhodobacterales; family Rhodobacteraceae; genus Gymnodinialimonas. The sequence continues at coordinate 39,025 of JBBQHZ010000008.1, read as the reverse complement.
GCAGTCAGGCTCCGCCGGCCCGATGCCAACCACATGAACATCGTGATCCGACAGTTTGCGCGCAAGATGGGAGAAATCCCTGTCGCAACTGGCGATTGCGATGATCGTCACACGGCCGACAAGCGCAGCCTCCATCGCTTCTATCGCCAACAACATGTCAGCTGCGTTCTTTCCTTGGGCGCTATCGACTACTTGCAGCGTTCCCTGGGCTCGCCAACCTTGCATGCGGGTCGCATCACCATAGACACGGCGAATGCCGCGCCGCCCGATATCATTGGCGATAGCCACGATCTGATCGGCAAGGTCGTGCGAGAGGTTCTCGCCATCGATGAACAAGCCAATGCTCTGCTGGCGAATGGGATGAGAGAACGTTTCCTGTTTCATCCCCAACCCTTGCCAGCCAAATTCGCCCGTTTTATGGCAAGCGCGTCGGGCGCAACATGAACCGCCCTCATGAAAATCATGCATAGTTTGCGCATTGCTCATCTTGTCGGAGCAGGCCAAGCCTCTCGGGCGCGCGCGATCACGTCGGTCGCCTGACACAAAATAGGTTTCCCCATGTCCGACCCCCTCTCCCGCCTGCTTGAAACCCGTGACTGGTTGCTGACCGACGGCGCGACGGGCACCACGCTGTTCAACATGGGGCTGCAATCGGGCGATGCGCCGGAATTATGGAATGTCGATCATCCCGACCGCATCCATGCGCTCTACAAGGGCGCGGTCGATGCCGGATCGGACCTGTTCCTGACCAACACCTTCGGCGGGACGGCCGCGCGGCTGAAATTGCACAACGCGCAGGCGCGCGTGTTCGAGTTGAACAAGGCCGCCGCAGAGATCGGGCGCAACGTCGCCGATGCCGCCGGGCGCCCCGTGATCGTCGCAGGCTCGGTCGGGCCGACCGGCGAGATCATGGCGCCGATGGGCGCCCTGACCCACGAAATAGCGGTCGAGATGTTCCACGAACAGGCCGAGGGCCTGAAGGCAGGCGGCGTCGATGTCCTGTGGGTGGAAACCATCAGCGCGCCCGAAGAATACAAGGCCGCCGCCGAGGCCGCGAAACTTGCGGGCATGCCCTGGTGCGGCACGATGAGTTTCGATACCGCCGGGCGCACGATGATGGGCCTGACGTCGGAAGCGATGGCCGCGATGGTCGAACGACTGGACCACAAGCCGCTGGCGTTCGGGGCGAATTGCGGGGTGGGTGCGTCGGACCTTCTGCGCACGGTCCTGGGCTTCCGGGCGACGGGAACCGGTCGGCCGATCATCGCCAAGGGCAATGCGGGCATTCCCAAATACGTCGACGGCCACATCCATTACGACGGCACGCCCGAGTTGATGGCGGATTACGCCTGCCTTGCGCGCGACAGCGGCGCCACCATCATCGGCGGATGCTGCGGCACGACGACCGACCATCTGCGCCACATGCGCGAGGCGCTCGAGACGCGGCCCAAGGGCGATGCCCCGACGCTCGACGCGATCACGCTAAGCCTTGGCGGATTCTCCTCGGAATCGGACGGCACCGACGGCGGCGGCCCGGTGCGCGCCGAGCGGCGCGGACGGCGGCGCGGCTAGGCTAAGGCTGAGCTGTGGCCGGGGGAGGGCTGGGCCAGAGCCAGAGCCGGGGCCGGAGCAACTACAGCCCGTAGATGCGGAACGACGCGGTGAACGGCAGGTGGTCCGACACTTGGTCGCGAAAGCGGGCACGGCCCATGTTCATGGTCCAGTGCAGCGGAAACAGCCGCAAGGTGCCGCGGATATAGGCGCGCCGCTGTTCCGGCAACCGACTGATTGCATACCCATCCAGCAGGTTCGCAGGCCCGTTCTGCGAAATATGCGAATACCGGTCCTGCAGATCCCAGCAGGACAGGAAATCCATCAGGTCGTCGCCGCCAAGGTGGTGGAAGTTGCTGACATCCTGCCCCGGCACCATGTTGAAATCGCCCATCAGCAGAATGGTATCGTCGCTCTGGCCGGGGGCGGATTTGTAGGCCGTGATATAGGCGCCGATGACCTTGCACTGATCGTCGCGCATGCGTTGTGAAGGCCCCTCGCGGCCCGATTTCAGGTGCACCGCAATCAGGTGGGCGGAGAACTCGGCGATCCTGATATCCGCTGTCAACGCCTGCCGCCCTGCCTTTTCGGCGACGCCGGACGCATTCATCTTGACGTATTCCGATCCCTCCAGCAGCGCGAGATTGTCGACCTGCACGCCGGGCTTGTAGAGAACCCCGATGTTCATGTCGTGGAACGGCTGCGGCAGGATCGCGGTGTGATAGGCCAGCCCGAGATGCGACAGGGCCTCTGCCAGTCGGTCGATATAAGCCAGCGGCTTGACCTCGACCAACACGACGACTTCAGCGTCAAGGATCGCCAACCCATTGACCTGATTACGAAAACGCGCGTCATTCGACGGCGTGAACTGCGCCAGGTTCCAGACGGCGATACGGGCGATGGCGTGGTGGAATTCCATGGCAGAGGCCTTTCATGCTGCAAGGGCGTGGGGTGCCAGCCTACCACGGCACCACGTCAGGCATGTGTCAAAAAAGGCCCAACTGATCCCCCCGCGCAAAGGGCGGCGCAAACAGATCGGTTCTTAACGGCGGCAGATTTGCCGCCAGCCCGGCCGCACGCACCGTGCGCCGGAAGCGCTGTTGCAGGAGATCGGCCCACACCCCTTCCCCTGACATGCGCTTGCCGAACTCGGCATCGTACTCCTTGCCGCCGTGCATATCGCGCAGCTTGGACATGACGCGCGAGGCGCGGTCGGGGTAGTGCTCGGCCAACCACGCCTGCCACAAGTCCGAGACCTCTCGCGGCAGGCGCAGCGGGATCATGCTGGCCGCCTGCGCGCCGGCATCGCGGGCGGCGGCGACAATCCCCTCGATCTCGTGGTCCGTCAGGCCCGGCACGATGGGCGAGACCATGACCCGAACGGGAATGCCCGCCGCCGCCAACCGCTCCACGCTGCGCAACCGGCGTTGTGGCGAGGGCACGCGCGGCTCCATCTTCCTCGCCAGATCAGCTTGCAGCGTGGTGATCGAGATGCCGACCCACGCAAGGCCCGCCGCCGCCATCTCGCCCAATATGTCGATGTCCCGCTCGATCAGCGTGCCCTTGGTCACGATGCCGACGGGATGGCGGAACGCCTGCAGCACCTCCAGCAGCCCCCGCATCACGCGGCGGTCTTTTTCGATTGGTTGGTAGGCGTCGGTATTGGTGCCGATGGCGATCACGTCGCAGCGGTAGGATCTCGCCCGCAACTCGGCTTCCAGCAACCGGGGCGCGTCGGGTTTTGCCGTCAGAAGCGTCTCGAAATCGAGGCCCGGGGACAGGCCCAGATAGGCGTGGGAGGGACGCGCAAAGCAATAGATGCAACCATGCTCGCACCCCCGGTACGGGTTGATCGAGCGGTCGAAGGAAATGTCGGGCGAGGTGTTGCGGGTAATCACCTTGCGTGGCACCTCGACACTGACCTGCGTGCGCAGGGGCGGCAGATCCTCGTCGCGGTCCCAGCCATCGTCCACCGCCTCGCGCCCCAGCCGTTCGAACCGCCCGGACGCGTTCGACAGCGCGGCGCGGCCCCTTGCCGCCATCCCTTTGGCTCCAGACCGATTTTCCATGGCGAACACATAGAACATAACAGGAACAAACTCAAGCGAGGTCGCCCCCTTGACCGCCCATGTCGCAATTCGCCATGTCCATCTGGCGGAAAGGCCTAGGAAGGCTCAAAATCATTCCGGTCCATGGCGCGTCCAGGACCGTGCAGGAGATGCGCCCATGTCCGACGAAGACGAAATCATCCTCTCCGATCTGAGCGACGACGATCTGGTCGCGCAGATGTTCGACGACCTCTACGACGGCCTTCGCGACGAGATCATCGAGGCAACCAACATCCTGCTCGAGCGCGGGTGGGAGCCCTATGACGTCCTGACCAAGGCACTGGTCGGTGGCATGACCATCGTCGGCAACGATTTCCGCGACGGCATCCTGTTCGTCCCCGAGGTTCTGATGGCCGCCAACGCGATGAAGGGCGGGATGGCGATCCTCAAGCCGCTCCTGATCGCAACCGGCGCGCCGCGCGTCGGCAAGATGGTGATTGGCACCGTCAAGGGCGACATCCACGACATCGGCAAGAACCTTGTCGGCATGATGATGGAGGGTGCGGGGTTCGAAGTGGTCGATCTGGGCATCAACAACGCCGTCGACAAATACCTCGACGCTCTGGTCAGCGAACAGGCGGATATTCTTGGCATGTCCGCCCTGCTCACGACGACGATGCCCTACATGAAGGTTGTGATCGACACGATGGTCGAGCGCGGGATTCGCGACGACTACATCGTGCTGGTAGGCGGCGCGCCGCTGAACGAGGAGTTTGGCCGGGCGATCGGCGCCGACGCCTATTGCCGCGATGCCGCCGTGGCGGTGGAAACCGCCAAGGACTGGATCAAGCGGAAGCATAACCAGATGGCCGCTGGCGCCTGAAGCCTTTCCGGCTAGAATTGATCCCGTGCCGGACAGATCCCGGCGCGGGATTTTTTTGTGCGCTCGGGGGGCGACGGCGATGATCCGGATAGTGAAAGCCGGACCGGAAGATGGGCCGTTCTTTGACGGCGTGCACGAGGATGTGTTCGATGGGCCGGTCAGGGCCGACTGGCTGACGAGCTACCTTGTCGATCCGCGCCAGCACATCGTGGTGGCCATGGACGGGGCGCAGATGGTCGGCATGTGTTCGGGTGCGCATCACCATCACCCCGACAAGCCGCCGCATATGTGGATCAACGAATTGGGCGTGGCCGGGCCATGGCGGCGGCAGCGCATCGCGACCCGGCTGGTGGACGGCCTGTGCAATCTGGCGCGCGGGCATGCCTGCACCGAGATCTGGGTGGTCGCCGATCCGACCGACGAGGCAGAGGGCTTCTACACCAGCCTTGGCTGGACCCGCACCGGCGAGCGGCTGGCGATGTTTGCCCGGCCACTCTAGCCGCCGATTGCGCCCTTGTGTTTAGCCGTGTCCGCAGGCTTACCTGCGCCCATGAACGCCCCGCCTCCTCCAACCTCGATGCCGCCCCGTGACCTGTTGCTGGTGCTGCTGGTGATCCTCTCCTGGGGCTCGAACTTCACGGCGATGAAGTTGGTGCTGGAGGATCTGCCGCCCTTCCTTTTCGTCGGCCTGCGCTTTGCCATTCTGGTTCCGTTGATTGCGCTGTTCCCTCGGCCCGCCTCGTGGAAGGCGATCCTTGCCATCGGACTGTTGGTGAACATGGGCCAGTTCGGCTTCCTGTTTTCGGCGATGCGGGCGGATGTGACGGCGGGGCTGGCATCGCTGATCCTGCAATCGCAGGCACCCCTGACGATCCTGCTGGCGGCGGTGTTTTTCGGAGAGAAGGTCTCGGCCATCCAGATCGCGGGCGTGGTGCTGGCCTGCATCGGGCTTGGCGGCTTCGGGCTTGCGGGGGGCGGCAACGTGACCCTGCAGGGCCTGGCCCTGGTGCTGTGCGGGGCGCTGAGTTGGGCCTGCGGGAACCTTGTTTTCCGCCGACTGCCCGGCGTGAACATGCCCGCCCTGTTCATCTGGGCAAGTCTTGTGCCGCCGCTGCCGATGCTGGGCCTGTCATTGGCCTTCGAGGGGCCCGCCCCCTTCGCCACCATCGCCGCGATGGACTGGGGGGCATGGGCGGGCGTGTTTTACGTCGCCATCATCTCGACCATCATCGGCTATTCGATCTGGGGGGCGCTGTTGTCGCGGCACCCGGCCGCGATGGTCACGCCCTTCGCCTTGGGTATCCCGGTTGTGGGGATCGCGGTTGCGGCGGTCATGTTGGGCGAACGCGTCGGCCCGTGGGAGGCGCTGTCGGGCGCAGTGATCCTGGCGGGTATCGGGTTGGCGGTGCTGGGGCCAAGGCTGCTTCGCCCGCGCTAAACGGTCGCGCTTGGCAACAAGGACAGCCGCCCCATGTCATGCCCTGAGGTCATCAGGAGAACCCCAAGATGCTGTCCCTTCAAGCGAAAATCATCCTCGGCATCTTTGCCGCCGTCCTTGTGGCGTCAGGGCTGACCATCTGGCTGATCCTGTCACTGGGCCATGGTCCGATTGCAACGCTGACCCCGCTGGTGGTGGCGTTGGTGGTGATTTTGGTCAGCCGCGCGGTCTTGCGCCCGCGCGGAGACGGCTCATCGAAGTAACGTCGCCCCCAAAGGATCAGGCGGTCGCGCGGCGCTCCAGCCAGACAACAGTTGCGGCGGCTATGATCCCGTAGATCACGTGCCCGGCCAAGGCCACCCAGGTGATCAGGGTGAAGCCGAGGAAGAACGGCAGGCCTGCCACGGCAGTGACCCCGCCAATGGCGAAGGCCCAGAGGCCGATCCCGTAGATCACCGACGCGATCAGCCAGCCAGCACCGGGCAGAACCCGCGCGAGGATCGGTCGGGCGATGTAGAGCCAGCCAACGGGATAGGCGATCAGACCCACCAGAAAGAGGTGCATGATGTGGCCCCAAGGCGCGCCGTTGGGCAGGCCAAGCGCGCCCAGAAGCGATCGCGCCAGGCCCGTGGGCGCCAGATTGCCGAGGCCCAGAAGCGGCGCAATCGCCTGTCCCCAGATGTCGAAAGCGATGGTGCCGACGGCACCGGAGACCAGGACAAGCGCCATGGTATCGGTTGTGATGGCGGGCAGGCTTGCTGCGCGCGATGGGGTGGAAATGGTCGCCATGTCGTCGTGTCCCTTGTGTTTCATGTCGGAGGTGAGGTTGTGTTTGTCCCTTGATGCGGCGAGGTTTCGGTTGGATATCCGCTCCGCTCAAGTGACGGCTGCGTGAGCGCACAGCCCTGTGAAAGGTGTTTCAATGCACATCAATGACCAGACACTGGTGGAGCTTGGCATGGACGCACCTAAAGCGGGCCGCATCCTTCTACTGGCCTGTGGCGCGCTGGCCCATGAAGTGTTGGCGCTGAAGCGTCTAAACACTTGGGATCATTTGGATTTGCACTGCCTGCCCGCAATCTTGCACAACACGCCCGATCTGATCCCCGACGCGGTGGAGGCGGCGGTTCTGGCGCGCAGAAGCGATTTCGAGAGTGTTTTCGTGCTTTACGCCGATTGCGGCACCGGAGGTTTGTTACAGAAACGGTGCGAGGCGCTGGGTGTCGAGATGCTGGAGGGGCCGCATTGCTACTCGTTCTTCGAGGGCAATGCCGCGTTCGAGGCCAAGGCCGAGATGACATGCTTCTACCTGACGGATTTTCTGGTGAAGCAGTTTGATGCCTTTGTGACCAGGCCCCTTGGCCTCGACCGTTTTCCGGAATTGCGCGACACGTATTTCGGGAATTATACCACGCTGGTCTATCAGGCGCAGGTGGACGATCCGGCCCTGACGGAGAAGGCGCGGGGCCATGCGGCGGCTTTGGGGCTGGCGTTCGAGCGACGTTATACCGGGTATGGTGATCTGGCGGTGGCGATGGAGCGGCTGTAACGGCCCAATGGGATTGCGCCGGCTTCGCCGTCGCCATGGCCCCTCCTCCGCGCTGAGCGCGTCCTCGGCGGTTGGGGCGCGCCGGTCTGATGCAGGCGCGTGGAGAGCGGAAGGAGGGGGCGCTGCCCCCTGGGTGGCCCTGAGGGCAACCCACCCCCGGAGTTTTCGGCCAAGATGAAACAGAAGCCGGGCGCCTAGTGGTTGTCGCGCGGCAGGTCCCCGGCGATGCGGTGGTAGGCGGTGGCAAGTTCGAGGCACCCGCCATCGGCGAGTTGGCCGACGGTCTTGCGATAGAGTTCCTGCCAGGGCGTCTGGTGGTGCAGGTCAGGCGGTATCCACGCCGCCTTGCGGGCGCGCCATTCCGCATCGGGCACAAGCGCGTCGAGCGTGCCCGCGTTGAGGTCGAGGCGCACCCGGTCGCCGGTCTGCAGGAAGGCGAGGCCGCCGCCCACCGCTGCCTCGGGCGACGCATTGAGGATGGAGGGGCTTTCCGACGTGCCTGACTGGCGGCCATCACCGATCGTGGGCAGGTGCGTGATGCCCTGCTTGATCAGCGCATCCGGCGGCTGCATGTTTACCACCTCGGCCGAGCCGGGATAGCCAACGCAGCCCACGTTGCGGATGAAGAGCATGGTTTCCGCGTCGATGCCAAGCGCCGGGTCGTTGATGCGGTCGTGGTAATCCTCGGGCCCCTCGAACACCACGGCGCGCCCTTCGAACGTGCCATCCTGCAGGTAGCGCCGGCGGAAATCGGCGGAGATCACCGAGGTCTTCATCAGGGCGCTGTCGAAGAGGTTGCCGGAGAGAACCGCAAAACCCGCATGTTCACGCATCGGGTTGGTGGTCGGGCGGATCACGTCCTGGTCGCGTGAGCGCGCGCCGCCGAGTGCCTCGGCCAAGGGTTTGCCCGAGGCGGTCATCACCGTGCCATCGAGATGTCCTGCGGCCAGCAACTCGCCCATCACCGCAGGCACTCCACCCGCGCGGAAGAAGCTTTCACCGAGGAATTCGCCGGCGGGTTGCATGTTGACCAGAAGCGGCAGCGCGAGACCGAACTTTTCCCAATCCGTCACATGCAGCGACACCCCGGCATGGCGCGCAAGGGCCTGCAGATGGGGGGGAGCGTTGGTGGAGCCGCCGATCGCGGTATTGACCTTGATCGCGTTCTCGAAGGCCGCCCGCGTCAGGATATCGGAGGGCTTGAGATCCTCTTCCACCATCTCCACAGCGCGGCGGCCGGTCAGATAGGCCATCTCCATCCGCTCCCGAAACGGCGCGGGAATCGCGGCGGCACCCTGCAGCGTCATACCCAGCGCTTCGGCCAGAGCGTTCATCGTCGAGGCGGTGCCCATGGTGTTGCAGTGGCCGAGCGAGGGCGACGACGCGCAGACCATCTCCATGAATTCGGCGTAGTCGATGTCGCCCTTGGCCAGAAGCCGCCGCGCCTCCCAGATGACTGTGCCCGATCCGGCGCGCTTGCCCTTGTGCCAGCCGTCCAGCATCGGGCCACCGTTAAGCGCAATTGCGGGCAGATCGACGGTAGCCGCCCCCATCAGCATGGCGGGCGTGGTCTTGTCGCAGCCCGTCGTCAGCACCACACCGTCGATCGGGTAGCCGTGCAGAACCTCGACCAGCGACAGGTATTGCAGGTTCCGGTCCAGCGCGGCGGTGGGCCGTTTGCCAGTTTCCTGGATCGGATGCACAGGAAATTCCAGCGGGATGCCGCCTGCGTCGCGGATGCCCGCCTTGATGCGGTCCATGAGGAAGACGTGGATCTTGTTGCACGGAACTAGATCGCTGCCGGTCTGTGCGATGCCCACGATCGGCTTGCCCGCCTGTAACTCGGCGCGCGAAAAGGCCTGGTTCTGGTAGCGCTCCAGGTAAAGCGCGGTCATGCCCGGATTGTTGGGATTATCGAACCATTCCTGCGAGCGGTAGCGGCGATTGGCGCGGGTATTGGTCATGGGAAGGGTTCCAGTATGTGAAACGCGAGGCCCGTATGCTGGGGGCCGGATGCCGGAACCTGTCTAGCGTGAAGCCCCCCGCGTTCTCAAGCCCGACTCTCGACCCGGGGCGCGCGACCCCTGTTTCAGCTTGGTAGAAAAACTCAATCCAGCCCTTGCCCTACCGTGCGCCCTCGCGATTGAAGGGCCTTCAGACCTTTCAACACCCGCAACGCGCTAGCGGATCGCGCGGCACCAGCCCCACGCGCCAGACCCGAGCGTCCGGAACGGGCGCGAGGCCACGCCCAACAGGCGACCGACGGCTGTGCCGTCGCGTCGTGGGCAGGAGCGATGCGTCAGATCAGGAGCAGCGCCGACCGAACCAGAGGCGACAGAGCGCTGTCATCCTTGGCCGCGAAGGCCTTCAACTCGGCGCGCATCTCGGGGCCCCAGAAGTCCTTTAGATGCGCCGCCACGCGCTCTGCCTGATCGGACCCTGGTTGAGTCGCGAAGAAGCCCGCGATCTGGTTCGCCATGCGGGTCAGTTTTTCAGAGGACATCAGGACGGCCCCGGTCGATACGGTCGGGATGTGTGAAGGTCTCCAGCCGTCCGTCGCGCGCGAAGGCGGCGACGGTCAGGCCAGCGGCATCGGCCATGCGCACCGCGTGGGCGGTGGGGGCGGAAACGGCGACAAGGATCGGACAGCGGGCGAGAACGGTCTTTTGCACCATCTCGACGGACACGCGCGACGTCAGAACGATCGCGCCCTGTGCCGGGTCAATTCCGCCCCGCAGCAGCGACCCGATCAGCTTGTCGAGGGCGTTGTGCCGCCCGACATCCTCTCGCGCAAGCACGATCCCTGTATCAAGCCCCTGCCCCGGCAGCAGGAAGCCCGCCGCATGGACGGCATGGGTCAGGTCGTGAAGCGGCTGGTGATCGCGCAGCAGATCGGGGCCGCGCGCTGCCTCGGCATAGCCGATGACGCCGCCCGCGGACAGCACCGGCAGGGCGCGCAGCGCCTGTTCCAGCGACTCGATCCCGCAAAGGCCGCAGCCGACCGGCCCCATCATCGCCCGCCTGCGCGCGCCAAGCGCCTCGGCCAGCGCGTCGGGCACCCAGAGGCGCGCCTCGATGCCGTAGTCCAGTTCGACGATTTCCAACCGCTCGATCTGGTCGGGTCGCGCAAAGCCCTCGGTGAAGGCGAAGCCTATGGCAAAATCCTCCAGGTCCGACGGCGTGCACATCATCACGGCCTGGGTCGATCCGTTGACAGTGACCGCCACCGGCACTTCCTCGGGCAAGGACCGCGCCACGTCCCGCGCGCCTTCGGGACCGAGCGCCGTTCCCATGATGGAGCGCGCCGACCTCATTCCGCCGCCGGCAGAATGCGGCGAGACTGGTCGGCCTGCTCGTTGTAGTCGCGCTGCCATTGGGTCGGGCCGTTCGACAGGCCGACCTGCACCGCCGTCACCTTGTATTCCGGGCAATTCGTCGCCCAGTCGCTGAAGTCGGTGGTGATGACATTTGCTTGCGTGTCGGGGTGGTGGAAGGTGGTATAGACCACCCCTGGCACCACGCGGTCGGTCAGCGTTGCCCGCAGCGAGGTTTCGCCGGCGCGGGAGGCAAGTTTCACCCAATCCCCCTCCTTCACGCCGCGAACTTCCGCGTCGTGGGGGTGAATTTCCAGCACATCCTCGGAATGCCAGACCACATTCTCGGTCCGGCGTGTCTGCGCGCCGACGTTGTATTGCGACAAGATGCGTCCCGTGGTCAGCAGCAGCGGAAAGCGTGGCCCCGTGCGCTCGTCCGTCGGGATGTATTCCGTCACAATGAACCGCCCCTTGCCGCGCACGAAGCCGTCGACATGCATGGTCGGCGAGCCGTTCGGCGCGGCGTCGTTGCAGGGCCATTGGACCGAGCCCCTCTCCTCCAGCATCGCGTAATTCACATTGGCGAAACCGGGGGTGGTTTCGGCGATCTCGTCCATGATCTGCGAGGGGTGCGTGTAGTGCCAATTGCCGCCCATGGCGTTAGCCAGAAGCTGGGTGATTTCCCAGTCGGCATAACCATTCTTCGGCTTCATCACCTCGCGCACGCGGTTGATGCGGCGCTCGGCATTGGTGAAGGTGCCGTCCTTCTCGAGGAAGGTCGATCCAGGCAGGAAGACATGGGCGTAATTCGCTGTCTCGTTCAGGAAGAGGTCGTGAACGATGACGCATTCCATCGCGGCAAGGCCCGCCGCGACATGATGCGTGTCGGGGTCGGATTGCAGGATATCCTCGCCCTGGCAATAGAGGCCCTTGAACGAACCATTGACCGCGGCATCCAGCATATTCGGAATCCGCAGGCCCGGCTCGGGGTCGATCTCGACCCCCCAGCGCGACTCAAAGATCGCGCGGACTTCCGGACCCTTCACATGGCGATACCCGGGCAACTCGTGCGGGAACGACCCCATGTCGCAGGCACCCTGCACGTTGTTCTGGCCGCGCAGCGGGTTCACGCCCACGCCCTCGCGCCCGAGGTTGCCGGTCAGCATGGCGAGGTTCGCAATGCCCATCACGGTGGTCGAGCCTTGGGAATGTTCCGTCACGCCCAGCCCGTAGTAGATCGAGCCATTGCCGCCGGTCGCATAAAGCCGCGCCGCACGGCGCATTTCGTCCGCCGGGACGCCGGTCAGCATCTCGGTCATTTCGGGGGAGTGGCGCACGTCCTTGATGAACTCGGCATATTCCTGGAACTCGTCCCAATCGCAGCGCTCGCGGATGAACTGCTCGTCGAAAAGCCCCTCGTCCACGATCACATGGGCCAGAGCCGTGACAACGGCGACGTTGGTGCCGGGGCGCAGCGCCAGATGATGCGACGCCTCGATATGGGCGGAGCGGACGATATCGGTGCGGCGCGGATCGATCACGATCAGCTTGGCGCCCTGCCGCAGCCGCTTCTTGAGGCGCGAGGCAAAGACGGGATGACCATCGGTCGGGTTCGCGCCGATGATGATCGCTACATCGGTGTGCATCACGCTGTCGAAATTCTGCGTGCCTGCAGAGGTGCCGAAGGCCTGCCCGAGGCCATAGCCGGTCGGCGAGTGGCAGACGCGGGCGCAGGTATCGGTGTTGTTGTTGAGGAATACGCCCCGCGCAAGTTTCTGGACGAGGTAGGTTTCTTCATTGGTGCAGCGCGACGACGTGATGACGCCGATCGACTTGCGGCCGTATGTCTCCTGCAAGCGCCGCATCCGGTCCGCGGCGAAGCCGATCGCCTCGTCCCACGATACCTCTTTCCACGGCTGGTCGATGCTGTCGCGGATCATCGGCTTCAGCACCCGGTCGGAATGGTTCGCATAACCCCAGGCGAAGCGCCCCTTGACGCAGGAATGGCCCCGGTTCGCCTCGCCATGTTTGTAGGGCACCATCCGCACCAACTCGTCGCCGTTCATCTCGGCCTTGAAGGAGCAGCCCACGCCGCAATAGGCGCAGGTGGTGATGACGGAGCGTTCGGGCGTGCCAAGTTCAATGACACTCTTCTCCTGCAACGTTCCCGTCGGGCAGGCCTGAACGCAGGCCCCGCAGGATACGCAATCGGATGCCATGAAATTATCGAGCGGTCCGCCCGCCGACACGCGGCTGTCGAAGCCGCGCCCTTCGATGGTCAGCGCAAAGGTGCCCTGCACCTCTTCGCAGGCGCGCACGCAGCGCGAGCAGACGATGCATTTCGCGGGATCGTATGTGAAATACGGGTTGCTGTCGTCCTTGGCGATCCATTGCGGGTTCGGCTGGTCGCCTGACCGCGCCTCGAAATGGTTCGCCAGTCCCGCGCCCACCGGCGCCTCGTAGCGCACATCACGCAGACCCACGGCACCTGCCATGTCCTGCAACTCGCAATCGCCATTGGCGGCACAGGTCAGGCAATCGAGCGGATGATCGGAGATATACAGTTCCATCACGCCCTTGCGGATCTTCTTCACCTTTGACGACTGCGTGCGCACCACCATGCCCTCGACGACCGGCGTGGTGCAGGACGCGGGCGTGCCGCGCCGCCCCTCGATCTCGACCACGCAGAGCCGGCACGAACCGAAGGCCGCGACGCTGTCGGTGGCGCAGAGCTTGGGGATCGACAGCCCGATCTCGGCCGCCGCGCGCATCACGGACGTGCCCTCGGGCACCGTCACGCTGAAACCGTCGACCGTGAGCGTCACCGGCGCGCCGACCTTGGCGGGCGTGCCCATGTCGCGGTCGTCCGGACGAACGGAGGGGATGATGAAGTCTTTCATGTCAGGACCCTTTCCGGGATGCGCGCGCATGGGCGACCAGCGCGTTGGCATGGCCGTGGCCAAGCCCGTGTGTCTCTTTCAGCCAGGCGACTGTCTGCATGTGCGGCTCGTCCCGGTCGGCGATAAGGTCAAGCCAGTGCGTGACCGGCTGCCCGTAGGTCTTTTCGATGGACGGGAAATAGGATGCCGGACCCTTGACCTTGTCGCTCGTTCCGTTGTCGCTCATTCTGCGGCCTCCCGCTTGCGCGCGAATTCCTCGGGGAACTGCTGCAGGGCGCTCATCACTGGGAAGGGCGTAAAGCCCCCCAACGCGCAGAGCGAGCCGTCCTTCATTGTCTCGCAGAGATCGACCAGCAGCGGGATGGCGGTGGCGTCGCCCTGCGCGATCCTGTCAATAGTCTCGACCCCCCGCACCGCGCCGATGCGGCACGGCGTGCATTTGCCGCAGCTTTCGATGGCGCAGAATTCCATCGCAAACCGCGCCATGCCCAGCATGTCGGCGGTGTCGTCGAACACCACGACGCCGGCATGGCCGATCAGTCCGCCCGCACCGTCGAAATCCTCATACGCAAAGGGCGTGTCGAACTTGGCGGGCGCGAAGTAGGCACCAAGCGGCCCGCCGACCTGCACCGCCTTGACGGGACGACCGGACGCCGTGCCGCCGCCGATCTCGTTGACGAGGGTGCCCAACGGCATCCCGAAGGCCGTCTCGAACAGGCCACCGAACCGGACATTGCCAGCAATCTGGATCGGCATCGTGCCTTTCGAGCGGCCAAGGCCAAAGCCCGCATAATGCGCGGCACCCTTTTCGAAAATCACCGGCACGGTTGCCAGCGAGATCACGTTGTTCACCACCGTGGGCCGCCCAAGGAACCCCTCGAGCGCCGGCAGCGGCGGCTTGGCGCGGACCACGCCGCGTTTGCCTTCGAGCGAGTTCAGAAGCGACGTTTCCTCGCCGCAGACATAGGCCCCGGCTCCGACCCGCACCTCGATATCGAATTCATGTGATGAATGAAGAACACGCCCGAGAACGTTGTTTTCGCGTGAAATCGTGATCACAGACTGCATGACCTCGATCGCATCGGGATATTCCGAGCGGACGTAGATGTAGCCTTTGGTGGCACCCACGCCGATGCCCGCGATTACCATGCCCTCGATCAGGCAGAACGGATCGCCCTCCATGATCATGCGGTCGGCAAAGGTGCCGCTGTCGCCCTCGTCCGCGTTGCAGACGATATACTTCTGCGGACCGGCGGCCTTGCGCACGGTGTCCCATTTGATGCCGGTCGGAAAGCCCGCCCCGCCACGCCCGCGCAGGCCCGAAGCGGTGACTTCAGCGACGACCTGTTCACCGATCATCCCGAGGGCGCGGCGCAGGCCTGTCAGCCCGCCATGGGCTTCGTAGTCGTCCAGCGACAGCGGGTCGATCACGCCACAACGCTGGAAGGTCAGGCGGTTTTGTCTGGCGTAGAAGGGGATGGCGTCCACCGGCCCCAGTGTCTGCGCCGTGCCGTCGAGGATCGAGGCCACCTTGGCGACATCGACCGCGCCATAGCCGATGCGGACACCGTCCTGCTCGACTTCGACCAGCGGCTCCAGCCAGATCATCCCGCGCGATCCGTTGCGCACAACCTGTGCGCCCGCCGCCACGAAAGCTGCTGCAACCGCATCGGCCCCAAGGGCCTTCGCCGCCGCGTCCCGCGAAACCCAGACCTTCATGCGGACACCTCGGCGACCAGCGCCTCGGCCGTGACACGGCCCAGAACCCGGCCGTTCAGCATCGCCGCAGGACCGCAGGCGCAGAGGCCAAGGCAGTAGACCGGCTCCACCGTCACGCGGCCGTCAGCAGATGTGCCGTGCCAATCGAGACCCAGCAACGCCAGCACCTTTGCGGCGAGGGCATTCGCCCCAACGGCCTGACACGCCTCGGCCCGGCAGATCTTCAGCACCTTCGACCCGGCGGTCGTGGTGCGGAAATCGTGATAGAAGGAAATCACCCCATGCAGTTCGGCCTGCGTGATGTTCAGTGCGTCCGCCACCGGCGCACGGGCGGCGTCCGGCACATGGCCGAATGCGGTTTGCAGGTCGTGCAGGATCGGCAGCAAAGGCCCTTCCAGATGCAGGTTGGCATGGATGATGGCGCCGATATCGGCGGCATCGGGCGAGGTATTGCTGAGGATCATGGACGGCTCCGGGTCGTGTCGGCGCAGGATGTCGGGGTTTCATTCGGAATTCAATATCGCAATCCCGTCGGGCGATTGAGAAACTCAATGGACGACGATCTTGAAATGGCCCTAGACGCCCGCCTGCGCCATCGCCCTCGTTTGCGCCAGAAGGGCGCCCAGAACCGGAGTATGCGGCTCGCGGAAGGGTGCTACGAGGCCGACGACATGCTCGATCCCGCCGGAAATCTCGCGGATCACCAGATCGGGGTTTCCGCCGCACAAAAACCGCGCCATGTCGCTGGGCAGAATGGTGATCCATCCGCCTGCTTCCACATGGGCGGCCAGCACGACGGTCGAGTTGCTTTCGACCTGCGCCTCGGGGGCGACGCCTGCTTCCATGAAACATTCGTTGATGATGCGGCGGTTCTGCATGTCGGGCGTCAGCAGGCACAGCCGCTCGCCCGCCAGATCGGCCCATTCCACCGTGTCCTGCCGCGCCAGATCGCTGTCGCGATGGGCGACGACGGTGTGGCGTTCGCGGTAAAGGGCTTGAGTCGTCACGCGACCCAGCGGTTCGTTGTCGAGATAGGAGAGGCCGGCATCAGCCTCCAGATTCTCCAGCATCGACAGGATATCGGTGGAAGTGCGGCTGAGGATGGTGAAGCGGATATTGGGATGCGCGGCGGTGAACCGCGCGCTCAGATACGCGGCCCAGGTCAGCGCCGTGGGAATCACGGCCAGACGCACGATGCCCGACAGGCCGTGGCGGGTGGTGCGCATCTCCTCGCGAAAGGTGCGCGCGTCGCTGACAAGCTGCCGCGCCCAGACCAGTGCCCGCTGGCCCTCGGGCGTGAGGCCGCCATAGCGCGATCCGCGAAAGATCAGTTGCACGCCCAACATCTCTTCCAGTTGCTTGATGCCGGTCGAAAGCGTCGGCTGCGTCAGACCAAGGCTTTCGGCGGCGCGACCGAAATGGCCTTCGCGCGCGACAGCAATGAACATTTCCAGCTTGTGGATCATGGGGGCAGGTTTGCCGATCAACCTGCTCCGGATCAATCGGAAATCTCGATCAGGGGAAAGCTCGGCACGGCGTTGCGGCCAAACGATGCAGAACGTCGCGACCGAAGTCGCGCGCCCCCAGTTCGGGATTGCGCGCCGCGTGTGTCCGACGCCTAATGGCGCGACGGCAATGGGACGAAAGCGCCTGTGCCGCATGGAAGAAACGGACGGGCAGCGGGGCAGGATGGACAGGCAAGCAACGCGGCAATCGGGGCGCGCACCGATCTGGGCAATGGCATTGGCGGCACTGGCGCTGTCGGCGCTGGCGGGCCTTGGATTGCGCAACCTGCATGTCGATGGCGACGTGATCGCGGCGATGGCGGGCAACAGTCCGGGCTATCTGGCCTATGCTGAGTTTCAGGAGAGGTTCGCTTTGGGGCGCGCCGACGAGGCGCTATTGATCCGCGCACCGGATCTGGCGGACCCGGCCGCCTTCGAGGCATTGGAGAACCTGATCCTCGATCTGCAATTCAGCGAGGGCGTGGCCGAGGTGGTCAGCCTGTTCTCGCTGCCCGCCCCCGGCTCCACGACGCCGCTGATCCTGTCCGATCCGGATGCGCCGCTGTCCGAGCGGTTTGCCACCTTCCTTGCGGCGGGCCCCGCCGCGACGGCGCTGGTCAGCGCCGATCGCAGTGCGGCGCTGCTGCATGTCATTGCCGCACGCGAGGCGGAACCGGGCGACATCGCCGCCGCCCTGCCCGTGCTGGCCGATGCTGCCGCGCCGCTGAGCGTCACGGCTGTCGGCCAAGGGGCCATCGAGCGCCAGATTTCCAGCGCGCTGATCCGCGACCAGATCGTGGTGACGCCGCTGGCGGTGCTGATCTGCATCCTTGCCGGGGCCGCGATCCTGCGCTCGGCCCGCGCAGTGCTGGTCTGCATCGCGCCCGCGATCTGCGGCGTGTTGTGGTTCATGGGGCTTCTGGGTTGGTCGGGCTATGCGCTGGACCCGTGGCTTGCCAGCCTGCCGACGCTGGTTCTGGTGCTGGCCTTCGCCGATACGCTGCACCTGTTCTATGCCAGTCGCGAGGCGGGCGGCTTGCAAGGCGCCATCCGCAACGTGTTGCCGGCGGCATTCATGACCTCGCTCACCTCGGCAATCGCGATGGCGAGTTTTGCCTTCGCCGGGTCGGACGCGCTGGTGGGGTTGGCGATCTGGGGACCGATTGCCGTCATGTGTGGTTTTGCGGCGGTCTGCGTGCTCTTCCCGCTGATGTCGCGCCTGTTGATCGGCGAGGGCGTCGCGCATCCCGCGGGGTTTGCGCTGGCGCTGCGCCCGGCCCGCGCCGGGCTGCGCCACCCGCGCGCGATGGCGGCGGCGACCGCCTTGGTGGCGCTGGCGCTGTTGCCGGCGCTGAACCGGGCCGAGCCATCGTTCACCTTTTCCGAGCATATCCGCAACTCCAGCCCGCTTGGGCAGGAGATGGCCTATCTGGAGGCCGAGGGCCTTGGTTCCGCCAGCCTTTACGTCGTGATCGACGACGCCGATGGCACCCCCGGCCTGTCCGAGGCCGACAGCCCCCGCATCGCCGCCGTGTCGGATGCCGTCCTTGGTGGCAGGGCCGCCGTGCCACCCGGCGACGTGCCGCAGGTGCCCGAGAGATTCCGCGCCGCCGATGGCCTTGCCATCGCCCTGCCGGTGTTGCTGCCCCTTGGCGCGTCCCCTGACCGGTTTGATGCCGAAATGCTGCGCCTGACCGGGGCATTGGCCGAGGCGGGCCTTGCCGATGTCACCCGCATCGCCGGGCAGTCCCTGATGGCGCATCAGGTAGTGCCTGAAACCGTCGCCGCGATGCGGGTGTCGTTCTACATCGCGCTGTCCGCGATTGCGGTGGTGGTGGCGATCTCGCAACGCTCGGTGTTGTTGTCGCTGATGGCGTCGGGGATCAGCGCCCTGCCGATGCTGGCGATCGAGGCGGTGCTGGTGCTGAGCGGTCAGGGTATGACCATGACCGCCGCCTTCGCCCTGACGGTGGCCTTCGGGATCGCGGTGGATGACACCATCCATTACCTCAACCGCTGGCGGCTGGCGGGGGGCGACCGCGACCAGCGTCTGGCCGAGGCGATGACTCATGCCGGCGCGCCGATGGTGGCCACGACGCTGCTGATGACGCTGGGCTTCGGAGCGACCGTTTTCAGCGCGACGGCAAGTTTGCCTCTCTTCGGGATCTATGTGATGCTGGCCTTGTGGATGGCCCTGATCGCCGATCTCCTGTTCCTTCCCGCCCTGATCCGATTGAGGCGCTGATGCTGGTCAAACCCCTTGTCCTTCTCCTGTCGCTTGGCTGTCTCGTGCCCGTCGCCGCGCAGGCCGAGGTTCCGGTCTGGATGACGGGCGAATGGTCCACCAATGCGCGGCTGACGGCGCCCGACGGGGCGCAATTGCGCATCCGCTGCACGATGGACGCCACGGCGGAGGGCGCGCTGGACTGGATCGGCACGCTCGGCTGCGCCACGGTTCAGGGCCGCTTCGAGGGTCGGTGGGAGGTGGCGCTTGACGGGGCGGCCACCGCCGGGCGGGTGCTGTTTTCGGGGATCGAGAATTCCGAACTGGCGCTGACGGGAAGCACCACCCCCGAGCGGGTGCAGTTGACCTCGCCCGATGGGCAGGGGGTCACCTTCACCCCCGGCGCCGAGGGGGCTCTGGTGGTCCTGATGCAAACGCTGGGGCCGCAGAGGCTGACCGGATCGCTGACCTTCGAGGTGCGGTGAAGGCCTAGGCGTCTTTCGGCACCGGCCCAAGCGAGGCGCGCGGACATAGCTCTGCCTCCACCTCATGGGACACCGGTGCGCCGCCGCCCTGCAAGGACGCGATGAGGGATTGCGCCGCCAATTGCCCCATCCGGCGGTGCGGGACATGCACCGTGCTGAGCGCCGGATAGACGACCTGCGCCAGGTCGATATCATCGAAGCCGGTAACCGAGACATCGCCGGGCACGTCAAGCCCCATCGCCCGCGCCTGCCCGACCGCACCGGCCGCCAGCACGTCGTTGCCGCACAGGACCGCCGTCGGGCGCGGACTGCGTGCCATCACCTCGGCAAAGGCCTGCGCGCCGGTCTCGATGCCGTAGGAAGTCTCGACCACGTGGAGCGTGCCGCGCGCCAGCCCGACTTCGTCCATGGCGTCCCATATCCCCTGCAAGCGCCCCCGCGCCCGGTCGTTCACCTCCAGATGCGCCGAAATCAGCGCCAGACGGCGATGCCCCAGCACCAGAACCTGCCGCGCCAGTGCCGCCATTGCGCAGCGGTTGTCGAACCCGACCGAAGGCTGCGGGAAGGCATTGTCAAATGCCCAACTGACCAGCACCGGCACGTTCTGCGCGGCAAGGAAGCGGTAGATTTCCGGGTCGCGGTGATGGCCGATCAGCAGCAGCGCATCCGCCCCGCGCGCCACAAGGGCGCGGATCTGCGCAGCCTCCCGATCAGCGCTGTACGAGGACGAGGCGACCAGCAGGGTATAGCCCTGCGCATCCAACTCCTCCTGAAACGCCTGCAAACCGCGCGCGAAGATGGCGTTCTCCATCGTCGGGATCACCGCGCCGATGGTGTTGGTGCGGCTTGATGCCATCACCCGCGCGCCGAAATTGGGCGAATAGCCGAGCGCGGCAATGGCATCCGCCACCAAGGCCCGCGTCTTGGCCGAAACCTGATCGGGGAAATTCAGGCAGCGCGACACCGTCGCTGTGGAAAAACCCGACAGCTTCGCGACATCCATCAGCGTCGGTGCAGGGCGCGGCAGGGTCATGCTGGCAACCTCCTGTCAGATCTCGTTCCGGGTGCGTCATGCTGTCGAGGCCGCGAACAAATGTAAAGGCTTGCATCGACGCGATGTAAGCGCTTACAAATTTCCCCATCACTCCGTCTTGGGAATCGCCTGACGCGGGCAACGGGGCACAGCCCGCGCCTGACGCGGGCAACGGGGCACAGCCCGCAGCAAAGGACACTCGACCCGATGAGCCGCGAGTACCTCAAGAAGGCCACGCTGACCGCAGCCTCGGGGGCCGAGGATGTGCATGACAAGGTGCAGGCGATCCTCGCCGAGATCGAGGCGGGCGGCGATGCCAAGGCGCGCGAATATGCCACCCTGTTCGACCGGTATGACGGCAACATCCTTCTGACCGAGGCCGAGATCGCCGCCGCATCGGCGCTGGTGCCCGACAAGTTGAAGGCCGATATCCGGTTCGCCCACGACAATGTGCGCCGCTTCGCCGAGGCTCAGAAGGGCACCGTCGGTAATGTAGAGATCGAGATCGCGCCGGGCTTTGTCGTAGGCCAGAAGGCGATCCCGGTCGATGCGGCGGGCTGCTACATTCCGGGCGGACGCTACAGCCACGTCGCCTCGGCCATCATGACGGTGACGACCGCCAAGGTTGCGGGCTGCAACATGGTCGTGGCCGCGTCCCCGCCCCGCCCCGGCGTGGGCGTGGCGCCTGCGATCATCTATGCGGCGCATTACTGCGGGGCGGACCGCATCCTTGCGATGGGCGGCGTGCAGGGCGTCGCCGCGATGGCGTTCGGCCTTTTTGGCCTGCCCAGGGCGAAGATCCTCGTCGGCCCCGGCAACCAGTTCGTGGCCGAGGCCAAGCGTATCCTCTTTGGCCGCGTCGGAATCGACATGATCGCGGGTCCGACCGACAGCCTGATCCTGGCCGACAGCACCGCCGATCCGCATGTCGTGGCCACCGATCTTATCAGCCAGGCGGAGCATGGCTATAACTCGCCGGTCTGGCTGGTGACGGACGACCGCGCGCTGGCGCTCGATGTGATGGCGCGCATCCCCGCGATGATTGCCACCCTGCCCGAGATGAACCGCGACAACGCCACCGCTGCATGGCGCGACTATGCCGAGGTGATCGTCTGCGCTGACCGCGAGGATATGGCCGCCTGTTCCGACGCATATGCGCCCGAACACCTGACGGTGCAGGCCCGGGACCTGCCGTGGTGGAAGGATCGGCTCAGCTGCTACGGCTCGCTCTTTCTCGGCGAGGAGACTACGGTGGCCTATGGCGACAAGGCCAGCGGCACCAACCACGTGCTGCCGACCTCGGGCGCGGCTGCCTACACCGGCGGCCTCAGCGTGCATAAATACATGAAGATCGTGACGTGGCAGCAATCCACCCGCGAAGGATCGCGCGATGTGGCGCAATCGACTGCGCGGATATCCCGGCTGGAGGGGATGGAGGGCCATGCCCGCGCCGCCGATGTGCGCCTTGCCAAGTATTTCCCCGGCGAGAATTTCGATCTGAGCGCCGATGGCTGACCGCGCCGCCCCTCCCGCCCCCTTCCCAAGATACAGGAGCTTGTGAGCAGTTGAGTATTTCCAAGAAGATCGTCGACGATTTCATCGCCAACGACGTGTCCTTCATCACCACCGTGCCCTGCAAGCAATTGGCCGGGGTGATCGACGAGGTCGGGGCGCGGCCCGAGATCTTCCACATTCCCGCCAACAAGGAAGACGAGGGGATGGGCCTGTGTGCCGGCGCGTGGATGGGCGGCAAGCGCCCCGCCATCATCATGCAGAACACCGCGATCGGGGTCACGATCAACACGCTGGCGACGCTGATCCAGTTCTATCGGATGCCATTGCCGATGCTGATTTCCTATCGTGGCGAATTGCGCGAACCCGTCGCTTGCCAGGTCGAGATGGCGGTGCATACCAAGGCGCTGCTGAGCCAGCTTCACATTCCCACCTACCACTTCCACAGGCAATCGGACGCGGACGAGTTCGACGCGATCCTGAAATATACCTTCATGTGCAACAAACCCGTGGCGATCCTGACCGATGCGTCCTTCTGGGGAGGCTATGGCGACCAATGATCCGTTCCGACATCCTGCGCGCCATCGCGCCCATCCTACGCCCGCATCTGGTCATCTGCAACATCGGCCTGCCCAGTCAGGAGTTGCACATGATCGACGATCAGCCGACCAACTTCTACATGCTGGGCACCATGGGGCTGGCATCCTCCATCGGGCTGGGTCTTGCCCTGGTCCAGCCCAAGACGGTGATTTCGATCGACGGTGACGGCTCGGTCCTGACCAACCTTGGCACCTTGCCCACGATTGCCAACAACGTGGCCGACAACTTCATCCTGCTGATCATCGACAACGGCACTTACGGGTCGACCGGCGATCAGCCGACCTATGCGGGCAAGAAGACCAAGCTCGAGGCCGTGGCGACAGCCTGCGGCTGCGAGAATGTGGTTGCCTGCAGGGCCGAGGATACCGGCACCGTGCTGCAAGCGGCCATCGACGGCCGGAAGATGACCGTGATCGTGTGCAAATGCGACAGCGGCAACATCAAGCTGCCGGTCATCACCAAGGATCCGGTGGTCATCCGCGACCGATTCATGACGGCGGTGGCGAGCTAGGCCCGCGAGAGAGCGCACCGAACCTGATGCCCGCCGCCGTGGTCGGCGGAAGATCGCGAAAGGCGCTGTTGACAGTGCGCGGCGCTGGGGCGAACCTCCCGTGTGCGAGCCCGCCATCGGCGCGGGAACTTTCCTCCCATGCCGCGGTTCGTTCCCGTGACCGGCGCGGGATGCCGCCGATGAAGAACCGGAGCACCTCGTTTGGTCGGGACATTGAAAAACAAGGGCCATCGCACGTTCTGTGTCGTGGGTCTGGGCAATTTCGGCAGCACGGTCGCGCGTGAATTGCAGCGATTCGGCAACCACGTCATCGGCATCGACATGTCCGAGAGTCGTATCTCGGCCCACGCCGACATCCTGTCGCAGGCGATGATCGTGGATGCCCGCGACGATGCGGCCCTGCGCGATGCCGGCTGCGGCGTGTGCGATGTGGGCGTTGTCGCCATGGGCGCGGATCTGGAGGCCAGTATCCTTGCCGCCATGAACCTGAAGCTGATCGGGGTGCCGGTGGTCTGGGCAAAGGCCACCACCAAGACGCATCATCGAATTCTGAACAAGATTGGCGTTGACCGGATTGTTCACCCCGAAGTCGAGGTCGGACAGCATATTGCGCAGATGCTCAACAATCCGTTGGTCCGCGATTACGTCAGCCTAGGCAACGGCTACCATGTGGTGAATTTCCGGATCCCCAAAAGCCTTGAGGGCAAAAGCCTGGCTGACCTGCCCCATGGCGACAAGTTCCACCTGCGCTGCATCGGGGTGATGCGCGGAACGGAGTTTATCGGGCACGACGGGACAAGCTGCAAGCTGGAGCTCAACGACCTGCTCCTGCTGCTGGGGCAGCGTGTCGATCTGCTCAATTTCGCGTCCAGCCTCTGACATGCCATTTCGCCTCTCCCGAACGCTTCGGCGACTGGCGCATTTCCGTCTGCCGCCACCGGCCCTGCTGGCGGTGTTCTACATCGCCTTCATCACCTTCGGCGCGCTGCTGCTATGGCTGCCGATCTCGCACAACGGCACCGTCGATCTGAGCGAGGCGATCTTCACCTCGACCTCGGCCGTGACCGTCACGGGACTGGTGCTGTCGGACCCGGGGACCAGCTTCACGGGTTTCGGTCAGGCGGTCATTGCCGTCCTGATCCAGCTTGGCGGCCTGGGACTGATGACCTTCGCGGTGCTGGTTCTGGGGGCCTTGGGCATCCCGGTGGGGATGCCGCAACGCCTGATCCTGCGCGAGGATCTTAATCAGACGTCGGTCTGGAACCTGACCTATCTGGCGCGCATCGTCCTGATCATCGCCCTTGCCTGCGAGGCGGTTGGCGCCTTGCTGCTGGCCACAGTATTCGTGCCCCAGTTCGGCTGGAACGGCATCTGGCAGGCGATTTTCCATTCGATCTCGGCCTTCAACAATGCGGGCTTTGCGCTCTTTCCCGACAACCTGTCGCAATGGGTCGGCAATCCGGTCATCAACATCGTCATCCCTGCCCTGTTCATCCTTGGCGGGCTGGGGTTCATCGTGGTCGGCGATGTCTTTCAGAAGCGCCAATGGCGCACCCTGACGCTGCATTCCAAGCTGATGCTGGTAGGCACCGGCGTTCTGATCGTGTGGGGAAGTGTGATATTCGGGCTGCTGGAGTGGTCCAATCCCGCAACGCTGGGCGCGCTCGATACCGGCGACAGGATTATGGCCAGCTGGTTTCAGGGCGTCTCGCCCCGGACGGCAGGGTTCAACACGATCAATACCGCGGGCATGCATGACAGCACCTCCCTGCTGACCATGACGCTGATGCTGGTGGGCGGTGGCAGCACGTCGACGGCAGGCGGCATCAAGGTGACGTCGCTCTGTGTGCTGATCCTTGCGACCATCGCGTTCTTCCGCCGCCAGAACACGCTGCACGCTTTCGGGCGGTCGCTGGGGATCGAGGAGGTGATGAAGGTGATGGCACTGACCACGATCTCGCTGCTGCTGGTGATGTCTGGCATCTTCCTGATCTCGATCAGCCATGACGGCGCATTCCTTGACCTCGCATTCGAGGTCACGTCCGCCTTCGGCACCGTCGGCCTATCGCGCGGCACCACGACCGAGCTCGACGGCCTGGGTCGCGCCATCATCATCCTGACGATGTTCCTCGGCCGTGTCGGACCGCTGGCCATCGGATTCTTCCTTGCCACCCGCAGCGTGCCAAGGGTCAAGTATCCGGCGGGACAGGTTTACCTGGGTTAGGTCGCGGCAGGGGCGCCCGGCAGCGGCTTGGCCGACGGCGCTGGCCACGGAGGATCGACGCACATCTCAGCGCTTGGGCATACCCTTGGGCGGTGCCAGCCGTTTCTGCGCCGAGATGCGAAACGGCGCGTTGGCCGCGCCATAGCCGTCATACCCGCCGCACCGCTCGACGATCTCGAAGAACATGCCGCCAACGGTCGGGCGGGAATAGACCTGGAAGAACTCGCCCGCGCCGTCGCGGTCGTAGAACGCGTTGGCCGTCCTCAGGCGCGCGAGCAGATCGGGGGCGATGTCGAAACGGGACGCCAGATCGTCGTAGTAATTCGCGGGCACCGCCAGCGACCGGAACCCTGCCTTGGCCAGCGCGCCCACGGTCGCGAAGATATCGTCTGTCGCCAGCGCGATATGCTGCACCGCGCCCCCGAAGCCAGCGGCAAGGAAGGCACCCGCCATAGTGCGGTGCGTTTCGGCCCCGTTCAGCGTGAAGCGCAGATCGCCATGGGTGGAGCGCACCACCTGGCTCCGCACCAGCCCGTCGGGATCGACCACGTCGACCATGGGCGACTTCTGCATCTCCAGCAGGGCTGTGTAAAAGAGTGTCCAACTGAGCATTTCGTCATAGCTCATGGTCTGGGCGATGTGGTCGATCCGGCGCAATCCCGCGCTTTCAGCTGTTTCTGGCGCCACCGCCTCGAACTCGACGGACCATACATCCGCCGTTGTATCGTCGATGAAGTGAACGATGCTGCCGCCAAGGCCGCGAATGGCAGGAATGGTCAGTTGCCCACCGCTTGGCGGTTGCGAAAACGGCGGCAGGCCAAGCGCCGTTGCCCGCGTCGCGGTGTCGGCGGCAGAGGCCACGCGCAGGCCGATATCGCAGACCGAGGTTCCGCGCAGGGTAAAGAGCGATCCGGCCAGATCGTCCCGCTCCTCGTTGAGGACAAAGCGGATATCACCCTGCTGCCAGAGCGCCACCTGTTTGGAAATATGCAGTCCGGTCTGGTGGAAGCCCAGGGTCCGCAGAAGTGCGTGCAACGTGTCGGCCTCGGCCCCGCCGGTGGCGAATTCGATGAATTCGGTGCCCTGCAGCGCGATGCGGGGCGGCAGGGCCGTCACGTCCAGCGCAATGTCGGGCTCTGCCCGCTGCACGTCGTCCATCAGATTGACCAGCGAGCGATAACCGTCCTGCGCGATCGTCCGCGACGAACCGCCGCGAAACTGGTCGTTAAAGATCTCAAGGCTGACCGGCCCGGCATAGCCCGTTGCCGCCACCGCGCGCATGAAATCGACCACTGGCAGATCGCCTTCGCCCGGCATCATGCGGAAATGGCGCGACCAGTAGAGGAGGTCCATATTGATGCGCGGCGCGTCGGCCAGTTGCACGAAGAAGATCTTGTCGCCGGGAATGCGCCGGATCGTGTCGGGGTCGATGCCACGCCCGAGCGTATGGAAACTGTCGAGGATCAGGCCGACATGGGCGTGATCGGCGCGGCGCACGATTTCCCACGCGTCGCGGTGATCGTCCACATGGCGGCCCCAGGCCAGCGCCTCATATCCCACGCGCAGGCCACGACTTGCGGCGCGCTCCCCCAGTTCGGCGAAATCGGCGGCAGCCCGGTCGATGCCGCCCAGCGCCTCGGAGTGGACGGAGGAGCAGACCAGCACCAGATCGCAGCCCAACTCGCCCATGAGGTCGAACTTGCGCTCGGCCCGGTCGAAGGCCTTGGCACGCAGGTTGCCTGTCAGACCCTCGAAATCGCGGAAGGGCTGGAACAGCATCGGGGCAAGGCCTGCCGCACGGATGCTGTCGCCCACGGCATGGGGCGAGCGGGCATCGGCGATGAAGTCTTGCTCGAATATCTCGATCCCGTCGAAGCCTGCCATGGCGATTGCCTCGATCTTCTCGTCGAGGTTGCCGGAGATGGAGACAGTGGCGATGCAGGTTTTCACGCCTGCCCCTCCAGCAGCGCGCGGCGAAGCCAATGGGCATCCGTCGGCTGGCCCGAGAAATGGGTCCAGGCATGCAGGCCTTGGTAGAAGAACAATTCCCACCCCGAGACGATGTCGAGGCCCTGCTTCGCCGCATCTCCCAGAAACTGCGTATCTTTCGGGGTATAGACCGCGTCAAAGGCCCAGTCCGCCCCTGCCATCGCCGTGGGATCGAGCGGCGTGCCATCATGGCCGACCATGCCGACGGGTGTGGCATTGACGATGCCCGAGACGCCCTTCGCGGCCGCTTCGGCGTCGGCGCCGATTTCAAGGGCGATGCCTGGAAAGACGCCCGAGAGGTCGGCCGCAAGGGCTTCGGCCTTGGCGCGGTCGCGGTCAACCAGATGCAGGGCCCCTGCCCCCAGATCGGCCAGCCCGAAGGCAATCGCCCGGCCAACGCCGCCAGTCCCAATCAACAGGGTCGTGCCGGGCGGCTGATCCTTTCGGACATGGGTGTAGGCCGCCTTGAAGCCGGTGAAATCGGTGTTGAAGCCGCTGGAGCCGTCCGCCCCGAAGATCACCGTGTTGACCGCGCCCATCGCGCGCAGCACCGGGTCGTCGACCCGCACCATGGGCACCACCCGCTCCTTGTAGGGATAGGTGATGTTCAGGCCGCGATAGCCGTCAGCGCGCGACTGGTTGAAGACTTCTTCGAAATCGAGGCCCAGCGTCGTGGGCACCAGCGGCTCGTAGCTGACGTCGATCCCGGCATGTTGCCCCGCCAATCGGTGCAGGCGCGGTGATTGGGAGCGGGCGATGTTGTCGCCGATCAGGCCTAGTTGCAAACCCATCACGCCTTCCCCCCACCTGTTCGCGCCCCGAACACGGCGCGTTTGAGCCATGTCCAGATCGGCGTTTGCGACACCAGCACCAGCACCACGGTCAGGAACAGCACCGCCGACAGGGGCGAGGAAAAGATGCCGCCAAGGAACCGGCCCAGATCCTCGCGCTCGGTGATGATTGCCCGTCGCCAGTTGTCGTCCAGCAGGCGCGACAGGATCACGCCAAGGATCACCGGGCCAAGCGGATAGCCATAGAGCCGCATGAAGTATCCCAGCACGCCGAAGGCCAGCATCCAGTAGACATCGGTGATGGAATTGTTGACCGCATAAGCCCCCACGATCGATAGCAGCATGATCATCGGGATCAAGACGGCGCGCGGCATCTCGACGATCTTGACGAAGAGGCGGATGCCAGTGAGCCCGAAGAGCAGCATGAAGAAGTTCGCCATCACCAGCGCGCCGATGATGAACCAGAACATGTCGGGCTGCTCGATCATCAGCATCGGGCCGGGGTTGAGGCCGTGGATGAAGAGCGCGCCGATCATGATGGCCGTCACGGCATCGCCGGGGATGCCCAGCGTCATCATCGGGATGAACGCTCCGCCCACAGCGGCGTTGTTGGCGGTTTCGGGGGCGACAAGCCCCTCCATCGCGCCCTCGCCGAAGGGCACTTCGGGGTTCTTGGTCACGCGCTTGGCGTGATCATAGGCCATAAGCGCCGCGATATCGCCGCCGGTGCCGGGCAAGGCGCCGATGATGACACCGATGGTCGAGGTCTGAAGGCTCAGCGGAAGGTGCCTGCGGATGGTGCCCCAGGACGGCACGATGCGGCTGATCTTCTGGCGCACCGCGGGCGTGTTGACCTGATGCAGTTGCAGCAGCGCTTCGGACACGCCGAACATGCCGATCATCACCGCGATGAACGAAATGCCGCCACGCAGCAGAGGCAGATCGAAGGTGAAGCGCGCGGTGAAGGTCAATGGGTCCATGCCCACCGCCCCGATGGCGATGCCGAAGGCACCGGCGAAGATGCCTTTCAGGAGGCTGCCGGACGATAGAGAGCCGACCAGCAGGATCCCCAGAACCGCCAGCAGCATGTAATCGCGCGGCTGAAACGACAGAGCAAAGCCCGACACGGCGGGCGCGGCAATTGCCAGCACCGCAATGCCGACGAAGCCGCCAAGGAACGACATGACGGTGGTGACACCAATAGCCGTCCCCGCCTCGCCTTTCTGCGCCATGGGGTAGCCATCGAGTGCTGTGGCAATGGCCGAAGGCGCGCCGGGAATGTTGAGCAGGATTGCCGTGCGCGACCCGCCATAAACCCCGCCCATGTAGATCCCGATCATCAGGGAAATCGCCGGGTAGACGTCCCAGGAGAAGGTGAACGAGATCAGGATCGAGACAGCCATCGTCACCGACAGGCCGGGGATAGCGCCGACATAGACGCCCGCGAAGGTGCCGATGGCGACCAGCAACAGCAGTTCGGGCTGGGTGAATACCGTAAGGAACGACATGAACGCGTCCATCAGCTTGCCCCCCCGCCGAAGGTAGTGCGCAGGAACTGCATGAACTCGGCCTCGGGCACGATCCCGGCCGGCATCAGAACGGAAAAGACGACCCGGAACAGGATCCAGATCACGAGCAGGCTGCCAAGTGACACCGTCAGCGTAAAGATCCATGACCGGCCGGACAGGAACCTGATCGCCACAATCAGGAACAGGGCAGAGGTGGGCAGGAAGCCCAATGGGCGCAGCAACACGCCGTAAGTCACCAGCAGGGCCGCCAGCACTATGACATTCGGCGGCAGGATATCGCGCCAGACGGTTTCGGTTGCGACAAGGTGCGCACGCAGGGCGCGAAAGAGGACGACGCCGCTGGTCAGAACCATCGCGGCGGTTGTCGCCAGGGGGATCGCGCCCGCCGACGAGAGGCGGCTGAACCCTGCGATGCCGTAGGCGTCCCACAACAGGGCAAGGCTGGAAAGGAGCAGGAAGAGGGCGAACAGCGCCTCACCGGGCCTGCGCTCTGCCGCGGGCACTGCTTCCGGTGGCTGATGAGGTTTGCCGTGGATCGCGTCGTCGATGTTGGACATGACATTCTCCTCTTTGGCTGTGGTTTGACGAAAAACGCCGTCCCTTCGGGGGAAAGGACGGCGTTGGCTGTCAGGCTGGAGAAGCGATCACTCGCCCGGACGCGGGATGCCCAGCGTGGCGGGATCGTTCACGGCAAGGCCTGCATCTTGCAGAAGCCACGCCGTGGTGGACTGCCACGACGCCAGGAACTCGCGTGCCTCGTCGCCCGAGATGTTCATTACCGTGAAGCCGCGGGCATCCATCAGGTCGAGGAATTCCTGGTTCTCGACCGCCCCGGCAAAGGCTGCAGTCAGGGCCTCGACCGCCTCATCAGGGGTGCCGTTGGCGACAAAGACGCCAAAGAAAGGGCCCCAGGGAAGATAGGTCGCGTAGCCGTCGTTCAGTTCCGGCGCAACGGGCACGTCGGGCAGGAAGGGGCTGCGCTCGGTATCGAAGACGGCCAGCGGCACCATGGCACCGGCGCGGATGAATTCGATGGAAGCGCCCAGAACGGCGGGCATAACGTCGATGCCACCGCCCTGCAACGCGGTCAGCGCGGGGCCGTCGCCGTCGTAGGGGATGAAGTTGACGTCAAGGCCACCCTCGACCGTCGCCATCATCGCGGTGATGACGGAGGGCAGGCCGCCCGGACCGGTAGAACCAAAGCGGACCTCGCCGGGGTTTGCAGCGATATGGGCCATCATGCCCGCATAGTCCGAAAACGGTGCATCGGGACGTGTCACCAGCACGGGCGTGCCGCGCGCGAGCAGGTTGATCGGGATGAAATCGTCATAGTCGCGCTCGCCCAGACCCATGACCTGATAGAGCATCGGGTTTTCCGCGCCCATCAGGACGGTGTAGCCATCCGCGTCGGCGTCCGCCACGAAGTTCAGCCCAATGGCGCCGACCGCGCCGGTCATGTTCTGCATGACAACGGTGCCGCCAAGGATTTCCTCGGCATGGGGCGTGATGGAGCGCATCACGGTGTCGGTCGAGCCGCCGGCACCCCATTGGATGATGCCCTGAATCTCCTGCGACGGATAGGATTGTGCCGATGCCACACCGGCGCTCAGCATCAGCGCCGTTGCGGCGCCAAGAAATACGGTCTTCTTGAGTGTCCTCCCAGACAATGCTCGGCTTTCCCAGGCCGATATGGTCGCTAACATCCAAGATCGGGTGTCATAACGTCAAGTGCCTCTTCATCTCTCGCAATAACATGATGTTATTCGATCGACGACGGCGCGCTCAGCGACGGCCCTGTGCCAGCGTCAGTTCGCGCTGAAACTGGCGGATCGCGTAGTCCGCATAGCTCGAGATCACGCGGCCCTTCTTGGTCACCGCAAAGATCGAGATTGGCGTGCTTTCCTTCAGCGGGCGCCGGACATAGCCCGGCAGCACCTTCTCGGACACCGAGACGGAATCGATCACCGCCACGCCCAGCCCGTGCCGGACCAGACCGACCACGGTTTGCGAAAACCGTCCCCGCATCGAGTGGCGCAGATCGACGCCCGCCTTGCGGAAGATCGCGGCGACATAGGCGCCATAGGGGTCATCGGGATCGACGCCGATCAACTGCTCGTCGGCCAGATCATGGACGGAGATCACCTCTTTCTCTGCCAGCGGGTGGCCCTCGGGCAGGATCGCGACGAAATCGGCGGTGCCGATCGGGTCGTTGGTGATGCCGGGGTTCTCGATCGGCGAGGTCATGATGACGAACTCGCCGCGTTCCAGCAGCAGGTAATCGAGGGTTTCCTCGATCTTGAGGATATTGAGGTCGATGAACAGATCCGGGAAATGCGCCCTGACCCGTCCGATGGCGCGCGCCGCCACGAATTGCGCGACCGAGGGGGCGGAGGCGAAGTTCAGCCGCACATCCTCGCCCTTCTTCAGCGAGCCAAGCGCGTATTGCAGGTTCTCGACACCCTTGTAGACCTCGCGGATCTGGTCGAACACGCGGCCGGCTTCCACAGAGGGCACGAACAGGCCCGCGCGGCGCTCGAAAAGGCGCAGGCCCAGCGATTCCTCGGTATGCTTGATCAGGCGGCTGATACCGGGGGCGGAAACGCCCAAATGTTCTGCCGCCCCCGCGATGGTGCCGCGCAGCATCACGGCGCGGATGACTTCTATCTGTCGCAGGGTCATTTCACGCATCGCGGCCTCCCTTGGCTGTGCGGCCAGCCTAACCCAATGTTACGCATTCGCAAATGAGGGCATTTGACGTTAAGTCCGATACAGCCGACGATGCCGGCCAAGAGGGAGCACGCGTGGACATCGGCACAACACAAACCGTCGATCTTGTGGTCGTGGGCTCGGGTGCTGGCGGCCTAGCGGCGGCAGTGACGGCGGCGCATCTTGGCCTGTCGGTGGTCGTGGTGGAGAAGGCTGCCGTTCTTGGCGGTACGACAGCATGGTCAGGCGGGTGGATCTGGGCACCCGGCAATCCGGTCGCGCATCGCGCGGGGATCGTAAATGACCCCGCATCACCCCGGCACTACCTGCAAGCGATCCTGGGCAACCGCTTCGATGCCGCCCGCGTCGATGCTTTCCTCGCTGCCGCGCCCGAAATGGTCGACTTCTTCGAGACCCACACGACGCTCTGCTTCGACGGCGGCCTTGGCATCCCCGACACCTATGGTGAGGTCCCCGGTGCTGGGAAAGGCGGACGCTCGGTCATTGCGCGGGCCTATGACGGGCGCAAACTGGGCCGCGCCATCGCCCTGCTGCGCCCTCCCGCGCGGGAGACCACATTCAAGGGCATGACGATCCAGTCCGGCCCCGACCTGCGCGCCTTCATGACAATGACACACTCGTGGAAGGCCTTCGCCCATGCCGGCAAGCGCGTTGCGCGCCATCTGCGCGATCTGGCGGTGCATGGCCGCGGGATGGACCTGCGCAACGGCAATGCGCTGGTCGGGCGGCTGGTTCGTTCGGCGCTGGATCTGGGCGTTGACCTGCGGGTGTCGACCCCGGTGACGGGCTTGCTCGTCGAGGGGGGGCGTGTGGTGGGTGTCAGCCTGAAGGACGCCCGCACGATCCGCGCCAGCAAGGGCGTCGTGCTGGCCAGCGGCGGATATCCCCATGACGCTGCCCGCCGCGCCGCCACCCTGCCGCGCACCGACGAACACCTGACCCTCGCGGTTCCCGACGCCACCGGCGACGGCCTGCGCATGGCCGAGGCGGCGGGCGCGGCGGTGACCACGGCCGAGGCGCAGCCTGCCGCGCTCTGCCCGGTGTCCCGCGTGCGATGGCCCGATGGGACCGAGGGGCGGTTTCCCCATATCATCGACCGCGGCAAACCCGGCGTGATCGGCGTTCTGGCGAATGGAAAGCGCTTTTGCAACGAGGGCTTGGGCTATCACGATTATGTCGAGGCGCTGCTGGCTGCGGTCCCCGAGGACGCCCCCGCCACCTCGTGGCTGGTTTGCGACCACCGCTTCATCCGCCGCTATGGGCTGGGC
Organism: Rhodobacterales bacterium; assembly: GCA_038324445.1. Lineage (GTDB taxonomy): Bacteria > Pseudomonadota > Alphaproteobacteria > Rhodobacterales > Rhodobacteraceae > Gymnodinialimonas. Next base: position 5,225 of record JBBQHZ010000008.1, on the reverse strand, counting down.
ATCGTGCGGCCAAGGCCGTTGCCGCTGCGCCCATGGATAAAGTCCGGCTACCTGCACGAAGCGGCCAGCATCGCTGCGCTGGCGGAAGACTGTGGCATCGACGCGGCGGCCTTGGTTCAGACCGTTGCCGACTGGAACGCCCACGCCGCCATCGGCGCCGACCCCGCCTTCGGGCGCGGCACCACCCCCTACATGCGCCTGCAGGGCGACCCGGAGCATGGGCCAAATCCCTGTGTCGCGCCCATCATGCAGCCGCCGTTTTACGCGGTCGAGGTCGTTCCCGGCAGCTTCGGCACCTTTTCGGGCCTTGCCACCGACGCCACAGCCCGCGTCCTGAAGGCGGACGGCACCGCCCTGCCCGGCCTCTATGCCGCTGGCAGCGATGCGGCCAGCGTGTTCGGCGGCTTCTACCCGGCGGGCGGCATCAACCTTGGCCCGGCGTTGACCTTCGGCTTCATCGCCGGCCGCCATGCCGCGGGCGGTGCGCCATGACGCGGATACCGTCGCGAACGCTGTCGCTGGCGCACCTGACGGCCATTGATCTGCCGCCGCCGCAGTTGATCGAGGCCGCCGCGCGTGCCGGGTTCGACGGCGTGGGGCTGCGGTTGCTGCAGGTGACGCCAGCAACGCCAGGCTATCCGCTGATGGACGACCCGGCCCTGATGCACGCGACGCAGCGCGCGATGGCGGCAACCGGCGTGAGAGTCATGGATATCGAGTTTGTCCGGCTCACGCCCGACACTCGCCCTGCCGACTTGTGCCCGCTTCTGGATGCCGGGGCCGCGCTGGGGGCGCGGCATCTGATCACCGCGCCCTATGATCCCGACCTGTCGCGGCTGGCAGATACGCTGGGCGATGTCGCAAATCTTGCGTCCGAGCGGGGCATCGGCACCGTCTTGGAGTTTTTTCCGTGGACACTCGTGCCCGACCTCGCCGCCGCCAAAGCGGTGGTCGAGCGTGCCGGGCCCGATGTCGGGATCCTGGTCGACGCGTTGCATTTCAACCGCTCGGGCTCCAGTCTCGAGGCCCTTCGCGCCACCCCGCCCCATCGCCTGCCCTTCGCCCATCTGTGCGACGCGAGGGTACAGCCGCCCTATTCCGAGGCCCAGTTGCTGCATACCGCCCGAGAGGACAGGCTTGCCCCGGGCCTGGGCAAGATTGACCTGCACGCCTTTATCGCGGCCTTGCCCGCCGATGTGCCCTTGTCGGCGGAAGTCCCGGTGAGCAATGCCGCCGGACTGGCAAGCATCGACGCCCGGTTGGCCGACCTGCATGACCGGTGCCGCGCACTGATGCGCGACACCGCACGCGAGGGGCATCAGGCCTGAAACCGCAGCAGCAGCGACACACCCGCCCAGGCAGACAGGCCCGTCAGCACCGCGCCCCAGGTGGTATCGGTCGCCACCATCGCCCACGACCAATCCTTCATGATCGACATCGAGGTGAACTCGTAGGTTCCGTATGCCATCGCCCCGATGATGGCGCCGTGCAACGCCGCGCGGCCCGGGGCGGCATCGCGGAGCGCCGGGATCGACACCAGAACCACAAGGCCCGCCACATAGGCCAGGTAGAATAACGTAGCCGGGGCCAGCATCGGGCTGTCGCGCATCAACTCGCCAATGTGGCGGGTAAACAGCGGCTTCATCACTAAGCTGAGCATGACGGCGTCAAGGGCAAGGAAGATGACGGCGGTAACGACGTAGAGGATCATCTGAATCTCCGGTTCGGGGCGGCAGCGGGATAGGTTGCGGCGGTTTTCTCGCTTGCGGCACCGTGTTAATGGGCCGATCGCGGCCTTGGTCCAAGGGGCGATCGATCTGGGACGGGTTGGGACGTGGGTCGTGGGACCAGCGACGCGCAAACCTCAACCGCAACGCGTGAAAGGTCGGGCGGTTCCAACCGCGCCATGGGATGGAACTTGCAGCAAGACGGACCTGTCTTGTGGCGACAGCAAACCATCGCCGCGGCATGTCGGGAAACGGAATTGTGAAAGAACCATATCCAATCTATCTTTTGGCTTTCTCTACGGGTCTCTCCATGAAGCTGACGAGCTATTCCAACTATGCCCGGCGCTCGATGCATCTTGCCGCGCTCAAAGCGCCCGGGATGGCGCGGATCGATGATGTCGCGCGGATACCAACCCTGTCGCTGCTCCATATCGTGAAGATCGTGCATGAACTGGGCAAGGCTTTCAGCGCGCAGGTCTTCCTGGCGGGGTTGACGCATTCCACCATCGGTATCTGCGTCTTGACCCGCAAGCTGCATGAGGCGACGGCGGCCTTTCTGGCCGTGCTGGACGACCTGACCATCGCGGATATCGCAGCGAGCAAGGGCGACCTGATGGAGCGGAGTGCCCCCCTGCAAGTGCCCCGTATGGAGACTTTGCCCCAATGACAGATGTTGCCGAATGGGTGGAACGGTTTCCGGGCCTGTCGCGGCTGGAGCCCGCAATCAAGCAACTCTTGCTGACCCGCAGCAAGATCGTCTCGGTGCCCGAGGGCACCGTGATCTTCGGCCCCGGACATTCCCCGGAGAACATGTTGTTTCTTCTGGAGGGCACCGTGCGCGTGCAGCAGGTGTCCGAGACCGGCCATGAGATCGTCCTTTACCGGATCGAATCCGGGCAAAGCTGTGTCCTCACCACTGCGTGCCTTCTGGCCTATGAGGACTATTCCGCCGAGGGGATCGCCGAGACAGCCGTTGAGGCAGCCGCCGTGCCGCGGGACGTCTTCGACGATCTTGTCGCCCAATCGAAGGCGTTCCGGACCTTTGTCTTTGCGGCCTTCTCCAAGCGCATCACCGACCTGTTCCTGATGATCGACGAGGTGGCATTTCAGCGCATGGACGTGCGGCTTGCCGACAAGCTGGTCAAGCTGTCGAACGGCAATGACGTGATCGAGACGACGCACCAGAAGCTGTCGGTGGAACTGGGAACCGCCCGCGAGGTCATTTCGCGCCAGCTGCAGGAATTCCAGCGCCGGGGCTGGATCGCGCAAAGCCGGGGGCGCGTCGAACTGGTTAATCGCCCCGAGATGGTCCGACTGGCCGACCATCATTCGTAGAAACCTGTCGGTTCGGTGACATTGTCACCGACGGCCCCTTCCTTGAAAGCCTAGGGTCACCCCAGCTTTTAAAGGAGGCAAACGAAATGACAGCGAATCTTGGCTCTGCCGACCGCATTGTGCGTGTCCTGCTGGGCATCATCCTGGTGGCACTTCCCTTCGTCAGCAATCTGGCGATCTTCGCCTCGGGCGTTTGGACGGCGGTGGCCGTCGTCGTCGGCATCGTCCTGATCGCGACCGCCGCGATGAAGTTCTGCCCGCTTTACCGCATCTTCGGCATCCGGACCTGCAGAATATGATCGAGACGGTCTTCACCCCGTTCCAGTCGCTTGCCGGCGGTGCGCTTATCGGCGTTGCTGCGGTGTTGCTGATGGCGACGATGGGCCGCGTCATGGGTGCCACCGGCATTCTGGCGGGCCTGATGCAGCCCGGCGCCTTTGCCGACTGGTCATGGCGGGCGGCGGTGGTCGCGGGCATGGCCTCGGGGCCTCTCGTGGTCCTGTGGATCACCGGGCAGATGCCCGCCGTTCAGGTTCCGGTTTCGACGACGCTGCTGGTCGTGGGCGGCTTCATCGTCGGGATCGGGGTGACGTTCGGATCCGGATGCACGTCCGGGCACGGCGTCTGCGGCATGGCGCGCCTGTCGCCGCGATCCATCGCGGCCACCCTGACCTTCATGGCGACGACGGCAATCACCGTCTTTGTCATCCGCCACGTTCTGGGAGCCTGACCGATGCGTTTGATTGTCACCTACCTCATCGGCCTTGTGTTCGGGGTCGGCATCTCGATTTCCGGCATGGCCAACCCTGCCAAGGTGTTGAACTTCTTTGACGTTGCCGGCACCTGGGACCCCAGCCTTGCCTTCGTTATGGGCGGCGCGCTGGCCGTCACGTTCGTGGGATACCGGTTTGTCCTGCGGCTTCCCCATCCCTTGCTGACCCGGTCGTTCCAACTGCCGACGCGCCGCGACCTCGACTTTTTCCTGCTGGGTGGATCGGCGCTGTTCGGGATCGGCTGGGGCATCGCCGGGTTCTGCCCGGGCGGCGCCTTGCCCGCCCTTGGCACGGGTCGCGGCGAGGTGATGATCTTCGTGGCAGCCCTTCTTGCGGGCATCTTCGTCGCCCGGCTGATCCAGATCAGCCTTGAACGCCGCGCCCAATCCTATGCTTGAACCAGAGGAGAACATCCAATGACCTATCCCGTCAACATGTCCATCAAACCAGAGGTTTCCGCCCATTTCGACCCGGCGACCAACACGATCAGCTATATCGTCAAGGACCCCGGCAGCGCGCATTGCGCGATCGTCGACAGCGTCATGGACATCGACTATGCGGCCGGGCGGATCACCTATGACCATGCCGACGCGCTGATCGCCGAGATCAGGGAACGCGCCCTGACGCTGGACTGGATCATCGAAACCCATGTCCATGCCGACCATCTGAGTGCCGCGCCCTATCTGCAACAGAAGCTGGGTGGCAAGATCGGTGTCGGCGAGAAGATCATCGTGGTGCAGGAAACCTTCGGCAAGGTTTTCAACGAGGGCACCGAATTTCAGCGCGACGGATCGCAGTTCGACGCGCTGTTCAAGGATGGCGATACCTATCAGATCGGCGGCATGCAGGCGTTTGCCATGTATACCCCCGGCCACACGCCCGCCTGCATGGTGCATGTGATGGGCGACGCGGCCTTTGCGGGCGATACGCTGTTCATGCCCGATGGCGGCTCGGCCCGCGCGGATTTCCCCGGTGGGGATGCGGGCGAACTTTACGACTCGATCCAGAAGGTCCTGTCCCTGCCCGACGAGATGCGGCTGTTCATGTGCCACGATTACGGGCCGAACGGGCGCGCCATTCAGTGGGAAACGACCATCGCCGAGGAAAAGGCCGACAACATCCATGTGGGCGGCGGAAAGACGCGCGAGGATTTCATCAGGTTCCGCACCGCGCGGGATGCGGAGTTGTCGATGCCCCGCCTGATCATCCCCTCGCTGCAGGTGAACATGCGCGCGGGCGCGCTGCCGACCGATCATGACGGCAGACCCATGCTGAAAGTGCCTGTCAACGCCATCTGAACCGGAAGAAAGGCACAGAAAATGGACCTGAAACAACTCACCTCTGACCTGACGGTCAGCGAACAGATCATGCCATCGGACCTGCCGGCCCT
>JBBQHZ010000007.1:0-58850 GCA_038324445.1 Rhodobacterales bacterium | reverse complement strand
GGCCCGCAAAGCTGCTGGCCCGACGCCGACCTTGTCACCCGGTGCCGGACCCTTGCAGAAACCACGGGTGCCCGGATCACCTTGACCGAGAAGCACGCCGAAGGTCTGGAAGGCGCGGACTTCGTCTATACCGATGTCTGGGTGTCCATGGGCGAGCCGGACGCGATATGGGAAGAACGCATCGCCCTTCTGTCACCCTACCGGGTCACGACGAAGATCATGGAGATGACGGGCAATCCCTACGTCAAGTTCCTGCATTGCCTGCCCGCTTTCCACAATCGCGATACCGAGGTGGGCGAGGCCACGTTCCAGAAATTCGGCATCGACTGCATGGAAGTGACGGAGGAGGTGTTCGAATCTCCCGCCTCCGTGGTTTTCGATCAGGCGGAAAACAGGATGCATACGATCAAGGCTGTTCTTGTTGCCACGATGGGGCCCTGAAATGCGCATCGTCGCCGCGCTTGGCGGGAATGCCCTGTTGCAGCGTGGACAGCCGATGACGGCTTCGGCGCAACAGACGAATGTCCGCCTCGCGGCAATTGCGCTGGCCGATCTGGCGCGCGACCACCAGATCATCGTGGCCCACGGCAACGGCCCGCAGGTAGGCCTTTTGGCGCTGCAAGGCGCCGCCTACGATCCGGCCACGCCCTGGCCGCTTGATGTGCTGGGGGCCGAGACCGATGGCATGATCGGCTACTTGATCGAACAGGAACTGATGAACGCCCTTCCCGACGGGGCGCGCTGTGCCACGCTGCTCAGCCGGGTGGAGGTCGACGCGGATGACCCCGCCTTCGACACCCCCAGCAAGCCGATCGGCCCGGTCTATTCGGCTGACGCGGCCGCGCAGGCCGTGCGCGATCATGGCTGGGCGATGGTAACCGAAAAGACCGGGGGCAGGCGCCGCGTCGTCCCCTCGCCGCTGCCGCTCCGGATCATCGGGCTAGAGGCCATAACGACGCTTCTGGACGCCAGGCATATCGTTATCTGCGCCGGCGGCGGCGGCATTCCGGTCAGACGCAACGCGGCGGGCGACATGGAAGGGGTCGAGGCGGTGATCGACAAGGATCGCACCTCGGCCCTTCTGGCCCTTGGCGTCAACGCGGACGTGCTGCTGCTGCTGACCGACGTGGCGGCGGTCTATCAGGATTTCGGCGGCCCGGATCAGCACGCCATCGGGGCGACGACACCCGACGCGCTGGACGCACTCGACCTGCCACCGGGGTCGATGGGCCCAAAGGTCGCGGCTGCCACGGCCTTTGTGCGGGCCAGCGGCAAATTGGCCGGTATCGGCCAACTGGGCGATGCTCGCGCCATTGTCGAGGGTCTGGCCGGAACGCGGGTGCTGCCGGATCGGACCATCCCCGGACAAACCGGCAAACAGGCCGCCCCGGCACCGCTGCAGACGGCATCTTCCGTCCTTGACCGAGGATGATACCGACGCCCTTCACCGCCCCCCTGAAAGACGGCGCGCGTGTTCTGGTCCGGGAAGTGACGGAAGATGATCGTCACCTGCTGCAGATCGGTTTTGCCGCCCTCTCGGACCGGACAAGGTATTTCCGGTTTCTCATGCCCCACAAGTATCTGACCCCGGCAGAGCTTGATCAATTCACGGCGACGAACGGGTGGGATCACGTCGCCATCGGCGCCTTGGTTGACGGCACGCAGACTCCAGAACCGGTCGGCATTGCGCGCTACATCCGCCTTGCCGATCGACCCCACGCCGCCGAAATCGCCGTCACGATTGCCGACGATTACCAGCATCAGGGTCTTGGAAGCCTGCTGGTCGAGGTGCTGGCCACCTTTGCGCGATGCGATGGCATCACGGAGTTCATGGCGTTGGTCCACCGGGAGAACAGGTCGATGCTGGGGCTGCTTGCCCAGTTCGGGGGCGTCCAGACCTCCCTTGGCGGCACAGAGATCGACGTCAGGTTTTCGGTTGCGTCGATTGGCGATCACACCAGGCCATGGCGCCCTACTTGGCAGGGGGCAGAAGACTCCGCCCCCCGGCAACGGTCGACCGGGATCCGCCCCGTCGCGCCCCTTTCCGGGGAACCATTGTCGGTTTCGGTCGTTAGTTCACAACCTGCATCAGTGTGGGAGAACGAAGGCGGTGCGATACTCCCCATTGTTCGCCCCGTCATCTTAAATGAGTAACGAGTGCGAAGTAGTAGGAAACACGCGAGAAAGACTGTCCCAACGTCCCATCTCTCGCGTGTTTCTCCTATTCTTCAGGCCTGTCTTCTAAACGAAAAGTCGATGACATCCGAAGTCGGAATATCGGCCATCGCGGCCGACAAGATGAAAAACGTGAAGGCCGCGTGGGATAAGCCCGCCTGTCTGGAAAATATCGCGACCCTGACCCTTCCCTTGTGACCCTGTTTCTCAAACCGTCGAGGATACGAATATGCATCTGAAATTCATCCTTCTCCTGCCGGTCCTGTTCGCTCTCGGCGGATGCCTCCAGAACGATTCGCAACGCGGCCTTGCCGGTGCAGCCGGTGGTGCCGTCATTGCCAGCGCGACGGGCGGAAGCCCCGTGGCCGGAGCCGTCATCGGCGGCGCTGCGGGCTTTTTCTGCCGGGACCTGAATGTGCCGGGCTGCCGAAACAACTGAAGCCACTTACCCCGCGGATCGCCGTTCGGCCCGCATGCCCTTCCGCGTCGGCCACCGCCACCGGAACACCAAAAGGAATATCGTCTTGAGTCGCAACTTCCTGCTTGTCGTCATCGTGGCGCTTGCCATCGCCGCCGGGGTGACTGGCTACCTCTATTATCAGGAAAGCCAGACCGGGATCGACATCCAGATCGACGATGGCGGTATTTCCATCGAGGGTAACTGACCCCTTGGCCCCAAGGCCCCTTGACGCGCCCGAATTTCGCTAACGCCCAACCCACCTGACCATCCGAGCCACGGGTGTAGCCGACCTTCTCACAACCATACTGGAATCGCCATGTCCCTCGGAACCATCCTCATCATCGTCATTGTCATCTTTCTCCTCGGCGGTTTCAGCGGGCGCTTCGGCGGCTATGGCTATGGCTTCGGACATGCCGGGACCGGCGTTTTGGGTGCGGTCCTGATCATCGTGATCGTCCTGATCGCGCTTGGCCGGATCTGAGCGTCGACCGCGACCTCACTTCAACAGCGGGCCGACCTGATCCAGATAGGTCGGCTCGAAATCCGCAAACTCGACCAATCGCCTGTAATCGAGGAACTTCACGACCCCGTCGCGAAACGTCACCATCTGCGCTTCGCGCAACTGACGCAGGACGCGGTTGACGTGGACCGAACTCAGCCCCAAGGCATCGGCCAGAAGATACTGGGACAGCGGGCAGGGATAGCCCTCCCTGCTGCCGATCCCGACAAGCGACAGCCGCGCGCCAAGTTCCAGCAGGAAATGCGCCATCCGTTGCGCGGCGTTGCGCTGCCCCACGCTCACCAGATGCTCCACCACCATGGCCTCATCCCGCGACGCCGCCCACAAGACCGCCATCGCCAGCCGGGGCGTATTCGCAAAGGCTTCCAGCAGGTCGGCCTTGTTCACCTCCGTCACCTCGATGGTGGTGACCGGCTCGATGCTGTGATCCGAGATGTGCAGCATGACGCTCCGCAACCCCAGGAAGTCGCCCGGGATCTGGAAATCGATAATCTGGCGCTCACCGTTGGGCAGCAGCTTGTAGGAACAGGCCCAACCGGACATAAGGATATAGGCCGCCTGATCCGAATGCCCCTGATGCACCAGATCGCGCCCGGGAACGAATGTGCGCCGACGTTTGTGCAGGCCGTCAAGAACAGCATACTCGGTTTCGGACAGGGCGACGAACGCACCCAGTTTGCGGGCCAAGGGTTTATTCTTGATAGGCTTCCTCCTTTCAGCAGATGGTTCCTGATCTTTTTCAAGGAATAAGAGGCTCGGACTGATATGGATCAGCCCGAAGGAGTGGTTTCATTGAGAGGTTGCACAGACCGTTCACCTGCAGGCACCCAAGTGCCGTCATTCCGAGAGGCCTCCAATGAATGTCCGATCTTAACACACATCAAGGCATGGCCGCACTGTCAATCTGCGAGGCACTGATGCTGGCCCTGAACGATGCGAATGTCCTGCCCGAAGGCGAGATCGTAGGCGTTCTCAAAGATGCGGCCGCGACGCATGAAAATGCGACCGGAACGGAGATCGAAGTGAAACGGCACAAGGCGGTTGCGGCGCTGATCAATTTGATCATCGCCGGCGGCAATTCCGTCCGCAGGCCGTGACACCACCCCCGGCGCGTCCCGGGTTCCCTCCGTCACCTCCCGTGTGATCGTGTGATGATGGGCGACCGCTTCTGACCCAACCGACCACTCCCGTCGCTCCGTGGCTTACCGTTTTGCCGGTTTCCCCGTCCGACCGCATCATCGCGGTGTCAGCACCGCATCACCGGCGTTCCGCTTTTCCCACCCCCCAAATGATCGTCGCAATCATCACCGAACTCTTGCGGGAACTAACATGCGTCAGTCCGCGTTCATTCCCTGCAGGATAGTTAATTCGATGTCCGCCTCCCGCCCCGAACACCCTCGCTGATCGAGTTGCAGCAGGAAGGGGCCCGGACAACTGGGGCTTGCCTGTCAGTACTGCACGTCAACCACCGCATTCACCGACCTGTCGGCTCCCAAGCCGATGGTCGGCTCGCCACCCTTGTTACTGCCATGACACGAAAGGATGACCCGATGGAGTGGACTCAGATTCAGAGGAAATGGGGCGAGATGGCCCGCCGCGTCCGCGCCGATGTGCGGTACGGAAACAGCATCGACAGCGCGGGATCGGAATTCCTGTCTGCCGTAAGCGATCCTGCCGCGAACACTGTCCCCAACGGGATCTCGGTGATCGGCACCAAAAGCAACCGACAGCTTGAAACGGTGTCAACCCGTTGATATTAAGAAAGACCTTGGCGCAGGCAACGCGGTCCATGCCGTGGCTGCCTCGCCAGAACAGTTCCGGAATATGGCAAGACCAGTCGCCGATCCGGGCCGATCTTTTCGGCACTGAACGCCTCGAACATCACGCTCAGTCGCTGGCAGCGGCGCAAAACGTGGCCACGGGCGACAGTGGCACATCCCCCCGCCTTGCCGCGCGCGTCAGGGACAATGCGGCGTTCCTGCTCGGCTCCTATCAACGCTGTGCGCAGGCCCTGCAAGACGGGCAGACGATCGCTCCGGCGGCCGAGTGGCTGCTCGACAATTACCACCTCGTCGAACAACAGTTGCGCCAGATCCGGGACGATCTGCCCCCCGGTTACTACCGTCAGTTGCCAAAACTCTCCGATGGCCCGTTCGCGGGCTATCCGCGTGTTCTGGGCCTGACATGGGGCTATGTTGCCCATACCGACAGCCTCGTTTCAGCCCCCGTGCTCAGCCGCTATGTGCGTGCCTACCAGCAGGTAGAGCCGCTGATGATCGGTGAATTGTGGGCTGTGGCGATCACCTTGCGGATCGTTCTGGTCGAAAACCTGCGCCGTCTGACCCTCCAGATCGTCGAGGGACAGGCGCATGTCGAACAGGCCGATGCAATTGTGCAGGCCGCGCTGGTCACGGGCCAGGCACAGGGCCAGACGCCGGGCAGGTCCCCTTTTGCGGCGATGCAAAGCGCTGTCGGTCCGTTGGAGAATGCCCCGCTCCACCCGAACGTCGCGGCGCAGATCGCCAAACGCCTGCGCGGGTCCGATCCGACGCAGACACCCCTTTTCGGATGGCTTGAAGATCGGCTGCACCAACAGGGCACCTCGATCGACGAGGTCGTCACCAGCGCGCAGATGCAGCTTGCCGCGGCAAACGTCACCATGCGCAACATCATCACCTCGATGCGGCTGGTGTCCGAGATGGACTGGGCCGATTTCTTCGAAGAGGTCAGCCTGATCGACACGCGCCTGCGGGCCTCTTCCGCCTTCGACGCCATGGATTTCGCCACCCGCAACCGCTATCGCACCGCCATCGAGACGATTGCGCGCGGCACCGACAAGACCGAGCTTGAGGTGGCGGATGCCAGCCTGGCACTGGCCGACGGGGCGGCGGCGCCACACAGCCGCGATCCGGGATATTGGCTGCTGGATGCCGGACGTCCGGCGCTCGAAGCCCGGCTGGGATACCGTCAACCGCTGCGCCTGCGCCTCTATCGCCGGATCGGGGAGTGTGGTCTGCCGGGCTATCTGGGCGCCATTGCCGTCCTGTCGATCCTGATCCTCGGCTTTGGGCTGTCGCTGGTGCAGGCGGAAGGTGCCGGCCTCTGGGCGCTGACCGCTCTTGCGATCACCGGAGCGGCCCTTGCGGTCGATGTGGGCATGGCCATCGTCAATCTGATCCTCACCCGGTCCGTCGCGCCCAAGCCGTTGCCCGCCCTTGACCTCGCGGATGGCATTCCTGCGGATCTTCGCACCCTCGTGGCGGTGCCGGTGCTGTTGCATGACACCAGCGAGGTGCTCGCCCAGATCGAAGGGCTGGAGGTGCATCATCTCTCCAGCGCTGGCGGCGCGGTGCATTACGCCCTCCTGTCCGATCTGCGGGATGGGCAATCCGAAACCTCCGCGCTGGACGATGAGTTGGTGGCCACGGCCCTACAGGCAATCGCGGACCTGAACGCGCGCTATCCGTCCGATCACGGGCCGCTGTTCCTCTTCCTGCACCGTCGCCGTCAGTGGAACCCCGGCGAAGGCGTCTGGATGGGGTGGGAGCGCAAGCGCGGCAAACTTGCCGAATTGAACAGTCTCCTGCGCGGGGCGACCGATACCAGCTTCCACGTCCAGTCCGCACCGCTGCCCGGCGACATCCGCTATGTCATCACTCTGGATGCCGATACCCGCCTTTTGCGCGGAACCGTGCGCCAGTTGGTCGGCAAGATGGCGCATCCGCTGAACCAACCGCGGTCCGATGATGCGACGGGCCGGGTGGCCGAGGGCTATGGCCTGTTGCAGCCGCGGGTGACTGCCGACCTGCCGATCGGTCAGGACGGATCGATCTATCAACGCATCTTCTCCAGTCCCGGCGGGATCGACCCCTACGTCACGGCAAGTTCGGACCTCTATCAGGATCTGTTCGGCGAGGGGTCGTTCACCGGCAAGGGCATCTATGACGTCGACGCCTTCGAGGCGGCGCTGGCCAGTCGCGTGCCCGACAACACCATGCTCAGCCATGACCTGTTCGAAGGCGTTTTCGCCCGCGCGGGGCTGGTATCCGATATCGAGGTCGTCGAGGATTTCCCCAGCCGGTATGATGTGGACATCCGCCGCCGCCATCGCTGGACGCGCGGCGATTGGCAGCTTTGGCCATGGCTCTTCGGGGCAAGACGCCACGACAAGGGCGGCATTCCGGCGCTTGGCCGCTGGAAGATGATCGACAATCTGCGCCGCTCCCTGCTGGCGCCCACGGCGATGCTGACGCTCTTCGCCGGGTGGATGATGCCGCCGACCATCGCGCTGATCTGGACGACGTGGATCGTCTGCCTGCTGGCCCTTCCGCGCCTGTTGCCGCTGCCGTTCGGGATCATCCCGGGGCGCGCCGGCGTGATCCTGCGCAGTCACTTCGCCGCCCTGGACCATGACGTGCGGGCAGCGCTGGGGCAGATTGCCCTGACGATCATCCTGTTGGCCGATACGGCCGCCACCATGGCGGACGCCATTATCCGCAGCGTCTGGCGGCTGACCGTCTCGCGGCGCCACATGCTGGAATGGATGACGGCGGCCCAGTCGCAGGGCAGCGTCCGGCCCTCGGTGGCGGGTCAGTATCGGCGCATGGCACCGGGGGTGATCCTTGGCGTCGGCGCTTGCGCGGTCGCCGCCCGCTTCAACCCCGCCGTTCTGCCCTGGATCGTCCCCTTTGCGCTGGCCTGGGCCATCGCGCCCGCGATTGCCCGCCTCATCAGCCTGCCGCGTGTCGCCAGACCCGCCGCCCCCTTGTCGGCCGATCAGGCCCGCGCGCTGCGGCTGATCGCGCGCCGGACATGGCGTTATTTCGAAACCTTCGTGACGGCGCGAGAGAATTTCCTGCCGCCCGACAATTTTCAGGAGACGCCCCGGCCCGCCATCGCCAACCGGACCTCGCCCACCAATATCGGTCTCTACCTCCTGTCGACGGTTGTGGCCCGCGACATGGGCTGGATCGGGCAATCAGCGGCGCTGAACCGGATGAAGGATACCTTGCAGACGATCCAGCGGATGCCGCGCTGGCGGGGCCATGTCTACAACTGGCACGACACCCGCGATCTGCGGGTGCTGGAACCGGCCTACGTCTCGACGGTGGACAGCGGCAATCTGGCCGGTCACCTGATCGCTCTCGCGCAGGCCTGCCAGGAATGGCGGACGCTTCCCGTGGCAGTTGCCACGGTGCGGCAGGCCCTGCGCGACACCATCGCGCTGGCACTAGAGGCGCTGCCTGCCGGACCGGGTGCCGCCGGCCTGACACAGGCACTGGAAGCGCTTGCCATCGTGTCAAAATCCGACACGTCGCCGCTGCGCGACATGCTGGCCCCTGCAGCGGCGGCCCGAGAATTGGCCCTGGCCTTGGCCGAAGAGACGTCGGAAATCGCGTTCTGGACCTCTGCGATCCACCAGACCCTGCACGACCACCTTGCCGACCAGGACACGCCCCCCGACACAGCCCTTCTTGCCGAGGTCGAGGCGATGGCGCGCACCATCGCGACTGGCATGGACTTTGCCTTCCTGCTCGACCCGGACAAGAAACTGCTCTCCATCGGCTTTTCGCTGGCCACCAACAGGCTGGACGCGAATTGCTACGATCTTCTGGCTTCCGAGGCTCGGCTGGCCAGCCTCTTCGCCATCGCCAAGGGTGATGTCGATACGCGCCACTGGTTCCGGCTGGGCCGCTCTGCCACGCCCGTCGGGGCCGGTTCGGCGCTGATCTCATGGTCCGGCAGCATGTTCGAATACCTCATGCCGTCGCTGGTGATGCGGGCGCCGGTGGGCTCGGTGCTGGAGCAGACCAACCGGCTGGTCGTCGCCGCCCAGCAAGACTATGGCGCCATCATCGGAGCGCCTTGGGGGATTTCGGAATCGTCCTACAACGCCCGCGATCTGGAAATGACCTACCAATATTCCAACTTCGGCGTTCCGGGCCTCGGGCTCAAGCGCGGGCTCAGCGAAAACCGGGTGATCGCCCCCTATGCGACGGGGCTCGCCGCGATGGTCGATCCCGTGGCGGCGGTGCAGAACTATGACCGGCTGGCGGGCCTTGGGGCGCTCGGGCGCTACGGGTTCTACGAGGCCGTCGATTTCACGCCCTCGCGGTTGCCGGCCAACCAGGACCACGCGCTGGTGCAGAGTTTCATGGCGCACCATCAGGGGATGACGATCGCGAGTATCGCCAACGCCTTGCAGAAGGGTCGCCTGCGGGACCATTTCCATGCCGAACCGATGATCAAGGCGGTCGAATTGCTGTTGCACGAGAGGGTGCCGCGCGACGTGGACGCAGCCCCTCCGCAGGCCAAGGACGTGCTGGTGGGCGCGGCGCAGATCACCGACGCGCCCAGCATGCGGGTGTTCGACGCGCCCCTTGCGGCCGTGCCGACCGCGCATCTGCTGTCCAACGGCAACTATGGCGTCATGCTGACGGCAACGGGCGAGGGCTACAGCCGCTGGCGCGATCTGGCGATCACCCGCTGGCGCCCCGATGCGACGCGGGCGGCACTGGGATCGTTCATCTTCCTGCGCGACTCCGACACCGGAACGCAATGGTCCGCGGGCGTGCAGCCGCTTCGCGCCGAAGCCGCGCGCCACGGCGCCGTCTTCAGCGAGCATCAGGCCTCCTTCACGTGGGAATTGCCGCATTTCACCTCGATGACCGAGGTGGTCGTCTCCGCCGAGGATGATGCCGAGGCGCGGCGGGTGACGCTGACCAATACGGGCCGCCGCGCGCGTGAGATCGACGTGACGTCCTACGCCGAACTGGTACTGGCCCCGCAATCGGCCGATCAGGCGCATCCGGCCTTCTCGAAGATGTTTGTGGTAACCGATTACCTGCCCGAACTGGGGGTCATCATCGCCACCCGCCGCCGCCGGTCGCCCGGCGATCCCGAGGTGTGGGCCGCCCATATCGCCGTCGTCGAGGGCGCGGAAACCGCCCCCATCCAGTTCGAGACAGATCGCGCAAGGTTCATCGGACGCGGGTGCAGTATCGACAACCCGGCAATGGCGCAGACGCCGCTTTCCGGCACCGTCGGTACCGTGCTCGACCCGATCTTCTCGATCCGACGCCGCGTCCGTGTCGCGGCGGGCGGCGTTACCCGCGTGACCTTCTGGACCATGGTGGCCGATACACCCGATGCCCTGCTGGACCTTGTCGACCGCCACCGCGACGCCTCCGCCTTCGCGCGTGCGGCGACGCTGTCATGGACGCAGGCGCAGGTTCAACTGCGCCATCTCGGGATAACCCATGCCGATGCCGGCGATTTTCAGGCATTGGGCGGCATGGTCATGCGGGACGACACGCGTTTGCGCGCTTCGGCCACCCAGATCGCCGCCGGGGCGGCCCCGCAATCGGCGCTCTGGGCGATGGGCCTGTCGGGCGACCTGCCGATTGTCCTTCTGCGGATTGATGACGTGGAGGACATCGCCGTTGTGCGGCAGGTTCTGAGCGCCCACGAATACTGGCGGATGCGCCAGCTTGCCGTCGATCTGGTGATCCTGAACGACCGCTCGTCCTCCTATGTTCAGGACTTGCAGATCGCCATCGACGGCGCTGTCCGCGCCGTCCAGTCGCGGCCCATGGCCGACGGCATCCATGCCCCGGCAAGCGGCACCGTCACCACCTTGCGCAGCGATCTCCTGAACCCCGGTGCTCGCGAACACCTCCTGTCCATGTCGCGCATGGTTCTTGTGGCCGGGCGCGGCAGCATCAGCCAGCAACTGGCGCTTCTATCCTTGCCGCCCATGAAAACCGCGCTCGTTCCAAAGGTGGCCGACTCATCCCCGCCGCCAAAGGCAACCCTGCCAGATCTGGAGTTCTTCAACGGAACCGGCGGGTTCGCCGATCAGGGGCGCGAATATGTGACCGTGCTGCAGGGTGGCCAGACAACGCCCGCCCCCTGGATCAACGTCATATCCAACCCGACCTTCGGCTTTCAGGTCTCGGCCGACGGCTCGGGTCATGTCTGGTCCGAAAACAGCCGCGAAAACCAGATCACGCCCTGGTCCAACGACCCGGTCACCGACCCGGCAGGCGAGGCGATCTACCTGCAGGATCTGGACACCCGTCAGGTCTGGACGCCCACCGCCCTGCCGATCCGCGGAACCGGCACCTATATCGCTCGCCACGGCTTCGGTTATTCGGTGTTCGAGCATCAGGCAAACGGCATCGCGGCCAGCATGGTGCAATTCGTGCCGATGGATGCGCCGGTCAAGATCACCCGGCTGACCCTGCACAACACGGGCGCTACGCCGCGCAACCTGTCGGTCACGGCCTATGCAGAGTGGGTCCTTGGCACGTCCCGCAGCGCAACGGCGGCCTTCGTGGCGACAACACCCGACCCCGCAACCGGCGCCATTCTGGCCCGCAACACCTTCAGCACGGCGTTTCCCGGCCGCGTCGCCTTTGCCGATCTGGGGGCGGACACCAGCAGCATCACCGCCGACAGGGCCGAATTCATCGGCGCTGGCGGTTCGCTTGCGGGCCCGGCGGCGCTGAACGGGAGCCCGCTTTCCGGGCGCACCGGCTCGGCGCTCGACCCCTGCGCCGCCTTGCAACGCCGCCTGACGCTGGCGCCGGGCGAACGTGTCGAGATCGTCCTTCTGATCGGTCAGGCCGACAGCGAAGCCGCCGCCAGCGCCCTGATCCAGCGGATCCGCGACGCCGATCTCGACGCGACCTTGCAGACCGTGAAGCAGCATTGGACCGACCTGCTGACGACCGTGCAGGTAACCTCGCCCGACCGGTCGATGGACATCATGCTGAACGGCTGGTTGCTCTATCAGACGCTCGCCTGCCGGATCTGGGCGCGCGCCGGGTTCTATCAGGCCAGCGGCGCCTACGGCTTTCGCGATCAGTTGCAGGACGGCATGGCGCTGACATTCAGCCACCCCGAGATGACACGGGCGCACCTGCTACGCGCCGCCTCCCGCCAGTTCCCAGAGGGCGACGTGCAGCACTGGTGGCTGCCCCATTCCGGTCAAGGGGTGCGCACCCGCATCTCCGACGACCGTGTCTGGCTTGGCTACGGCGTGGCCCGCTATGTCGCGGTGTCGGGCGACACGGGCATTCTGGAGGAAGAACTGCCCTTCCTGCAGGGCCCTCCGGTGCCACCCGGCGCCCATGACGATTTCTTCCAGCCATCCGTGTCGGACGAAACCGCCACCCTGTTCGAGCATTGCGCCCGCGGTCTGGATCAGGCCATGGCGCTGACGGGCGACAACGGGATGCCGCTGATCGGGACTGGCGACTGGAACGACGGCATGAACCGCGTCGGCGAAGACGGGGCGGGCACCAGCGTCTGGCTTGGCTGGCTGTTGATTGCCACGATCGACATGATGGCCCCCCTTGCCGACAGCCGCGACCCCGCTAGGGCGGCGCGATGGCGGCAACATGCCAAGGCGGTGCTGGGGTCGATCGAGGGCGCGGGCTGGGACGGCGCGTGGTATCGCCGGGGCACTTTCGATGACGGCACGCCGCTCGGCTCCGCCACCTCCGACGAATGCCGCATCGACAGCATCGCGCAGTCCTGGGCCGTCCTGTCGGGCGCAGCCGATCCCGACCGCGCCCGGATCGCCATGGCCTCGATGTCCGACCATCTGGTGCGCGAGGAGGCGGGTCTTGCCCTCCTCTTCACCCCGCCCTTCGACCGCACATCGGCTGACCCCGGCTATATCAAGGGCTATCCGCCCGGACTGCGCGAAAACGGCGGGCAATACACGCATGCGGCGATGTGGGCCATTCTGGCGCAGGCGCGGCTCGGGAATGGCGATGCGGCAGGCAAGCTGTTCGCGATGCTCAATCCGATCAACCACGCCCTGACGCCCGAAGCGCGCGACCGCTACAAGGTGGAACCCTACGCGGTTGCCGCCGACGTCTATTCCACCGCCCCGCATGAGGGGCGCGGCGGCTGGACATGGTATACCGGGTCCGCCGGCTGGATGTATCGCGCCGGGATCGAGGGCCTGCTGGGCCTTGGCCGCGCAGGCGACGCCCTGCTGCTGAACCCCTGCTTTCCCAAGGCATGGCCCAAGCTTTCGGCCAACATCACGCTGGGCAAGGCAAGGATCGCGATCACGATCCTCAATCCCTCGGGCACGGGCCACGGCATCGCCTCGGCAGAGCTGAACGGCGCGGCCCTGCACGCCTCAGCGGACGGCCTGACGATCCCGCTATCGGATGGGGAGCAGGTGCTGACTGTGACCTTGGGCGCCGAGATCGAGTGAACATCTGCCGTTGATCGAACCCTATCGGTCGCGGCTCTTCTCAAGGCACCGGAACCGAAGCTGCCTTGGCGCGTTGCCTTTGAGTAAGCGCTTTTGTCAGAAAAATTGGAGATGCATCATGGCCGCCTCGACCGAAGGGACACGCGATTTCAAATTGATCGGGATAGGGAGCGTTGCTGTGATCGGCTGGCTTGTCGCCCTGCTGATCTGGCTCGATAACAACGCGACCGCTTCCGACCTTCAAGCATCGTTAAGTCAGTCCGAGGCAGCCTTGGAGGAACAAAGAGCGACCGCAGGGTCATTGGAGTCCCTTCGTGGAGAATTCGCTGCGTTGGAACCGGAAGTAGGTCAGCTTTCCGCGCAGCAAGAGCAGCTTCAGGGCGAGATTGCCGAATTGGAAGGTCGCCGCGAAACGATCGTCGCAGAAGTTGCAGGCTTGGAAGAAGAGATCTCGACCGCCGAGATCGAACTGAGTGACCTGACAGAGCAGGCAGTGCCGATCCGGGAAGAAATTGGGAGCTTCGAGCAGCGACAGTCAGAGCTGACGTCGGCGATTTCGTCATCCGAAGCGAGCCTGTCCGAGACGGATGACCGGCTTGCGCAAGCTCTCGCGCGAGAGGAGGAACTCCGCACAACGCTCGTGGCGCTCGAGGAAGAAGCAGAGGCTGCGACGGAGGCACTGGCAACCACACAGACGCGCCTCCAAGAGTTGCGCGACGAAGAAGCGCCACTGCGCGATGAAGTCCAAAGGCTGACGAGTGATCGCGATGCCGCCCTAGAGGCGGTCGCGGCGCTGGAGCAGTCGATCGCCGCGTTGGAGGCGGAACAATCACGCCTCATGACCGCAAGCGAAAGCGCCGAAAGCCGGCGCGCCGACCTTCAGCAAATCTTGTCGCAACTGACCGCCGAAATCGAGGCGTCCGGTATCCGGCTGAACGAACTTCAAACCCAGATCAGCACCATGGAACTTGGCTTGGCCGAAGAGTCTGCTGCCGGCGAGGCGGGGGCGAACGAGACCGAAGCTGGCGCGACCGAAGCTGGCGAGGCCGAAACTGGCGAGACCGAAGCTGACCAACCTGCAGCGAATGCGGCAGTGGATGAAACGGCCCCAGCGGCCGAAGGAGAGGCGCGCGAAACGGAAGCCAGTGGCACTGAGCAACCGGGCACGGCGGAAAACGCCCCCGCCGAAGGTGACTCGCAGCCGGCACCGGACGCGACTGCGCCCGAACAAGGCGCTGGGACTGCAGAAACCGAGGCTGGATCCAACGAAGTCGAACCGGGCCAAGGGGAAGACGATGCCGCCGGGACCGAACCTCCCTGCGCCGAAGACGACGAAGAGTGCCTGGCGCGAAACGCTCCGGCCGAAGCGGACTAGCCGTTTCATGGGCAACTCTGCCCATGGCTGGAAAAGAGAGATCTTCCAGACATCGGAGTGGCAAACTTGCTGCCAGAAGCCCGCGAAATCGCGGGCTTCTTCCTTTCTGCCAACCTGAAAACCAATGGAACAGAGATCAACGCAACTCCCACTTGTCAGGAATTGCGTCGCACTCAGTTTGTCAGGTCGATCACCGCCCCAACGCCTTCAAGGCTCCGTAGGGCCACCAACTGCCCTTGGGCTTCACCTGTCATGCAGAGGCTCACTGGTCGCCTGAAGTTCGACCGACCGCTGGAACGTCATGCCTACTTGCAGCGCAACGCGTCAGCGGCCGAAACTTCAGTCATCGGGAACTACGCAAGCCTCTCCCAGAACCGAACGTCGGCGCAGGCTTCCACAAAGGACGTCGCGTCGGCATTCGACGTGATCTCCATCACGCCGTCATCCCATTCATTCAAGCCGGCAGCTTCCAACAGGCTCGCCCCGGCCCCGCCGAGACCGATGAACTTTCCATGTGCAAAGGCATCCGCCGCAAAGGATTTGGCGGGATGCATCGACTTCAGCTTCCCTGCCCAATCGTCGGATATCAAGATCGTCACGGCGTCATAGAGCACTGACGGCCCGCCATCGATCGTTTGATGCGCCGACACGGCCTTGCCCCTGGCGGTCACGATGCCGCCGATCTTTGGCGCGATGACTTCGACCTTGCCGCCCGCCTCAGTCACCGCCGCCATGATGGCTTCCAGAACGTCATCCTCGATGCCGTCAGAAAGCAGGAGACCCATCTTCCGTCCGGCAAAACTTTGGGGACCGTTCTTGAGGATCGACAAGGCATCCGAGGGCTCAAGGTCCATCACCACCTCGCGCGCAGGCTCGTGGGGTTCGGGAATGGATTTCATGCCGAGATTTTCGGCAACGGACTTCGCAAGATCCTGGTCAATGTTCGGCAGATGGGCCACCAGTCGCTCGCGAATTTGGGGCACCTCGACCTTCGACAGTTCGAACACGATCGCATCGGCGATGTGTTTTTGCTCGATCTCCGTCTGGCTCAGATAGAATTGCCGTGCCTGACTGTAGTGGTCGGCAAACAATTCGCCGCGCGCCTTGCGCTTCTCGCCGTCGATTTGTTCAGCGAACGATCTGTGGCCCCTCTCGGGATCGGCGCGCGGGCCGCCCTTGGTCCAACTGTTGGGCTCATAATTCGCACGACCAGCGGGATTGTGCATCGCCATGTGGCCATCCTGCTGGAAATGGTGGAATGGGCATTTCGGCGCGTTGACGGGGATATGAGTGAAGTTCGGCCCGCCCAGGCGCTTGGTCTGGGTGTCCAGATAGGAGAAATTCCGACCCTGCAGCAGGGGGTCATTGGTAAAGTCGATGCCCGGCACGATATTCTGGGTGCAGAACGCGACCTGCTCTGTCTCCATGAAGAAGTTGTCGACCACCCGGTCGAGGACGAGACGACCGACGATACGGACCGGAACGTCCTCTTCGGGGATCAGCTTGGTTGCGTCCAGAACATCGAAGGGGAACGCATCGGCGAAGGCGTCGTCGAACACCTGCACGCCCAGTTCCCATTCCGGGAAGTTGCCGGACTGGATGGCGTCCCACAGGTCGCGACGATGGAAATCGGGGTCGGCGCCGTTGATCTTGACGGCCTCATTCCAGAGCACCGATTGAAGGCCCTGCTTCGGCTTCCAGTGAAACTTGACGAACGTGCCGTCGCCGGCGGCATTCACGAAGCGAAAGGTATGAACGCCGAAGCCTTCCATGAACCGGAAGGAGCGCGGGATCGCGCGATCGGACATGACCCACATGATCATGTGCATTGCCTCTGGCATAAGCGAGATGAAATCCCAGAAGTTGTCATGCGCCGATTGCGCCTGCGGGAAGGCGCGGTCCGGCGCTTCCTTGACGGAATGGACCAGATCGGGAAACTTCAGGGCGTCCTGAATGAAGAAGACAGGGATGTTGTTGCCCACGAGGTCCCAGTTCCCCTCCTCGGTATAGAGCTTGACGGCGAAGCCTCGCACGTCGCGGGCCAGATCCATCGAGCCCTTGTTGCCGGCGACGGTCGAGAAGCGCACGAAGGCGGGCGTCTTGCGGCCAACTTCCTGCAACAGATGCGCCGAAGTGATGTCCGACAGGTCTTCCAGCGCCTCGAAGTAGCCGTGGGCACCGTAGCCGCGGGCATGGACCACCCGTTCGGGAATGCGTTCGTGGTCGAAGTGAAAGATCTTCTCGCGGAAATGAAAATCCTCCAGCAGCGCCGGGCCGCGCGGGCCCGCCCGCAAGGTATTCTGGTTGTCGGCGACGGGCGTGCCTTGCGCCGTGGTGAGGATGGCGTCGTCCGGTAACTGGTGCGTTTCCCCTCCTTCTCCGATCTCGAAATCCCGATCGGTGACATCGTTGGTGGACTGGGTGTCAGCGGTGGGGCGGTACAGCTTGCTGTCGTCAGACATGGGCAATCTCCAGGAAGTTGACGAAGGGGGAAAAAAGCGGGTCTGCCGGTTCAACCTTCGCGATGGGTATCGGTTCCCCGAAAAGCCCGGATTCCAGGCGGCAGATCACCGATGTTGGCCGCGTCGGCAACGGGCCGTGAGACGGCTAAAGGGGCATCGGTGGTTGCGCCGCATCGCGCACGCGATCAGGCGATCAGGCGATCACCCTGACAACAAGGTAGATCATGCCGACATAGGGCAGCAGCGCGACCGCGAAGAAAACACCGTCCCTTGTCAGCATCGCCAAGACCAAGAAGCAGACGCCGATGGCCGCAATGGAGGACGAGAACGGGATGAACTCCAGGAACGGCATCATCAGGCCGGTGAGAAGGCACATTATTTGGGGCACCCAGATGACCGGGCGATGGAACAGAAAATCAAGCCGGTCATGGGTATGTCGGTCAAGCCAGCCCAGTGGCGGCCTCAGCTTGTCGATGGCCGTGCGAAGCTTCGAGCCATCGATGGTCTGGCGACGCAACCGGGACGGCAGGTAGGCATTGCGGAACCCGAAGATCAGCTCGAAGGAAAAGAGCGCGATGAGGATGCCGCAAAATGCCGACAAGCCGGGAATGCCGGAAAGCGGTGTGGCGGCGACAAGGGCGGGAAAAAGGACAAGCGGCAGCATGCCTTGCTTGCCCAAGGCATCCGTCAACTCGCCGACGGAAACGCTGTCGTCCTGTGCCTGCGCTTTGACGCCGTCGATCGTGTGCAGCAAGGTCTGTTTTTCGCTCATGCCATTTCACGCCCCGTTGCTTCTGCCGGAGAGGCGTCGATCTGGTGCATTCCAGGATCGCTCAACTCTGCCCCGGCGGGGTCACCTGACACGCCAACACGCGACCCCACGGACGGGTTCCTGCGCTTGGGTAAGATGGAGCAGGCGAACGTCGTTCGAGTGCTGCACGGCGCTGGGTGCAGGGCGCCGCAGCATCCACACCACGCCCAACCGCCCTTGCCGAGCCCGCAACCCGAAAATCTGCGGGGTTCCGGAACCCGCGATCCGGGCGCCGCGTTCGACTCCCGGACAATGGTGACGTGGTGTCACAACAGGAGCAGGAAAAATGGCGGCTCGCGCGCTCTGGAAAGGTCAATTACGGCTGTCGCTCGTGTCGATCCCCGTCGAGCTTTACTCTGCCACGCGCAGCGCTTCGAAGATCTCGTTCCGGCAGATCCACAAGCCTTCCGGCAAGCCGATCCGTTACGAAAAGACGGTGCAGGGCATCGGTCCGGTGGACAAGGACGATATCGTGAAGGGCTACGAGGTCGGGGGGGATGAATACATCCTGATTGACCCCTCCGAGATTGACGCGGTCAAGCTGGAGACGAAGAAGACACTTGAGCTGGTGCAATTCGTCGGAGCCTGCGAGATCGCCCCGATCTTCTACGACAAGCCCTATTATCTGGTGCCTAACGACGATCTGGCCGAAGACGCCTATCGCGTGGTGCGCGACGCCCTGCGCGCAAGCGACAAGGTTGGCATCGGGCAGGTGACGTTGCGCGGCAAGGAATACCTTGTGGCAGTGCGCCCCTGCGGCGATGGTCTGTTGCTGGAAACGTTGCGCTATGCCGACGAGTTGCTCGACGCCGAGCCGATGTTCAGCCAGATCGAGGACGCGAAATCCGACAAGGATCTGTTGGAGGTGGCAACCACCCTGATCGAGCGCAAGACAGCGCCGTTTGATGCCGCCAGTTATTCCGACAGCTACGCAACCGCCCTGCGCGATCTGCTCGAAGCCAAACAGGGCAACAAGAAAACGCCAAGGGCCCCCAAATCTGGCGACAGCACGGGCGGTTCCGGCAAGGGCGACAATGTGGTCGATCTGATGGCGGCGCTGAAGCAAAGCGTCAAATCGACCGAGAAAAGGACGACCCGCAAGAAGAAGGCCTCGTGATGGCCAAGGCGTCCGACCGACTGGCCGACTACAACGCGCGACGCGACTTCGACAGCACGCGCGAGCCGGTCGGAAAGCAGGCGCGGTCCCGGCGGAAGGGGCTGAAATTCCTCGTCCAGAAGCATGACGCAACGCGACTGCATTACGATTTCCGCCTTGAATGGGACGGCGCGCTGCTGAGTTGGGCGGTCACGCGGGGACCAAGTTCCGATCCCGGCGAAAAGCGCCTGGCCGTGCGGACCGAGGATCACCCCATGTCTTATGCGGATTTCGAGGGCACGATCCCGAAGGGTGAATATGGCGGTGGCACGGTCATGTTGTGGGACCAGGGATCGTGGCAGCCCGAGGGCGAGCCTGCCAATGGTCTGAAGGACGGCAAGCTGAAATTCACGTTACATGGCGAGCGGATGCTGGGTGCGTGGGCGCTCGTCCGCATGCGGGGCAAGGAAAAGGAAAAGCGCGAGAACTGGCTGCTGATCAAGGAGCGGGACAGTCATGCCGGGGACGACCCCGACGCGCTAACGCAAGGGGCGGTGACCTCGATTGTCTCGGGCAGGGAGATGGCCGCGATTGCGCGGGGCGAGGTGGGTGGCGCCGCACCGAAAACCAAGGTGCCGCTGAAAAAGAAGCGCCCGGCGTTTCGCGCGGTCCAGCTTGCGACCCTTTACGACACGGCGCCCGACGGCGACGATTGGCTGCACGAGACGAAATTCGACGGCTATCGTGCGGTGGCGGCCTTGGGGAAGGGGGGCACGCGGCTTTACACCCGTGCCGGCAATGACTGGACCGACCGGTTCGGGGCGCTGGTGGGCGCGTTCGACGCGGTACCCTGCGACGCCGCGTTGATCGACGGCGAGGTGATGGCGGCCCGGATCGAAGGCTCGGCCTTTTCGTCAGTGCAGGCGGCCTTGTCCAACGGCGCGCCGCTCGTGTTCTACGCATTCGACCTTCTGGCATTGGACGGCAAGGATCTGACCGGCCTGCCGCTGGACGCGCGACGCGAGCGTCTGGAATCGCTTCTGAAGGGCGTGCCAGAAGACGGCGCATTGCGAGTGAGCGAGTTTGTCGTGGGCAACGGGCCGGAAATCCACTCCCAGGCCTGCAAGGCAGGGGCAGAGGGCATCATCTCGAAACGGATCGATGCGCCCTATAGTGGGCGTCGCACGAAGATGTGGCGCAAGATCAAATGCTCGAAGCGACAGGAATTCGTGATCGGCGGCTTCAGACCCTCGGACAAGGCAGGGCGGCCTTTCGCCTCGCTTCTGGTGGGAACCTATAACGGCGACAGGCTGCGCTATCGCGGCCGCATCGGCACGGGTTTCGCGGAGGCGGATTTCGAGCGGGTGCGCGCTGCGATGATCCCGCGCAAGACCTCGCCCTTCGACTCGGTGCCCGATGAATTTGCGCGCGGCGCGATTTGGGCCCGGCCTGATCTGGTGGCCGAGGTGCAATTCGCCGAGTTCACGCCCGAGGGGTATGTCCGGCACGGCAGCTTTCTGGGGCTGCGCGACGACAAGGCAGCGCGGGAGGTGCGGATCGACACCGCGAAGGAGGACGACATGTCTGAAACCGTTCTGGGCGTGACGATTTCGAGCGCGGACCGACGCGTCTTTCCCGATGCGGGATGCACCAAGCTCGATATCGCGCGGCACTATGCCCGTGTGGGCGAGCGGATGATCGGGTTGGCCGGGCACCGCCCCTTGTCGCTGTTCCGGTGCCCGGGCGGGCTGACGCAATCCTGCTTCTTCCAGAAACACGACGGCGGCGGGATGCCAGATGCCCTGTCGCGGGTCGCCATCGACGAGAGCGATGGCAAGTCGGCCGATTACCTCTATGCCACGCGCCCCGAGAGTCTGGTCGCGGCGGCGCAGATGGGCACGGTGGAATTTCACATCTGGGGCGCGCGCACCGACCAGCTGGACCGGCCAGACCGGCTGGTCTTCGACCTTGACCCCGACGAGGCGCTGGACTGGTCGGATGTGTGTGAAGCGGCCCAGGACCTGCGCTCCATGCTGGCGCGGCTTGGGCTGGAGGCGGGCGCCATCGTGACGGGTGGCAAGGGCATCCATGTCTGGATGCCGCTGCGGCGAACACGGGATTGGGACACGGTCAAGCTGTTTGCCAAGGTATTCGCCCATGTCATGGCCGAGAAGTCCCCGGATCGCTACACCGCCACGATGTCCAAGCAACAGCGCAAGGGCCGCATCTTCATCGATTGGTTGCGCAACGAGCGGGGGGCAACCGCCGTCGCGCCCTATTCCCTCCGCGCAAGGCAGGGCGCGCCGGTGGCAGCGCCGGTGACGTGGGACGAACTTGCCGGGCTGGACGGCGCCAACGGCTTCCATATGGCCGACATGGACGCAAGGCTGAAGGCGCCGTGTCCGGGACTTGAGCAGCAAAAGAAGCCACAAACGCTTACAGGTCGTGCGATCGACAAGTTGCAGGCCTGGGCCGATGACGAATGACAAGCGGGCTTGCTAGGAAAACGCCCGGTCGTCGGAATTGCCGGGCTCTGCCTCCCGGTGCCGGATGGGGGCGTCCACCGGCGCTTGGACATCGGGCGGCGCGGATACCCGCGAAACGGCAATGCGCGGCAGCGCGTAGGAAGCGACAGACGTCCCGATTTCAACAATCTTGCTCTCGTCGATCATGCGCTTGATGAGAGCCTGCAATCGCAAGATTTCCGCTGGCAGATCGGCCGGCCGCAACCGGTTCGCCTGTGCTGTGTCGAATGGCCAGGCGTCGGCCCGCCCGCGCATCGTCATGGCGACAAGGTCCGCGACAGGCGGCAACGCCTCATCGACAAGGTAATCCACGCCTGCCAACCGCTCTCGCAAGGCATCCGCCATGCCGCCGGGCGCGCGCCCGTTCAATCGGCAGGATGCGTAGACCTGAACGTCGCTTGCATGGCGCACGCGGTAGCCTGCCCCACGAAGGCGTCGGACGAACTCCCGATCCTCTCCGCTGCGCAGATTGGCGAAGCCTCCGATGTCGTGCCAGACGGACCCGCGACAGGCGAGGCTCGCGCCCGCCGCCTCGCCGTGATGCGGATAGCGATTATGCGGCTCCTGGGCGCAGAGATCATGGAATTGCAGCACCAGATCGCGGTAGATCGCCTCGTCCCAGCCTTCCTTGGAGGGCATTTGGGCGAGGATGGCAGTTTCAGACGCGATCGGGTGGATGCGGCCGCAAACGGCATCGACTTCCGTCAGATGCCGAAGGTTCTGTGCAATCCAGTCGGGTGCAACGATGCAATCCGCATCGGTGGTCATCACCGAGGTGACACCTCGGTCAGATGCCAGCGCGTGGAGACAGCCAAGTTGCCGCGCTGAGCCCACCCCCTGCGTCGACGCCAACTCAACCTCGAGGATCACCAACCTGTCGTCGGGAACGACATCGCGGGCAGCGCGCACCGTGCCGTCAGTGCAGTTGTTGGCGACAACCACGATCAGAACGTCATCCTTCGCCTGCGTCGCAAGGGCTGACAGGCATGAACCGATCCGCTGCTCCTCGTTGCGGGCGGGAATGATGACGGCGGTGCAAGGATGCTGGGTCATGGGTGTTCCTCCTGCGGGACGTGCCGGTCGATACGGTAGCCGGATGTCCGTTTTACATTGACGAAGGTGCATTGCGGCCCGATGGCGTGCTGAAAGATTTCCAGCGCCTGCTCCCCCTGCAAGACATGCCCGGTCGGTCCGAGGAAGGTGACGCAGATGATTTCGGCGCCTTGGCTGACGTGAGAGATTTGCTCAGCCAGCGCGCCGATACCGCCTTCGTCCATAAAATAGAGGATTTCGGAAAGGATGATCAGGTCGTGGTTTCCCGGCGGAAGCGGGCAGGGAAGAAAGCAATTCACGAAGCGGGCAGCGGGCACTGCCTGACGCGCGGCCTCGATGGCACGTTCCACGCCATCGACGCCCACATAGCTGTCGCAACAGGGCGCGATATGTTCGGCAAGGGCGCCATTTCCGCACCCCAGTTCAACCGCCGACGCATAGCGATCTTTCGACAGCGCCGCGCGGGTGGCCGCAAATTTCTCTTGCTCATAGGGGCTGGTGCGGAAATTCCACGGATCGGCGCTGTCGCGGTAGGTCGTTTCCAGCTCTTCAAGTGTCACGGACATGGCGTCACCTCGCAATAATATTCGTCTTCCTGGCAAAAGCAGCGGGCCATTTCCGGTTCGAGGCAAAAGCCCGCCACATCGGTCACCACAAGGCCAAGCTGGCTGCGATGCGCCCTGAGCGCGTTGGATTTCTCCGTCCGGTGGGTCGCCGTGGACAGCCGCCACAGGGGCCAGCCGCTGTGGCTTTCCTTGAAATCCGGATCGTCCCAGCGCGACCAGACCGGATAATAGAACAGCCGGAGCCGGGGCAACAACGCCACCACATGCAGGGCGATGGCGGCTGTCGCCTTGTGATCGGCATGGTGATCCAGCGGAGACGGCGCGAAGAGATGAGACGCGCCGACCCTTTCGCAGATGGCGGCAATGCGTCCAGCGATTTGGCCAGGCTCGCAATCGCCCAAGGCGCCGTCCGGGAAGCCGAGCCATGTCAGATCGTCCTCGCCCCCGCCGAGACACGTCAGCGCGTCGACAAGTTCCCGATGGCGTTGTCGGGCCAGCCGGTCGGGCGGCCAGAGGGTGGATCCGGGATGGGAAGCGGACCCGTCCGTCATGCAGATCACATGCGCACCTCTATCGGTAAACGCCGACGCAAGAAGGCCACCGCAGCCAAGGGTTTCATCATCCGGATGGGGCGCCAGAACCACGACGGGGTTGGTTCCCACCAGATCGTTGACCGGGATTTCGACCGGTTCGGTTGATTGCATGATGCTCATGGCAGAATATCCCAGATCGACCGCGCACCGAAAACATGCGCCCCGACACGCAGGACAAGCGCGTCCCGCCCTGCCTGCCTGAGATAAACCGCTAGGTCGCGTGCCATGCGGCCGCTTTCACTGCCCTCGTCGAAATGGCTCAAACCCACGCTCTGCTCGGCCGCCGCAATTGTCTGCAGGCCAAGTTCCTCGGTCAGCAATCGCGCCGACGCGGAAAGCGCGACGGCGCTTTCCGGGTTTGCCCGTGCCAGATCGCTTTCGGCAAATTCCGCCGCGCGATTTACCAGTCGCTCGGCAGCCATGGCGCGCATCGCCAGCGGTGTCAGGCGGATCAACTGCGCTTCCGCCTTCAGGCGATCAAGCCCGGCGAGGTGGGCGGTGACGGAATCGAGCAGGCCAAGCGTCGCTCCAAGTTGCAGGGCGGCGATCCGCCAGACGCCGCCAATAAAGGTCGGCTCTGTCATGTAACTGTCCGGCGGACCGATCCGCACCACCTCCTCCGCGTTCAACCCGGTAAAATCATACACACCGGAACGCGTCGCTCGCATGCCGGTCATGGACCAGACCGCGCTGTCCTGACGGGCGGTGTCTCCGACATTCACAAGACAGAGCTGAAGGCTTGAGGCGACGTCGACGGAAACCAGCGCATGGGTGACCGTGCCTAGCCCAGAGGCAAATTTCTTGCTCCCGACGAGCTTTTGCGTGCTCTGGTCCAGCCGGACAGGAACCGCGCCATCCGCACCCCAAACGCCCAGAAAGGGCTCCTTTCCAAGGAACTTCCGGCTCTCTCCGATCTGGTCCTTGCTGCCCAGTTCGTCGATCAGACGCAGGGCGTTGATGTGCCCCTCAAGCAGGCGCGCCACCGACAGGTTGACACCCGCAATGCGTGCCAGCGACCGGGCCGTTTCCATTGGGCTGAACCGTCCGGAATCCTGCAACATACCGGCCTGACGGATCAGGCTTACCGAGGACCCGATAGAGGTACCCCCGTCCTCCGGAACGGCGTTGGCGCGGAGGTTCTTGAGGAGCGGATCGAACCGGAAACTGGCGTTCATGATTGTATCCTTTGCGCAAGGGGATCAGGCATCGGGCGGCCGAAACTCTGGTGGCCCGGACGATTGATCGGCCCTGCCGTCGCATCCCCGACCGCCCCGCCCTGAACCGTCGCCATCAGCTTTTTGCGCCATGCCCGACCGACATTGGCCAACCGAAACTCCGGATGGGTCCGGATGACCGGGAAGTCCGTCTGCCATTGACGGATACGCTCGCCAAGGAGGTCCACATTTGTGGCGTCGATCAACTGACCGGGGCCGCAGACCACCTCGTCATTCGCGCCGAGCCCCTTCTGCGCAAGCACGGGGGTGCCGACGGCGTTCGCTTCCGCCAGCACCAGTCCGAAGGTTTCGGCAAAGCTGTTCTGCGGGTAAAACAGGCACAAGGCCCGCCGCATCCGGGAAATCAGGTGATGATGCGGCAAGGGCCCTCGGCGCCACACGCCTTCCGGGACTGGTCCCACGTCCCACCTCAGATAGCCGGGATCTGCCACCTCAAGCGTCAATTCGGGCAATCTCTGACGCAGGGCGGCGAACTGGCGGAATACCTGGCTCAGCCCCTTGTGCGGCGAGCTGGCGAAGAACAGGCGGTTAAGGTTGCGCGGCGTGTCGTCGGGAACCAGATCGTCCGTGATCGGATTCCAGATATGCGTGATCACAGGCATCGGCCCGTCCGCCAGAAACGCCGACAGGTGGTCGGCATGGCTGCGCGAAACGCAGATGACGTCGATATCCGCCTTGACCAGCGCGGCACCCATCGGCCGGTTGTGACGGCCGGGATGGACATGCAGCCAGAGCGTGATGGGTATGTCGGGATGGCACCGCCGCAGACGGCACGCAACCTTCCACGAATTGATGACGAGAAACGCCTGACAGGACCGATCCAGAAAGGCGCTCTCCAGCCGCCTTATGGCGCAGCCGCCAACCCCGATGCTGTTCACGCCCTTCGCCTGAAACAGGACGAAGCGGAAATCGCCCTGCAGGGCACCGGCGACCTTGAGGATTGTCGCCTCGGTGCCGCCCAAGGGGGTGTCGTCCCCCCTCTGCGCGCCATAGGACGCGTTGCTGACGGGATCGACGATGCCGATGGTCGGGATGTCGCGCATCATTCCGCTGCCTCCACCGGGCTGGCCAAGTTCCCTTTGGCATGGTCGGCAAGGATGCCGCTGATCGCCCTCGAGGTCTGTTCCGTCATCGGCAGGGCACGGCGGAAAAGCAGTTCGGGTCTGCTGACGTGGCTGATGCCCAGATGCGGCAGGTCGATGGGAACGGCGGCGATCCTGCCGGTTCGGCGCCACTCTGCCACCCGGTCCCAGACGTAGGCGCGGTCGGCGCGGCGGCGGGGACTGGCATAATCCGAGGCCGCGGATTGGGTCAGGCTGTCGGCGGTTTCTATCTTGGTCAGCAGCAGGTCGGGGATAATCCAGACGATCGCACCGTTCAGGATCAGCCGATTGCGAAATTCGCGATCTTCCTCGATGCAATCCGCGAACCCGCCGAAACGCGCAAACACATCCTCCCGGAAAAGTCCCGAGTTGATGTGGGTCCAATCGCCCGGCACCTCGGACCCCATCTGGAGGTTCGGAAACACATCATCGACAAGCGACAGCGAGCGGCGGATTTCTACCTGCCGTCCGTCCGGCAGCACGAGGGTGTGATGCGTCAGGACGGCGTCGACATTCAGCCTCTGGCCAGACGGCCGGTCGATCATCGCCCAGTTCAGACAGTCGTCGGCGTTGATGTCGTCGCGCGCCAGAACCCGAACCTGCCGCAAGACCTTGTCCCGATGGGGGATATCGTCGGAATCGTGGAAAGTGACCGCATCGTTGCCCGTCAGCAGCAGGCCCGCATTCTTGGCGCCGGCGGTTCCTAGGTTGCGCTCAAGCCGGATGTAATTGAAATCGGGGCGATCGAAATAGGGCCGCAAGATGGCCTCGGTGCCATCGCTCGATGCGTCATCGATCACCGTGACCAGTCGGTTCCACCACGATTGCTCCAACGCCGCGCGAACCGCCGATCCGATCAGGTGAGCGCGATTATAGGTCGGAATGATGATGTCCACGGCAGGGCTCTTGTTCGGGGCCTTCATGGGTCGATCTCCTTCAGGGTCGAGCGCCGGAAGGATCTGCGATAGCGCAACAACTCTGTCGCGGCCCACAGACCGGCGGGAAGGGGCAACGCAAGGATCGTCAATGCGAGGGAGTGGACCAGGGCAGGGTCCGACACCGCAAAAACGGCCATGAGCGCCAGGGCGAAGAGGAAAAGATGATCCAGCGGAATATCCGCCGGCAACGCTGTGGACGTCGCCGACTTGCGGGTCACGACGAACAGCGCCTTTCTGTCAAAACACGCATCCACGGTGGCCCTTGCCGCTGCCGGAGCGAGGGCGAGGCGCGTGGCGATGGCGGATATGGCGTGGCCGCGCACCCGACCATCGGTAAAGCCGCGCGACAGCAGGCGCGCGACAATGTCACCGAACGCAAGCACGATGGACAGCGACGCGACCGTCATCAGATCCGCGTTGCCCCTGCCCAAAAGGCTGGCGGAAAGGAGGCACGCAGCGGGGACGAGACAAAAGTTAAGCCACGCGCCCAATTGCGCAATGATCGCGATCGCCTGCCCCTTGCTCAGCCTGCCTTTGGACGACAGCAGACCCGGCAGGTGAAGGGCAAGCGTGCTGAAATTGCCGCTGGTCCAGCGGTGCCGCTGCCGCGACAGATCCGCCAATGTCAGCGGCAGCAGACCCTTGCCGACGACCTTCGGGATGTAGCGGCCCCTGAAGCCTGCCTTGCACAGGCGCACACCCAGTTCCGCATCCTCGGTGGTGGTTCGCCCCGACCAGCCGTCAACCGCCGTCAAGGTGGACCGGGAGATGACGCACAGGGTGCCTGTCAGCAGAACCGCCTCCGCATCGTCGGCCATACGCGCATCGGACTGGAAATACTCTTCCAGTTCGATATCCACCCCTTCCGCGATGTCGACGGGACGCCGGTAGGCCTGCGGAAACTGGACATAATCGGCCCCTGTCCGGGCCAGCGCCCACGCCGCTTCGGTCAGGAAATCGGGCGTCACGATGTAATCCGCGTCGATGATCGCGATATGGCTCGCCTCGGGATGGATATGCGCAAGCGCGATGTTCAAAGCGCCGGCCTTGGCTCCTTTGACGCCGTCGCGGTGCATGAAACGGAACCGGCTTCCCAGTCGCGCGCAATGGCTTTGCACCGGAACCCACAAAGCCGGATCGACAGTATTGTTGTCGATGACGATGATTTCCATCAGATCATCTGGATACGTCTGACGCGCCAGCGCACTCAGCGTTTCGTTCACGAGGTCAGGGGGTTCGTTATGGATTGCGACATGGACAGAGAAGAAGGGCAGGACGTTCCCGGCACCGTCGCTCAGGTCATTCTTCTTCACGATCCGTCCGGCCGCCCGAATGACCAAGATCAGCCCCTGCGCGGCAAGCACGACACCGCACACAACCGTGGCAATGGTGGGAGTGACACTGGCCGTGACAAACGAGATCCAGAAGACGCATACCGATTTCGACACGATCACCGACCCCTCAATACTTTTGAAAAGCCGCGCGGCCTTGGCCGAATCCGGACGAAAAGCGGAAATCGAATAGGGATAAGGCTGACAATGCCAGAGCACCCGATATAGCCGATTGATTGCCCGAAAACCTGACATTGATTTCGTGATTGAAACCCGCCAGCACGCCATAGTCACGAGCAAGCCGGGAGAATATCACGAATTCGCCGAATTCGCTCATCTGTCAATTCCTGACATTCATTGACGGTTTGGGAGCCGTTTGGATTTATATTGGGGATTTCCCAATTGCTTACATCAAACACTCCGGCTTGCACTCGGTTCCGTCGAAATGTGACATTTGGGAAAATTCTCCCCATCTCCATATCCGATATAGAAACGGAGCAGTCCGGGCATGACCCGGCGCCAAGCGTGACCGCACCGTTTCATTCAGCGGTAAACGGAGGGCATCCAAAATCTGAACATAGGCCAAGCGTCGCCTGCCCTGCGGGATCACAGGACGCCTCGACGCGCGCCGGGATCGCAACGCCTTCAGTCTTTGACTTCCCCGGCGTTGATCGCCCGGGTCCAGCTTGCGCCGCCGCAATTGTCGCATCGTTCCGGTGTCCGGTCCGACCCGTCCGTCAATTGTCCACATTTGCAGCAAGCGGCTGGCAGGTCGTTCTCGATTGCGTGGTTCGGGCCGAAAAACGTCAGCGGGACGATGTCCCACGCAGGCTCGATCTGCAGTCCGGGGCGGGGGCGCTCCGCCCGGAAGAAACTGAAGCGGCCCGATGTCTCAAGATATCCCGCGGCGACTTGCCCCAGGTTGGTGAAGCCATGCTCTCGCATGCTCTCGAACACTTCGCTGCTGCCGATCAGGTTCTGACGCAGCGTTTCTCTGACAAGCACGCCGTCCTTGATGGCCGCGAATGTCCGGCCATTCACGAATTTTTCCGTTCTGGAGGAGGCGAAAATCGCCACGTCCAAGACCTTGTTGATCACGACAACAACGCTGATGACCAACATGGCATAGAGCATCGGCACTTCGGGATAGAACATCGCGTCGCCCACAGCCGAGCCAAGTGCGATGACCAGCAAGAACTCCACAGTGGACATCTGGGCAATGCCTCTGCCCCCGACCCAGCGGATCAAGACCAGCGAATAAGTGTAGATCACGACCGTGCGGAAAAGGATCTCTACGTAGAATAGGGCGGGGGCGTCCCCAAGAAACATCCGTGTCAATTCGAGGGGGACGATCTCTTCACCCATTGCGTCCACCGCAAACGTGACTTGCCTTGTTCATCCATCCGACCCCGTTTGTCCTTCTGCCTGTCATCCACCGAGCGCGTGCGCAGGTGAGACTGAGGGCGCATTGAAACCCCAAGGGCCGACCTGCGGTTAGCAGGCCGACCCTTCTTGTCGGGACGGCGATCATCGCAAGAACGCCGTCGGTAGTCGGGGGCAGAGAGCCGTCAGTGCGAATGCTCCGGCAACCGTTTCAGATCGTCCTTCGTCATGACGGTCGTGGCATGAACAGTGCCTTGCTCGTCCCGCATGAAGTTCAGGTTTGAAACGCTCAAGCCCACAGACTTCGCGCCGATGCCCAGAAAGCCGCCCACATCCACCACGGCCTCCGCGGTGGGGCCAGTGCCGTGAAGATGGGCCACGGTGCCGATGCTGTGGTCTTCCGGTCCGTAGATTGTCGCCCCTTCAACGGTGTCGGCGGAAAGCTCTTCCGGGCGAAGGCGGGTATGCTTGGAATGGTCCATTGCAGTCTCCTCAGATGGGTTCGTTGTCGGTCACAGGGTTTCAACGCTTATATCGGTCAGCGGTTCCGATGGTTTCCCTTGGTTCTGCAGCAAACTGCGCATCTGCCGACGGCATCTGGTCAATCGGCAGATGTCCGGGATGCAATCCATACCGCAGCCCAATCATTACCTTTTGAATAAAAGCGCTAAATGTGCTGGGCATCCGACTATTCGGAGGATGCCCCGTTGGAGATCGATTTTTCTCTGCCAAGGGCGTCATCCGGCAATTTGAGCATCCTCGTCAGCGATGAATTCCTGAAAATGGCATGTTCGATGAACGCACCGACTGCGTGGGCAATCAGAAGGGGAACAAGCAGCCATTGCAGGAATTCATGGACCTCTGCGGCAAGATCGTTCTGCCCGAAATAGGCCAGTGCCCCGGTCAAGGGCAGCAGGATCAGAAAGCCGTAAAGTGCCAAATGCGCGAGTTTCCCCCCCAAAATCGCCATTCTTGGTGCGGGAAGGGCAGCTTCCGGCGTGCCATGGCGCAGCCTCAGCCA
This sequence comes from Rhodobacterales bacterium, assembly GCA_038324445.1. Classification (GTDB taxonomy): domain Bacteria; phylum Pseudomonadota; class Alphaproteobacteria; order Rhodobacterales; family Rhodobacteraceae; genus Gymnodinialimonas. Next base: position 27,966 of record JBBQHZ010000007.1, on the reverse strand, counting down.
AAGGCGCCAGACAGTGAGGGCGAAGACGGCGCCGCCGACGCCGATGTGAATTGCCGCCGTGACGGACAAAGGCCCCGCTTGGCCCTCATCCATCATCCGGTCGAAGGCGTGTTCGATGCCTTCGTGCACGAACAATTGCCAGACGACCAACGCCGCGACGCACCAATGCAATCCGATCTGGGTGATCGAGAACGCAGCAGGCCGACCCGCATTCTCTGGCTTCACGGCAACGCCCAAACCAGAACTGAATCGCCCACAGGCGTCTCCATGAAGTGGTGACCACCCGCCATGATGCCAATGAACTGCCGACCGTCCGCCTCGAACGAGAACGGATTGGCCTGGCCGCCTGCCGGCAGGACGACGGACCAGAGGGTTTCGCCGGTCGAGATATCCACAGCCCGGAACAGATTGTCGGTTGCCGCTGCAAGGAACGCAACGCCGCCCGCCGTCACGACGGCTCCGCCGTTATTCGGCGTGCCGATTTCCGCCGGCAGGAAGGTCGGCAAACCGAAAGGACCGTTGCGGCGGGCTGTCCCAAAGGGCCGGTCCCACAGCGTTTCGCCAGTGGCGAGGTCAATGGCACGCAGCCCGCCGTAAGGCGGCTCGGAACAGAGCAGGCCTGTGAAGGGCACCCGCCAACCGGCATTCACGTCGATCGCGTAGGGGGCGCCGACCTGAGGGCCGGCTTCACCAAGATAGGTCACCTCCTCTGCGCCGGGCTCGTTGATGGCCCGAAGACCGGCAGCGTCGGCCTCCTCGCGGGGGATAAGCCGATTGTGATTAGGCATGTCGTTATAATTGGCCAAAATGATGCCCCGCACGGGGTCAATGGCTAGGCTCCCCCAATCCGAGCCACCATTGTAGCCCGGATACTGGATCCAATGGGTGTCCGACGTAGGCGGTGTATAGATGCCTTCGTAAGAGGCCTCCCGAAATTGGATGCGGCAGTAAAGCTGATCGAAGAGCGAGATGCCCCACATATCGCGTTCCGTCAGGTCGGGTTGCGCGAGCGTGTTCCAGGTCGAAAAGGGTTGCGTCGACGACAGATAGTCCGGCTCGACACCGCCCTGCGGCACCTCGCGCTCCTCGACACCGGTAAGGGCCTCTCCGGTCTCGGCGTCGAGCACGTACATGTCGCCTTGTTTGCTGGCGAGGATGATTGCGCGCACCGTTCCCCCGTCCGTGGGGAAATCGACCAATGTCGGCTGGCTGCCCAAATCGTAATCCCACACGTCGTTGTAGACGGTCTGAAACGACCACGCGACCGTGCCTGTGGCCACATCGATGGCGACAAGCGCCGTCGAATACGCGTTCTCCGCCTCGCTTCGATTGCTCCCGTAGTAATCGACCGACGAATTGCCCATCGGAAGATAGACCAGTCCCAAATCGTCGTCCCCGGCAGCGATCGTCCACATGTTGGGCGTGCCGCGCGTATAGGTTTCGCCCGCTGGTGGCGCACCCGTCCGATCCGGAGCGCCCATGTCCCATGCCCAGGCAAGCTCGCCCGTGCGTGCGTCGTAGCCGCGGACAACGCCAGAGGGGGCATCTTCGGCCTGACCATCCTTGACCTGCGCCCCGACGACGGCAATGCCGTTCACGATCGTGGGCGGCGACGTCATCGCATACCAACCGGGCACGGTTTCGCCCAATCCTTCCAACAGGTTGACCGAACCTGCGGACCCGAAGCGCGGGCAGGGCTCACCAGTGGCCGCATCGATCGCCAGCAGGCGCGCATCAAGCGTGCCCCAGATGATCGACGTGGCGCAGAGATCGTCGTCGGCCACAACAGGCGTCTCGTCCTCCGCCGTAGCATTCCCATCGTCGGGAACATCGCCATCCTCGGGCACATCGCCCGCCGCGGTTTGCGTCGATCCATCGACGTAGGCGACACCCCGGCACGTCGCGCCGTAGGGGATGGATTGGGGCGCCACTGCCGGATCGTAGCGCCAGCGCTCCTGTCCTGTGCCGGGATCGACAGCGCTGACGATGCCCATGGCCGAGCAGACATAGACTGTATCGTTGACGACCAGCGGCGTGTTTTCCGGCGAATAGCTGTTCCCAGCCTCCTCCGATGGCATGTCGCCGGTGTGGTATTCCCAGACCAGCTCAAGCTGTTCGACGTTTTCCGGGGTGATCTGGTCGAGGGTCGTGTAGCGCGTCGCCGAATTTGTGCCGCCATAGGCGCGCCACTCCGTCTCCGACACCCCGGCAAGCGAGACAGTCTCCACCTCCCTCTGCCCGACATCTGCCGTGGCGCTTTGACCCTCCTGCGCACCGACGGCAAACGCCGCGCCCCAGATTGCAAGGCCGACGACAAATGCCAGCGGCAGGGCCATCAACGCGCCGCCCGATGTCTCATGAAGCCGCCGGAAACGCGGTATCGCGAAGCTCAGCAGCAGGCACAGCAACAAGGGCGCGGTCAATCTGGGAAGCATATCCCAGCCATCGCCGCCCGTTTCCCACCATGCCCAAAGCGCGGTCAAGATCGCCATCCCCGCCACGATCAGCGCCGCCGGGGCTTGCCGACTGACAAAGAGGACAGCGGCAATCAGGTAAAAGAGCCCCGCGATCACATAGTAGGGCGACCCGCCCAGCGTCAGCAGATAGCCGCCCCCCAAGACCAGCACGACCGCGCCCAAAGCCATCAGTATTACGATCAAACCTGCGTAGATGCCGATGCCTGCGCGTGTCGTCCGGGTCATGCTGTACCTCACCTGTCGAGAGTCGAAAAAAAATGTTGTGTGGGGGGAACATTTCATTCCGGCGATTGGTTCCCCACCAATCGACGACGCGGCTGAAGGGCGCAGATGACTGTATTCCGATCCATTCCGTGATCCGAAATCGCCGAATATGGACCGGTACCGTCATTGTGATGATGATCGGCGGCTGCGTGGAATCGCAGAGCGTCCTGCACCCGGCAAGCGACGACGCTGCCGCAATTACCCGTCTTTTCTGGGTAATGACGGCCGGCGCGGCCGTCATCTGGATCATGGTTTTTGGGGCCGCAATCTTTGCAACTCTGGCGCATCGGCCCAAGAGTTCGGAACGCACCGCCGAGATGGTGATCTTGGGCGGCGGCGTGATTTTTCCGACGGTCACGCTGGGCGCCTTGTTGGTCTATGGGTTGGGTCTGTTACCGGATTGGGGCCCATCCGACGCGCCGGACATCACTGTCCGGGTCCATGCCGAGCAATACTGGTGGCGCGTGACGTATGAATCTCCGGGCGGCGGGGAGGTCGAGGCTGCCAACGAGGTTGTCCTGCCATCCGGTGCGGTCGTCGATTTTGTCCTGACCAGCCCCGATGTCATCCACTCGTTCTGGATCCCCCCCTTGGGGGGCAAGATGGATACAATTCCGGGCCGGGTTAATCTGTTGCGCCTCAGACCGAATGTCCCCGGCACCTATCAAGGCATCTGCGCAGAATTTTGCGGCGACGGTCACGCCTTCATGGCGTTCGAGGCACACGTGCTCGAACCGTCGGAATTCGAGCGGTGGTTTGCCACCCAACAGCAACCTGCGGAACCGGCCGACCCAACCGCCTTCCTCGCCGCCGGGTGCGGCGGCTGTCACCAGATCCGCGGCCTTGTCGAGCAGGGCTCCATAGGCCCGGACCTGACGCATTTCGCCAGCCGTTCCACCATCGCCGGCGTTCTGGACAATACGCCGGACGCCTTGCGGGAATGGCTGCACGATCCCTCGGCGTTCAAGCCGGACGTCCGGATGCCGGGCTATGCCATGCTGCCGGACGATGAACTGAACGCCATCGTCGCGTTTCTGGAGCAGCTTGAATGACGATGACACCCGATAAAGAGGAAGAACTGCAGCAGTTGCAGCGCACCTGGGCCTCGCCCAAGGGCCTGTCTTACCTGTCGGAGGTGAATAACTCCGCCATCGGCATCTGGTATATCTGCACCGCCTTCGGCTTCATGATCTTTGGCGGGATCCTCGGCCTGATCATCCGGGCGCAACTGGCGGTGCCCGAGGCGACCCTCGTGTCGTCCGATACCTATAGTCAGGTCTTCACGCTGCACGGCACCGTGATGATGTTTCTCTTTGCGGTCCCCATCTTCGAGGCCGTCGCGATCCTGATCCTGCCGTCAATGCTGGGGGCACGGGATCTGCCGTTCCCCCGTTTGTCCGCCTTCGGTTTCTGGTGTTTCCTCATCGGGGGCGTTTTCGTCTGCGGCTCGATCTTCTTCGGCATCGCGCCCGATAGCGGCTGGTTCATGTATCCGCCGCTCTCGACCGAGCAATCGGGCCTCGGCGCGGATATCTGGCTTCTGGGGTTGTCCTTCATCGAAGTGGCCTCCATCGCGGCGGCGGTGGAACTTATCGTCGGCGTCCTCAAATGCCGGGCGCCGGGGATGCACCTGAACCTCACCCCGCTCTATGGCTGGTATGTGCTGGTGGTGGGCGGAATGATCCTCTTTGCCTTCCCGCCGCTGATCGCGGGCGATCTGCTGTTCGAACTTGAACGCCTGATGGACTGGCCGTTCTTCGATGTCAGCCGCGGCGGCGATCCCCTGCTCTGGCAGCACCTGTTCTGGATCTTCGGGCACCCGGAGGTCTATATCATCTTCCTGCCTGCCATCGCCCTCTTGGCGATGATCATCCCGACCTTCTCCGGCCGGCCGATCGTGGGCTATTCCTGGATCGTGCTCTCGGCACTGGGCACCGGGTTCCTGAGCTTCGGCCTCTGGGTGCACCACATGTTCACCACCGGCCTGCCGTCGATCAGCCTCGGCTTTTTCTCGGCCGCCTCCGAAGCCGTGGCGATCCCCACCGGTATCCAGCTTTTTGCTTTCATCGGCACCGTCATGCTGGGGCGCGTGCAGAAATCTGTGCCGATGCTCTGGTGCCTCGGGGCGCTGGCGACGTTCCTGGTCGGCGGGCTGACCGGCGTCATGGTCGCCGTGGCCCCCTTCGACTTTCAGGTTCACGATACCTACTTCATCGTTGCCCATCTGCACTACACCCTGATCGGCGGCATGCTGTTTCCGACATTGGCGGGTGTGCATTACTATTACCCCTTCTTCACAGGGCGCGCGCTGTCGTTCCGCACCGGAGCGTGGTCGTTCTGGCTCTGCTTCAGCGGCTTCAACATTGCCTTCCTGCCGATGCATCTGACAGGCCTGCTGGGCATGCCGCGCCGTGTCGTGACCTATGGCGCGGACCGGGGGTGGAGCGAGCTGAACATGATCTCTACCATCGGGGCGTTCATCTTCGCGGCGGGCTTTGCGCTCTTCGTGTGGAACTGTCTCGTCTCGCTGCGACGGGGGGCGCCGTCCGGTCCGAACCCGTGGAAGGCGGGCACTCTGGAATGGTTGGCACCCGGCCTCGATTACGGCATGCGCTCGATCCCCCGCATCGAAAGCCGCTATCCGCTCTGGGACGATCCGAGCCTTGTCAGCCGAACGATGGCGGGCGAGGGGCTGTTGGCCGACGCAAGGGAAGGCAAGCGCGAGACACTGGTGACGTCCGTGCTGGATGCCGTCCCCGTGCAGGTCCTGCGCGTTCCCGGCCCAGGCTGGCTGCCGATGGCAGCGGCCTTCGGGTTGGGAGGGGTGTTCATCTTCGCGACATTCTCTCTCTATTGGCTCGCGGCGGCGTCAGCCGTTGGCTACCTTGTTGCGCAGATTGCGTGGCTATGGACGGGAACGGCCCTGATCCCCGAAAAGGCGACGAAGGACGTCGGGCAAGGGGTGGTCCTGCCGCTCTATCGCTCCGGCCCCGCCTCCACCGGGTGGTGGGCGATGTTCATCATGATGACTGGCGACCTCACCGCTTTCCTGGCACTCGTTTTCGGCTATTTCTTCTTCTGGACCGTCCATCCCGAGTTTCCGCCAGCGGGCATAGCTGGCCCCGGCTGGCAATGGCCGTTGACTGGCGGCATCCTGACGCTTGCGTCATGGGCCCTGACGCTTGCGGCGCGTCGTGGCAATGCGCTTGGCCATGTCTCCACGGCGCGCCTCCTTTGCGGCGCGGGCATCGGTGCCTCGCTCGGTGCCTCTGCCGCCTTCGTTGCAGCGCCTGTCCTCAACGGCATGGACTCCTCATTGCACGCCTATCCGGCAATCGTCTGCGCCCTGATCGTCTGGATCGTGGCGCATCTTCTCACTGGCGCGATCATGCAAGGCTATTGCCTCGCGCGATCCTTGGCGGGCAAAATGACCCCCGACCATGATGCCGATCTGTGGAACGTCACGCTTTATTGGCATTTCGCGCTGTTCTGCGGTGTGTTCGGCGCTGCCGTCATCGGCGGCTTTCCGGAGGTCTTGTAATGGGCAAGGCAACCGAGGAGGCGCGTCGCGAAACCGGCAGCGGTACCACCCTGTGGCATGTCATCGCCGCCCCGATCGTCTGGTCGGTGCATTTCCTCGTCTGCTACATCTGGGCGGCGATCCACTGCGAAAAGGCCGGACGCGACGCGTTGCTGGTTCCAGCCCAGACCGGCATATATGTCGTGACGGGTGTGGCACTGGTCCTGATCGGCCTGAACACGGTGCGTTTCTGGCGCACCTACCAGCGCAGCGTCACCGATGGTGATTTTGACTTCGAGGCCAACACGGTCGAAGAACGCCACCGCTTTCTGGGCCATGCCTCGATCATGCTCAGCGTGCTGTCGGCGGTCGCCGTGATCTACGTGGCGATCCCGGCCCTGTTGTTGAGCACCTGCCGATGACCAGGCGTGCCCATCTGCCCCTTGCTCTTGGCGCCGGCGTTCTGGCACTGGCATGGATCGGTCCGTTGCCGGAACTGGCGCGCGCAAGTTACGCCGCCCATATGGCGCTGCACATGAGCGTCGTGGCCCTTGGCGTTCCCCTGATAGCCTATGGTCTGACCCGGTCGGGATACCGGCTGTGGGGCGCATCGCCCATGCTCGCCGCTGCCGCAACCCTGGTCGAGTTCGCTGTCATCTGGGCATGGCACGCGCCCGCATTGCACGAGGCGTCGCGCGCCTCCTGGCTTGTGATGACGGTGGAACAGGCGAGTTTCGCCGGTGCCGCCCTGTTGCTCTGGGTGCCAGCACTTTCCGGTCCCGCCTTGGCGGGGGCGGTGGCGCTTTTCATGACGGCGATGCACATGGCGCTTTTGGGGGTCTTGGTAAGCCTGGCGCCCCGCCACATTCAAAGGCGCGACGGAACCGGCCTGCAAGACGGCGCCCTGACCCTGATGCAGGACCAGCAACTGGGCGGCGTCATCATGATCGTTGTGGCAGGCGCGGTCTACGGTGTCGCGGCCCTCTGGCGCGCGTCAGAGGTCTTGCGCCCCTCGCAGGACAACGTTTCGTGACGCGGCGCGGCGCATTGGGGTCGGTCCTCGCCCTCGCGGTCCTGATCGCCCTTGGCGCGGCGGGCGCGCTGCTGCTGAGCGAACGGCGCGTGCTCGACGGCGCGATTGCCGCGGCCTCCGGCGGGGCTGTGCCTGATCTGGACAATCCCGGCATGATCCGACGCGGCGCGGTGCACTACGATCTGGTGTGCGCCGATTGCCACGGCAGCCCCACCGGCGCGCGTCGCGGCGCTCACTTGCACCTCTCGCCACCGGCGCCCGTCCTGCATCAACGGGTCGAGGCCTGGCCACCGCGACTGGCCTTTCGCGTCATCCGCGACGGGGTGCCCAATTCCGCCATGCCGGCTTGGCCCGCTGCAGACCGGGATGACGAGGTTTGGGCCGTCGTCGCCTTTCTTCAGGTGCTGCCGGACCTGACGGGCGAGGGCTATATCAACCTTGTCGGTTCCTCCCTTCGGGCGACAGAAGGCGCGCCCTCCGTCGCCGACGCGCTTCAGCACACCTGCCGCCGGTGCCACGGTTTCACTGACGTGGCTCCAAGGCTGGAGATACAGGACGCGCGGTATCTGACCGACATGATGGAGGCTTATCGAAGCGGCGCGCGTGAAAGCGGGTTCATGTCGCATCTGGCGTCTCGCCTACGGGACGGCGACATCGAACAACTGGCGACCTGGCTGGCCGGGGTCGATGGCGAGGTGGTGGATACAGCCGCCATCAGCCCCGCACCGACGATCGTTTCATCCGGCGCGCCCGAACGACAGATTGCGGCCTGCAGCGGGTGCCATGGAACCACCACTCCCATCCGTCCGGAGTTTCCCGGATTGGCTGGACAAGACCGCGATTACCTCGTCACGCAACTCACCATGTTCGCCGATGACGCACCCCACGATCGGATGCCTCGGGGCGGAGGGCCGTTCATCTCCTTGATGGATCACGCCGCGCGGGGTTTGACCGAAGAGGAAATCACCGCCATCGCTTCCTACTACGCCGGACTGGATGCAGAAGAACGTTCGCCGTGAAGCCGATCAAGCCTTACCCGTCGCCAATCACATGATCGGCCGTCGTTAGCTTGAGGTTGTCCTCGCCAACCCCGACCCAGATGAGGGGGATGGCGACGGTATGTCGGGTCAGCCACAGGTCAGGCGATCACTCTCCTGGAAGAACGGACACCTGCCGCTTGTCCACGGTCGGCTTCGCCCGATCCTCCTTCCGCTCCCCCAGCATCAGCATCGCCGGCGTCACGACAAGCGTCAGGATGGTCGCGACCACCAGGCCACCGGCGATGGCACTGGAAAGCTCCGTCCACCACTGGGTCGATGGCGCGCCATAGACGATCTCTCGGGTGAAGAAGTTGATGTTGAGGCCGATCACCATGGGCATCAGGCCCAGCGCTGTTGTCAGCGAGGTCAGCACCACAGGCCGCAGACGCTGCGCGCCGGTTCGCAACGCGGCCTCCATCGGCGACTGGCCGGATCGTTTCATGTCGTTGTAGGTGTCGATCAGGATGATGTTGTTGTTCACCACAATGCCTGCCAAGGCGATGACGCCGATGCCGCCCATGACCACGCCAAACGGTCGTCCGGTAATCATCAGACCCAGCAAAACCCCCGCGACGGAGAAGACGATCGCGCTCATCACCACAAACGCCTGATAGAAATTGTTGAACTGGGTGACGAGGATCAGGAACATCAGGAAGATGGCGGACAGGAACGCCCCGACTAGGAAGATCATGGCTTCGGCCTGATCCTCGGCTTCTCCGGCGAACGAGAATTCGACGCCCTCCGGAAACTCTGCCGCATCGAGTGCCGCGGTAAGGGCGATAACCTGATCGTTCACCAAGACACCCGGAGCAACGTTGGCCTCGATGGTGACGACGCGCCGCTCATCGATCCGGCGGATGGTGCCGATACGCTCGGTCGGTGCGAAGGTCACAAAGTTCGAGATCGGCACCAGACCGGACGCCGTCGGCACCCGAAGGTTGCCAAGCTCGGAGAGCGAGCGTTCCTCGTAGGGGAACCGGACCCGGATATCGAGGGTGCCGTCCGCATCGTCGGGGCGATACTCGGCAACGGCGATGCCACGGGTCAGAAGTTGCAAGGCTTGGCCCAGAAGGCTTACATCCGCCCCGAACCGCGCCGCCTCGGCCCGGTTGGCGATCACGGCAACCTCCACGCCGGGCAGGGGACGGGTATCGGTGACATCGGTGAAGCCGCCGATCTCTCCCATAAGGTCGCGCACGGTTCGGACGGCGGCTTCCTGCTCTTCCGCCGATGTGGCCCGGATTTGCAGGCTGATGGGTTTGCCCCCGGCCGGTCCGGCGCTTTCGGTCAGCACCTGAACATCGATCCCCGCAATGTCGGCGACGGCGGCACGAATATCGACACCGATCACCGCGGCGGTGCGCCGTTGATCCCAGGCGATCAATTCAAGCTGGATCGTGCCGATGGTTTCCTCGTCCCCGGCCCCGGCGCTCATGGTGGAACGGGCATAGACGCTGGCGACCTCGTCAAAACCCAGCATCCGTTCTTCGACCAGACGCACCAGCGCATCGCGCTGATAGATCGAGAAATTGTCCCGCGCCCGGACCTGCACCTGCATGAACTCGGGCTCGACCGAGGGGAAAAAGTTGATCCCGTTGCCGAATTGTCCATAGAGGCCGAAACTTCCCAGAAGCATGGCGAGGGTCAGCAGCACCATGGTGGCGGGCCGCACGATGGCCCATTGCAGAACCCGCACGTAGGCGCCCGTAAAGCCTCGGATGTCGCGCGGATCACCCAGCTCGGATGCGTGCATGGCTGCCTTGGCCGTCGCATTCTGCGGCTGCTTCTTGCCGATGATGCCGCCCATGACCGGAATGAAGATCAGCGCCATGAACAGCGACGCGAACAATGTCAGGATCACGGTGATCGGCAGGAATTTCATGAACTCACCGACCATGCCGGACCAGAACAGCAGCGGGAAGAACACGCTCAGCGTCGTGGCGGTCGAGGCGATGATCGGCCACGCCATGCGCTTGGCGGCAAAGGTATAGGCGTCTTTGGGCGACGCCCCTTCCTGCAATTGCCGATCCGCCAGTTCCGTGGTCACGATGGCCCCGTCCACCAACATGCCGACGACAAGGATCAGGGAGAACAGCACCACGATGTTCATTGTGAACCCCATGGCCCAAAGCGCGGTGACACCGGCGAGGAATGCGCCGGGAATGGCGAGGCCCACAAGGATCGCCGAGCGGAAGCCGAGGGCATAGACGATGACGATCATCACCAGGGCCACTGCGGCGATGACGTTGGCTTCCAGATCGCTCAACAGGTCCTGAACCTGTTCGGATTGGTCGTTGAGATAGGTTATCTCGACCGAGTCCGGCCAATCGACCCGCATCTCCTCGACCAGAGCCCGCACTTGGGCGACCGTCTCGATGATGTTCGCACCGGACCGCTTCACCACTTCCAGGGCCAGCGCAGGCTGGCCGTCGATCCGGGCAAAGCCGGATGGGTCGTCGAATGTCCGCCGCACGGTGGCCACGTCGCCGAAGGTCACGACCGTGCCATCGCGGACCAGAACCGGCATGCCCATGACGTCATCGAGGTCTTCGATCAGGCCCGGAACCGTCAGGACGATCCTGCCCGCACCGGTCTCGATGGCACCAGCGGCGATCAGGCGATTGTTTCGGGTGATCTGGCCGATCAATTCATCGAACGACAGGTCGTAGGTCTGGAACACCGTCGGGTCGATCAGGACCTCCAGAAACTCGGTCCGGCTGCCGCCGATATCGACCTCCAGCACGCCGGGCAGCCCCTCGATGCGTTCCTGCAGGTCTTCGGCCAGGCTGTTCAATGTCCGCTCCGGCACCGGACCGGACAGGATCGCCGTGATGATCGGGAAAAGCGCGGTGTTGATCTCGGTCACCGTGATCTCGTAGGCGTCGTCGGGCAGGTCGCCCTGCACCCGGTCCACCGCCACCCGGATGTCCCTCAGCGCCTGATCGGTGTCGCCGCCCGGCTGAAATTCCAACTGGATGCTGGCCGACCCTTCGGAGGCGAAGGCTTCGAGGGTTTGAAGGCCGTTGATCCCCTCGAATTCCTGTTCCATCGGTTCGATCAGCAGGCGTTCGGCGTCCGTCGGACTGATCCCGTCAAGGCCGGTGGAGACGTAGAACAGCGGCAGCGGCACCTCCGGATTGGCCTCCTTCGGGATGGAGACATAGGCATAGGCCCCCACGACAAGGACCATGATCAGGGTCATGACGACCACGCGGGTCCGGGAGAAGGCGGCGTCGATCAGGGTATCCATCAGCTCCCCTCCTCGATCTGCGGACGCACCGTCTCGCCGTCGCTCACATAGCCCTGTCCAACCGTGATGACGTTGATCTCGTCCGGTAGGCCCGTCACCCAGATGCCGTCCAACTCAGGTCGCACCACCTCCACCGGGTAGAAGTGCACGATGTTTTCGTCGTCCACCGTCTTGACGCCCAACTGCCCCTCGGGAGAAAGCGACACCACCGAGGGCGACAGGAAATGCGCCGTCACCTCTTCGGTCGGGATGCTGATTTCAGCCGATATCCCGGCGGCAATAGCCCCGTCCTCGTTCGGCAACGAGACTTCGGCCAGAAACGTCCGCGTCGATTGGGCGGCAGATGTGCCAACGAATGTGACGGTCGCTTCCCGTTCTTCGCCGGTGATGAAGAACACTCTCGCTGTCTGGCCGCTCTCCAGACGGCTCAAGGCCTGCTGCGGCACCTGAAAAGACACGGTGAGGGGGGAGATGTCGACAAGCCGGGCAATCTCGGCCCCGGCCTGCACGAATTCACCGGCATCAAGGTCAAGGGTCTCGATCCGCCCAGCAAATGGGGCGACGATCACCAGATCGGCCAAGGCTTCCTCGGCAGAAGTAAGTTGCACATCCGCTTGGGCGAAAGCCGACCGGGCTTCCTGCACGCGATCAAGCGTGGCCACGCCACGCTCCAGCAATGCTTCGGCATTCTCCAAATCCCGCTCGGTGCGGGTGACTTCCTGTTGGGCGCGGGCAAGTTCTGCCTCGGCCTGCTCGCTCCGGATGCGGGCGATCTGCGCCCCCTCCTCCACGAACTCCCCCATGGACACGAAGACCTCGGCGATTTCACCGGAAGCCTCGGGGCGGATCATCGTGTCCCGATCCGGCAAAGCCTGCCCCTCGGCATTGAAGAACAACGTCACCTGCTGCGCCACGGATTGCCTGATCGCCACGGTAACGGGCAAAACATCGGAGGATGCGGCAACCAGCTCTGGCTCCTGCGCGGGCAGGAAAAACCCGCTGCCCATCCAGCCGATGACGACCAATGTAATGATGGCAGCGATCCAGGTGGACCGCGACGATCCCCTGTCGGTCGTGAAGTCCAGTCCGGCCTGATCACGATGCGGCTGCGTCTCACCTTCCGCTGACGCCGGTTCGATGGAATTTCCAACGACTTGATCCGGCGCGGATGGAGACACCGTACTGGGTCCATCGGCAGCGATTCCGGTCGAACCTTCCAAAGGTGTCAGAGCCTCATCGCCGGATTTCTTGCCAGCATCGGTCATGGGATCATTCCTTGTCTGTCGCGTCGGGCCCAGCGTTCTGACCACGATCAAGTACTGTGTTCGGCTTCTGCTCGATCGCGATGCAGGCCCTGTTGAACGCAGCCATGCGGTCCTTTGTTTCGGACGCGTGGGCGTTAAGGTGGTCCGGCGTCGCACCAATTCCATGACGTGCCCGAGGAACAGGCAATTGGGCGCGCGTCAGGGCGTTCTGGTGGAGAGTGGAAGCAAGTTGGAAGAACGCCTGCCGCTCACCCAGAAAGCGGACACTCGACGTCACGCTCCCCCGGCCGACCTCGGGGCGCACCACCACATCCCCGACCGCCCCTCTTTCACCGTCGAAGATGAACAGGCCAAGCATCCGGCCCGCCAACTTGGCCAGACCATCAACCACCGCGACGACTCCCGCCGTCTCGATAAACGCCGCCCGGATCAGGGTCATGTCTGTTGATCGAGCCAAGATGCCCTCACGCTGCGGTCGAAAGCGTTCTGTTACACACCTCACTCCCGATGAAAAAGAACGTTTAGCCAGCATCGAACGACTTCGAGCGTTTTTTGTTTGGCGCAAAACCTCCCCGGGTCAACGGATGCGCGACGGGATCAGACCCATCGACCTACGCACCTACCTCAGGCAATACCGCAAGGAGCGTGCTCGCCTGAACCGGGAAACACCGCAGAAATCCCCGGGTCTGAAGCGAAGGCCGACAAAGGCCCTATATGTCGGGGTTTGATGGTAGCGGAGGAGGGATTTGAACCCCCGACACGCGGATTATGATTCCGCTGCTCTAACCAACTGAGCTACTCCGCCAGAAGCGCGCTTGAGGTAGGACAGGCGCGCGCCTGCGTCAACATGAAATATGGGCACCGCGCCGACACCGGCACCCGCCCCGCCACTTGCACGTCCCTGCGCGTTATTCCGCCTCGATATGCGCAAGCTGCGCGCCGGGCAGGGCCACGCGCAGGATCTGGGCCGCGATCACCCGCCCGGCGGCGTCATGGGCGGCCATTCGCACCACCAGCAGCGCCGCGTGGCGGTCCGTCGACAAGGCCACCGATTGCGCCATGTCCGTCATCTCGGCATGGGCGGCAGCACTCAGGCGCGCCGGCGTGATGCCGTGATGCGCCAGAAGCGCGGCCAAGTCCGCCGGGGCGGCCTCGTCCAGCTTCGCGATCAGCGATTCAGGGACCGCCACCACATCCATCGCGGCGCGATCCGGTCCCGATTTCAGCGTCCGCTCCAGCACGGCCACCCTTGCCGTCCCCATGGCATCCGCTTCCTCTACGGTCGCGGCGCGCGTCGTGGCGCGGGTGCGGAATGGCGTCAGCAGCAATGGCCCGCCATCGGCGTCCAGCAAGACCGGGCTTAACGCCGGGCCGCTGGCCTTGCCCTCGTCCTTGACCGCAACAGGTGCCGCCACCAACGTCCCGCGGCCGGGCTTGCGGCTCAGATACCCCATCCCCTCCAGACTGATCAGCGCGCGTCGCATCGTGCCCTGGCTCACGCCGAACTCGTCGGCCAATTCGAACTCGTTGGGCAGACGCCGTCCGATCTCCCACTTGCCCTTGGCGATGCGGGACAGCATTTCGGTTTCGGTGATCTTGTAGAGCGGTGTGCGCGCCATTGTCGGCTCCTGCATGATTTGATGCAAGAATGCCGCAGCGCAGCATCAGGCGCAAAGGGTCCGAGTGTCGCGGGGCCCTGCCGGCTGAATGCCGCTCAATTCAGGTGTTCGATCAGCCGCTTGTGCCGGTCGAACGCCCGGATCAGGGCGCTCAGCTGTCCCAGATCGACGGCCACCAGCATCGGAATCATCCGCGCCATCGCCTCTGCGGTGGCGATCGCATCGCCCAGCGCGGTGTGGCGCGCGGCCTCCGGGATCACGATCCCCAGCCGTGCGCAGAGCGCGTCGAGCGTGTGTTCCGCCGATTGCCCCCACAAGATCGCCGAACACAGCACCGTGTCGAGGATGGGCTGGTCGAACCGCTTGCCGATCTCGGCCTCGCGCCGCCGCACGAAGGCCATGTCGAAGGGCGCGTTGTGGGCGATCAGCACGGCACCCTCGGCGAAGGTATGGAACCGACCCAACGCCTCGGCCACACCGGGGGCGCCTTTCACCATGGCGTCGGTCACATGGTGGACGGCGGTCGCGGCGGCGGGGATCGCGCGGCCGGGATCGACCAGCATGTCGAGCCGCTCCTCCGCGCGGACGCGGCCGTTGACGATGCGCACGGCGGCGATCTGGCAGACCTCGTCGACGGCGGGGTTGAGGCCGGTGGTTTCAGTGTCGAAGACGACGTAATTAACCTGCGCCAGCGCCGCATTCCCCAATGTCTCGGGCAAGGCGCGGTTCAGCAACTCGAAATCATAGGACACCTCGCGCCGGGGCCGGGCCGCCAGCGCCACCGCGCGGGGCAGGGACAGGCGCAAGGCGAACCGCCCCGGCCCTGCGGGCTCCAGCGTCAGCGCCGTGCCGTGGCAGACCAGCACATCGCGTCCCGAAAACCCCGACAGGCCCGGCGCCAGATGTCCCGCCACCCACTGCGAGAAGCCGGATGGCGCCGAGGGCCCGGCCTCGAGGCTCAGCACCGCCGCGTCCGGTGCGTCCCCGATCAGGCGCACCGCGAAGTCGGCGCCGCCCGCATTGGCCCACTCCAGTGTCAACCGCTCGAGCAGGCGCGTCACCGCGAAACCATCGCAGCGCAGCACCTCGGCGCCCAGATCGTTGGCGACGGCAACCCCCTTGCGCGCCAGCCGCGTCCCCAATGCCGCGCCCAGATCGCTGGCCGCCAGCGCCTCCATCGGCCACCACTTGGCGTCCGTGGCGCGCTTGCGCAGGGCCACGTCCTCGGCCACCGCCTGCGCGCCCGCCAGATCAGCCGCCCCGCGCACGCCCTCCAGCACCCGCTCCAGCAGATGCGCCCGCTCGGCCAGGACCGGCAGATCGCCCGAGACATCGCGCAAAGACAGCACATAGCCCGGCCGGTCCGTTTCCTGCCCCTGCAACCGCAACAGCCGCATCCGCGCCTCCAGCAACCGCGCGCCCGCGCGCGTCGTCACCAGCAGATCGCTGCCCTGTTTATCGCCCCCCCGATGGTCGCCGCCCTGCGAAAGCCGTGCATAGGCCATCTCCACAGGCGCCATCCGCAACAGCCCGGCCAGCGGCCGCCCAAGGCCCAGCGCGTCGCCGCTGCCCAACACCTCCGCCACCTGCCCGTTATAGAGGGCCACCACGTGATCCGAGGTGCAGAACAGCACGCCGTCGGGCATCTCGGCCAGCAATGCCTCCAGCCGCGCCGTCTCCGCCGCCATCCCCGCCGTCGCGCGGCCCACCGCCATCGCCATGGCGTTGCGCGTCTCGGTCAGGTTGCCGGTCACGGCGGCGGCGGCAGGCGCCAGATCGCCCAGGTAACGGGCCGGGGCTTCGGGCAGGGCCTCGGCCACGCCGCCATGCACCCGCGCCCGCATCTCGGCAGCCAGCCGTTCGACGGGCTTGGCGACATTCTCGTCGAACAGCACCCAGACCCAGGTGGTCAGCGCCACAATCGCGAACACCGCCACGAAGCCGCCGCTGACAAATGCCGACAGGGCATAGGGTTCCGCCAGCCGGACATAGCCGAGCGTCAACCCGGCCAGTGCCAGCCCCGAGCAGGCAAAGGCCAAGAATGCGAAGAACAGGAAGATGCGCAGACGCAGGGAAAATCGCTCGAACATCGGATACGGGCCTCCTCCTTGCCCCTCACAAACCCTGTGCCGGTGGCTGGGGTCAGCTTGCCGGTGCCTCCGCCGTGCAGACGGCGTCCACCACGGGATCGTCAGGCCCCGCCTCCCGCCACGTCACGCCCTCGGGCTGGCCATCCGCGCCAAAGACCGTGGCCTCGGTCATGTCGCCGCGACGCATCCCGGTGCAATCGACCAGCACGGGCCGGATGATCTCGGGCTGCCAGCGCTCGCGCATGTGGACCTGCACCGCGAAGATGCCCGAGGCTTCCGCCGTCTCCACCGTTTCGGCGGGCGAGAAGGCGATGAAGCCGCGCACCCAGGGCTGCACATAGGTCCAGGGCTGCCACGCGGCCTGCTGCTCGCGCTCCGACAGGACCACGACATCGGCGGGCAGATCGTCCAGATTGTTGGGATACCACGCATATTCCTGCCCCACCGTGGCCACCAGCATCAGCACACCGGCCAGCACCGGCGGCAGGCCGCCCGGCAGGCGGTTGCCCGACAGCTTGCGCAGGGCAAGGCCGATGCCCGCCCCGGCCATGCCGGCAAAGAGAACGGCGATCAGGGTCCAGATCATTGAATTTTCCTCAAGTCGGGTAGCCGCGGGACGATCCGGCGGCCGATTGCATGGTTTTCACGACAACGAAGGCGTCGCGCAGATGGGATCGTTCGAAATCGCTGAGCGCACCGGGCGACATGAAATTGCTGGGCTTCTCGCCGCGCTTGATCTGCGCGGCCTGATGCTCCAGCCGCATCTCGGCGATCAGGTCGTAGGCGTCCAGCAGGTCGCGCCCGCCGCTGTCCGACACCACCCCCGCCGCCATCCCGCCGGTGATCCGCGCCCGCGTGTTGGCCTGCGTCAGACGACCGGTCAGGGCATAGATGCGGCCCAGATCGACCACCGGCACCACGCCGTTATGCTTGAGGTCGATGGTGTTCTTGTGCTCGCCCGAGCGCACCATGGCAAAGCCCCGGAACAGCCCCAGCGGCGGCGTGTGTTTCAGCGAATTGCCCACCATATGCGCCACGAAGATCGAGTTCTGCGCCGCCGCCGCCAGAACCTCTTCCTGCAACCCGTCGAACAGGCTCGCCTCGCCGCCGATGGCGCGCAGGTCGAACATGACCGAGGCCAGCATCTGCGCTTCCGGGTCGGGTCGGTTGATCCAGCCGCTGAAATAGCGCCGCCAGACGCGCAGCGGTTGGCGCCACTTGGCGTTGGTCGCCATCATGTCGCCGGGGCAAAAGAAATAGCCCGCCGCGTCCAGCCCATCGCTGACGAAGCGGGCCAGCGCGGCGAAATAGGCGTCATCCGCCTCGGTCGCGTCATCGGACAGGATCAGGCAATTGTCCTGATCGCTGACGCCGGTCTGCTCCTGCCTTCCCTGCGATCCGCAGGCCAGCCAAAGATAGGGCACCGGGGCCGGGCCAAGTGCCGCCTCCGCCAGCACCAGCAATCGCCGCGTCGCCGCGTCGCCGATGTCGGTGATCAACCGCGTCACCGTCTGGTGCGGGTTCTGCGCGCTGACCAGTTGCACCAGCAACTCCGGTATCCGCGCCGTGACCTTCGCAATCGCCGCCACATCCCGGGCCTGCGCGATGTCCCGGATCAACCCCGCCGACGATGTGGCCTGAAACCGCGTCAGGTCGGTCTGCGTCAGGATGCCGACCAACTGGCCCGCCTCGGCCACCGGCAGGTGCGAGATGCCCCGCTCCACCATCGCGTGCAGCACATCGGCCACCAGCGCGGACGGGGGCAGGGTGACCGGCCCCGCCGTCATCACCTGCGCCACCGGCGTCGACAGGTCCAACCCCTCGGCCACCGCGCGGGTGGTAATGTCGCCCGTCGTCAGGATGCCGCGCACGGCCCCGCCTTCCACCACGATGATGCACGAAACATGCCGCTCACGCATCATGCCCGCCGCCGCGCGCAGCGGCGTATCGGGCGCGCATACAAGGGGCTGGCGCGTCATCAGATCGCCCACCGCCATCGTCGTCACATCGCGCTTGCGCGCGAAATCAGCGCGGGTGCGGTCGAAGAACCGCCGCACCTGCGCATGCTCTGCCACCAGCGCGTGAAATACCTCGGCCGGGATCGCGATGACTTCCACCTCGCCCTCGGCCTGCGCCGTCACCGGCGCAATCCCGTCGCGCATCAGGCCCCGCTCGCCGAACGAGTTGCCGGGCTCGAGGATCGACAGAACCTCGCCCTCGGCCCCCACGATCTGCACGATACCCCGCACGATCAGGCAGAGCGCGCCGACCTTCGCCCCCAGCGCATAGATCACCTCGCCCGCGCCATATGTCTCCACCCTAGCGACCTGCGCCAGCATCACGCGCGCGGCCTCGGGCAACCCGTCATAGGGATGCGTCTTGGCGAAAATCTCGTCGATGGGCCGGTGCGGCATGGCGGGGATCCTTCAAACAAAAGGCGCACCCCGAGGGTGTCGGGATGCGCCTGTCTTTGCAATGGGGCCGAGTGTCTTACCCGGCCCCAAGCGACTGTTACTTCGCCAGGGCTGCGCCGGCACCGCGCGGGATACGCACGGATTCGACCAGATCCTGAATGTGCTTCGGCGGTGCTGCTGTCATGCTCGACACGGCATAAGCGACCCCGAAGTTCAGCACTGCCCCGATCGGCCCGAAATGGGTCGGCGGGATACCGAAGATGTAGTTCGCCGGAATGTTCTCCAGCATGTTGGTGCCGGGAATGAAGAACCAGCCCAGATACGTGAAGAGGTAGAGACAGGTCGAGAGCAGACCTGCCAGCATCCCCGCCGTCGCACCAGCGGCGTTCATCCGCTTGGAGAAGATCCCCATCATCAGCGTCGGGAACAGCGACGCCGCCGCCAGACCAAACGCAAGGGCCACCGTCTGGGCGGCAAAGCCCGGCGGGTTCAGGCCCAGATAGGTCGCCAGCACGATCGCACCCCCCATCGAGATACGGGCAGCCAGAAGCTCGCCCTTTTCCGAGATGTTGGGGTTGAGCACCGACTTGATCAGGTCGTGGCTGATGGCGGAAGAAATCGCCAGCAACAGACCGGCCGCCGTGGACAGAGCAGCCGCAAGGCCACCCGCCGCGATCAGCGCGATCACCCAACCCGGCAGGTTTGCGATCTCCGGGTTGGCCAGAACCAGGATGTCCTGGTTGAAGGTGGTCAACTCGTTGCCCTGCAGGTTCTGCGCCGCTGCCAGCGCGTCACCGGCTTCGGTGCCCGGACGGTAGTACTGGATACGGCCGTCCCCGTTCAGATCCTCGACACCCAGAAGGCCGGTAACCTGCCATGTGTTGAACCAGTCCGGCAGATCTTCGACCGCAACCGCTTCGCCTTCTGCTCCGTTGGGCCACATCGTCGTCATGATGTTCAGACGCGCCATCGCCCCCACTGCCGGAGCGGTGAGGTAAAGCAGCGCGATGAAGACCAGTGCCCAACCGGCGGACCAGCGGGCATCGGACACCTTGGGAACCGTGAAGAACCGGATGATCACGTGCGGCAGACCGGCGGTGCCGATCATCAGCGACAGGGTGAACAGCGCCATCAGCCACGGGTTGGAGCCTGTGGTGTACTGGTTGAAGCCCAGATCGGCCAACAGGCCGTCCAGCGTCACCAGAAGCGGCGTGCCCGCGCCAGCCGTGCCTTCGGACATGTTCGAGAACAGGCCCAGACCCGGGATCGGGTTGCCGGTCAGTTGCAGCGAGATGAAGACCGCCGGGATCGTGTAGGCGACGATCAGAACGCAATATTGCGCCACCTGTGTGTAGGTGATGCCCTTCATGCCGCCCAGAACCGCGTAAACGAACACGGTGCCCGAGGCGATATAAAGGCCGGTGGTCACGTCGACCTCCAGAAAGCGCGAGAAGGCCACGCCCGCACCGGTCATCTGACCGATAACGTAGGTGACCGAGATGATGATAAGCGCCACAACCGCCACCAGACGGGCGGTGGTGGAATAGTAGCGGTCACCGATGAATTCGGGCACGGTGAACTTGCCGAACTTGCGCAAGTAGGGGGCCAGAAGCATCGCCATCAGCACATAGCCACCCGTCCAGCCCATCAGGAAGGTCGAGTTGCTGTAGCCCACGAAGGCGATCAGACCCGCCATCGAGATGAAAGAGGCCGCAGACATCCAGTCTGCCGCCGTGGCCATCCCGTTGATGACGGGGTTGACGCCGCGACCGGCGGCGTAGAATTCGGCGGTCGAGCCCGCGCGGGCCCAGATCGCGATCCCGAAGTAGAGCGCGAAAGACAGCCCCACGACGATGATGTTGAGTGTTGTTTGCTCCATGTTTCTCAGCCCCTCACTCTTCGTCGACGCCGAATTTCTTGTCGATCGCGTTCATGCGGATGGCATAAAAGAAGATCAGGACAAGAAAGACGAGGATCGATCCCTGCTGGGCAAACCAGAAGCCCAGATCGGTTCCGCCGACCGCGATGCCAGACAGCATCGGGCGCAGCAGGATGGCAAAGCCGTACGAGCAAAGCGCCCAGATCACCAGGCAAACGGCGATCAGGCGCTTGTTCGCGGCCCAATATTCATTGGTCTTTTCCGACATTAGGTGTCTCCCTCTGTATGTTTCCGCCAGGACCGGGCCCCTCCGGTCCCTTATGGCGTTTGTCCCGCCGCCCGGTGTCGTAGCCCGGCGGCGGAATTTCGTGTGCCGTCCGCGCTCAGGTCTTGGCGCGGTTGGCAATCAGTTCCTCGACCACGGACGGATCGGCCAGCGTCGAGATATCGCCCAGGCTGCCATAGTCGTTTTCGGCGATCTTGCGCAGGATGCGGCGCATGATCTTGCCCGAACGTGTCTTGGGCAGGCCCGGCGCCCACTGGATGACGTCGGGCTTGGCGATCGGCCCGATCTCCTGCCTGACCCAGTTGGCCAGCGTCACCTTCAATTCCTCGCTTGGCGTCTCGTCGTTCATCAGGGTGACGTAGCAATAGATGCCCTGACCCTTGATCGGATGCGGATAGCCGACCACGGCGGCCTCGCTGACGGTCTCGTGGGCGACCAGCGCGGATTCGATCTCGGGCGTGCCCATCCGGTGGCCGCTCACGTTGATCACGTCATCGACGCGGCCCGTGATCCAGTATTCGCCATCGGCGTCCCGCTTGCAGCCGTCGCCGCTGAAGTAATAACCCTTGTAGTCACCGAAATAGGTGCTGACGAAGCGGTCATGGTCGCGCCACACGGTGCGCATCTGGCCCGGCCAGCTGTCCGCGATCACCAGCACGCCCTCGACATCGTTGCCTTCGATCACCTCACCCGTGGTCGGCTCCAGCACCAGCGGAAGCACGCCAAAGAACGGCTTCTGCGCCGCGCCGGGCTTCAGCTTGTGGGCGCCGGGCAGGGGGGTCATCATGTGACCGCCGGTTTCCGTCTGCCACCACGTATCGACGATCGGGCAACGCCCCTTGCCGACATTCTCGTTGTACCAGTTCCACGCCTCGGGGTTGATGTTCTCGCCCACGGTGCCCAGCAGCTTCAGGCTGGACAGGTCGTATTTCTCGACGAAGCTCGTGCCCTTGCCCATCAAGGCCCGGATCGCGGTCGGCGCGGTATAGAACTGCGTCACCTTGTGCTTCTCGCACACTTCCCAGAACCGCCCCGCATCGGGATAGGTCGGCACGCCCTCGAACATCAGGGTCGTGGCACCATTGGCCAGCGGGCCATAGACGATATAGCTGTGGCCGGTCACCCAGCCCACATCCGCCGTGCACCAGAACACGTCGCCGTCCTTGTAATCGAACGTGTATTCGAACGTCATCGCGGCATAGACAAGGTAGCCGCCGGTGGTATGCACCACGCCCTTGGGCATCCCGGTCGAGCCGCTGGTATAAAGGATGAACAGCGGATCCTCCGCGTTCATCTCTTCGGGCGCGCAGTCGGCGCTGACCCCCTCGGCCAACTCGTGCAGCCAATGATCGCGCCCCTGTACCCAGGCCACCTGACCGCCGGTCCGCTTGACCACAAGGCACTGGGTGCCGATCTGGTTGTGCAGCAACGCCTTGTTGACATTGTCCTTCAACTCGGTCACCCGCCCGCCCCTCGGCGCGCCATCCGACGTCACTACCAGCTTCGCCTCGGATCCGTTCACCCGCGCCGCCAGCGCGTCGGGCGAGAACCCGGCAAAGACGATGGAGTGAATGGCCCCGATCCGCGTGCAGGCCAGCATCGCATAGGCCGCCTCCGGGATCATCGGCATGTAAAGTACCACGCGGTCGCCGCGGTTGACGCCCAGGCCCTTCAGAACGTTGGAAAACCGCCCGACCTCCTGCGCCAACTGATTGTAGGTGATGTGCTGCGCCGGCTCCTTTGGATCATCCGGCTCGAACAGGATGGCGGTCTTGTCGCCGCGCGTCGCCAGATGGCGGTCGATGCAGTTTGCCGACACGTTCAGGGTGCCATCCTCGAACCATTTCACATGCACATCGTCGAACGCGAACGACGTGTCCTTCACGTTGGTATAGGGCCGGATCCAGTCGATCCGCTTGCCATGCTCGCCCCAGAACGCGTCTGGATCGGCGATGGAGGCCGCATACATCTCCTCATAGCGCGCCGCGTCGATATGGGCGTCCGCCAGAAGGCCGGGTGAAGTGTTGGTGGTCACGTGTGTCTCTCCTCGGGTCTTGGATTGCGGCCGCAACGGCGCTTGGCCTGCGGCCTCCTGCCAGCGACTTGCGAACGCGCCGGCCTAGAGTGTCGATGGACTGCTGGAGTGTCGGGTGACGGTCGATACGCTGATTGGCCTCCCACCCAATCGCTCTCGGTCTGCTCAGGCGCTCTGCAGTCGACCATCCTCCCATGGCGGTCCGCTTGCGTCTGTTTGGCCGCACCATGGCAGTCTAATGCCCCGGCGCGAACTCATTCCTGCTCAAAACCCGCGCATTGTGTAAGGAAATTTCACAGCTGTGACGAAGTGTTGTAAATTTGTTTACAGACTCTTGCGTCAGGAGGGGCCTTTCGCGCCGGAAAACGCGCCCGCCGGGCACGCCACGTCCCTGCGCCCTAGCGCAGCACCCGGAACGTCTCGCCCAGCCACGGCATCCGCTCCAGACCGGGTTCCTGGAAATGCAGCCCGATCAATTCCCGCAGCAACCCGGCGATCTGCTCGGGGATGCCCCCGGTCCAGTCCGACGTCGCATAAAGCACGATCTGGCGCGCCACCGCCTCTCCCGGCAGGGGATGCGCGTCGATGCCCCCCGCGAACCGCCCGCCCCGCAACAGCGACAGCGGCGTGGTGATGGTCCACCCGGTGCCCGCCGCCACCAGCGCCGAGATCGACTGGTTCGAATCCATCTCGAACCGCTTCACCGGCACCACGCCCGACCGCTTCAGATAGGCCTCGATCTGCTGGCCCATCACCTGATCCAGATCGCGCCTCAAGAAGGGCAGGGGCAGCAGGCTGCTCAGGCCGCCGCTGACATCCACCCCCTTGGGAACCGCCAGAATGTAGGGATCGGCCATCAGCGGCAGCACCACCGTGCCCTGCGGCGGCGTGTTTCCGGCGGCGCAGATCACCATGTCCAGATCACGCGCGGCGATGCGGGCGTGCAAGGTGTGGCTGGCACCCGTCATCAGCACGAATTCGCACTGGATCATCGCCTCGGCCAGCCGCGTGGCCAGAAGCGGTGTCACCTCGTTCTCGAAATCTTCGATCACCCCCAGCGACAGCGACGACAGGTCCGTCAGGTCGAGCGAGGTCAGGTCGCGCTGGCCCGCGCGCAAGGCGCGCAGCGCCGCCTCCGCCTTGCCCAGAAACAGCCGTCCCGCCGGCGTCACCGCCATCGGGCGGCGCGAGGCATCGACAAGGTCCACCCCCAGCGTCGTCGACAGGTTCTTCATCTGCTGGCTGACCGCCGGCGCGCTCATCCCCAACTCTGCCGCCGTGGCTGCCACCGATCCCGTGCGCGCCAGCGTCTCGAACACCTCCAACCCGCGCAATGTCAAACCTTTGAGGATCGGGGTCGGCATGGCTCAGGCGTTCACGATCTGCACTAGCAGGTCGGGGGGCAGGGCGATGCCGCCCGTCAGCACGGCCGCGTCGGTGGCGGGCAGATGCGCCAGCATCTCCGACGCCGCGGTTGCCGCCGGGTCCATGGCAACCAGCCACGCGGAATGCGTCACCGGGCCGTCAAGCGGCGAATCTGTCGGCGCCGGGGCCTGCGACAGCAAGGCCGACAGCATGGTTTGCGGCGCCCCGCCCAGTGCCACCGTCTGCCGCGTGCCGGGCCGGATGGCGTGGACCAGTCCGCCCTGTTGCGCCGCCACCGCCGCCAGACCCTGCCCCGCCAGATCGGCCAGCGCCGCCGCCATCGCGCCGGGCTCGCTGGCGCGCACCAGGTGAAGCATCGCCATCCCCTCTGATTTCGCGGTCTGCACCAGCGCAGGCAGGCCATTCGCCAAGGCAACCGCAGCAAAGCCGTGCCCCGCATCCAGCCTGCGGATCGTCGGCGCCACGGGGGTGACGACTGTTTCGGCCGAAGGGTGCAACCGCCCGTAACGGATCAGGCGGATGTCGCGCAACAGCGCCTCGAACCCGCTGGCGGACAGGCCCTGCACCTCGGCCATCGCCACATCCCGCGCCACGATCGCGGCGGCAACGGCCCCCACTCCTGCCCGTGTCAGGCAGTCGCGCGCCAGCATTTCGAGGTCCGATATGTCGTAAATGTCCGTCATTGCGACAGCTTTTTCCGCGACTTGCCGGAACGTCAATGGCCCCGCTCATTTGCGCGCCGACAAGGCAGGATTGCGCCGTGCGCCCCACCCTGTGCCTCACTCTTTGCCTAATCCTGCGCCTTATCCCTCCAGCACCAGTTCCGGGAACCGCCGCGCCACGTTGCGGATGGCCGTGGCCAGCCGTTCGAACGACGGTGCCGCCCCCGAACTTGCCCGCCACACCAGCCCGATCGACCGCGCAAAACGGCGTCCCCGGAACGGGCGCACCACAACGTCCTTGGCCCGCCCCTCGATCTCGGACCGGACATAGAGCGCCGGCAGAAACGTCAGCCCCATGTCCAGCGCTACCATCTGACGCAGCGCATCAAGGCTGGTGCCTTCGTAGTCCCGCGACAGGAATGCCCCGGTCTCGACGCACAAGGCCGCGATCTGGTCGTGCAGCGCATAGGACGGTGACAGCGACAGGATCGTGTAGCCCGACAGTTCCGGCCCCGCGATGCTCGACGCACTGACAAGCGCGTGATCGGCGGGCATCGCCACCCCCAACGGCTCGCGGAACAGCCGCGCCGATGTCAGCCGCGCGCCGGCCACCGGCAGTTGCGTCAGGATCAGGTCATGCACGCCCTCGTTCAACTCTCGCACCAGGACGCTCGGCGCCGCCTCGCGGATATAGAGCCGCAGGTCGGGATGGTTGCGGTGCAACTCGCCCACCACATGGGGCATCAGGTAGGGCCCCAGCGTGGTCGATGTGCCCATCCGCAGCGTGCCGCCAAGCCCCGATTGCAGCGTCGCGGACAGGTCGATGATGCCTTGCCCCGCATCGAGGATCTCGCGCGCGCGCCGCGCCACCTCGCGCCCCGCCTGCGTCAGGCGCACCGGCCCGCGCCCGCGCTCCACCAGCACCAGATCCAGCGCCTCCTCCAGCGTCTTGATCTGCACCGACAGCGAGGGTTGAGAGATGCCGCACGCCTCCGCCGCTTCGCGGAAATGCCGGGTATCCTCCAACGCCGTCAGATACCGCAACTGTCGCAGCGTGAAGGGCAGGATCGAGACCGGCATGGTTTTATCCTATCGGTATTATCACCATTCCAGTCTATTTCCTATCAACGCGGCGCGCTACCAACAAGTCAGCGGATTCGATCTTCCGGGGATGGGCACGCATCTCCGGTTGATGGTCGCCCTGCAGCGATTGCAAGTTGTCCCTTGCAGTGCTCACAAACGACGCAGGGCGCACCACCCTGGATCAGTGCGCGGGCGGCACCTTCCGCCATTCGCCTGCGTGCTGATCCTTCGGTGTCCCCCCGTCAGGCACCCCCTTCGCCTCGGGCACAGGTCGATAGCTTCCGACTATCGAAAATCTCTCTCCGCAAGGATTGACCTATCAAGCCGCAGGCCCTACCTGCCTCAAAACTGGCCAAAGAGGCATTAAAATGCCGATCTGCGCTGGACCTTGGGGGTGGAAGCGCTCCCTAATGTGATGAACCGGAACAAGGCATGCCGACCGACCGCGCCGCAAGGCAGGGCCGTCGGGGGGGCGAGGGGCAACGTGGCAGCAACTGGGGCAGAGGTGCCGCGCCTTGCGGGCGGACCGGCGGGGTGGATTTCCGTCCTGATCCCGGCGGCGCTCTTCGCGTGGTTCGCGCAGTTCCTCGGGCCGGTGGCGGCGGGCGAGACGGCGCTGATTGGCCTCGACTGGGTGCCCTCGCTGGGCACCCGGCTGGAGATGCTGATCGACGGCCTGTCCCTGACTTTCGCCCTGCTCATCACCGGCATCGGCGTGCTGGTGACGCTCTATTCCACCCGCTACCTCGGCAATCACCCCGAATATCCGCGCTTCGTGCTCTACCTGATGGTGTTCATGGTTGGCATGCTGGGCCTGACGCTGGCCGACAACCTGATCGCGCTCTTTGTGTTCTGGGAGGTCACGACCGTGTCCTCCTATCTCCTGATCGGCTTCAACTCCGACAGCGCCAAATCGCGCCGCTCGGCGCTGCAGGCCCTGCTGCTCACCGGCACCGGCGGCCTGGCACTTCTGGCGGGCATGATCCTGCTGGGGCAGGCGGCGGGCACCTATTCCCTGTCCGAAATCCGTGCCACCGGCGACGCCATCCGCGACCACCAATACTACATCCCGATCCTGATCCTCTTCCTTGCGGGCGCCTTCACCAAATCGGCGCAGTTCCCGTTCCATTTCTGGCTGCCCAACGCCATGGCCGCGCCCACGCCGGTCAGCGCGTATCTTCACTCCGCCACCATGGTCAAAGGCGGCATCTACCTGATGGCGCGGATGACCCCGACCCTTGGCGGGACCGAGCCTTGGTTCTGGGCACTTGTGCTTGCGGGCGGCTTCACCACCGTTTTCGCCTCTGTGCTGGCGATCCGGCAGACCGACATCAAGCAGATCCTCGCCTACACCACCCTGATGGCGCTCGGCGCGCTGACGCTTTTCCTCGGTGCGGGATCGTCGGACGCCATCAAGGCGGCGATGCTGTTTCTCGTCGTCCACTCGCTCTACAAGGCGGCCCTCTTCCTGATGATCGGCATCGTCGACCACCAGACCGGCACGCGCGAGGTGGCTGCCCTGCGCGGCCTTGCCCGCAAAATGCCGATCACCTTCTTCGCGGGCGCGCTGGCCGCCATCTCCATGGCCGGCATCCCGCCCTTCATCGGCTTCATCGGCAAGGAATTCCTCTACAAGGCGGGGCTCGAGGCCGAGGTGGCCTCC
>JBBQHZ010000006.1:0-60266 GCA_038324445.1 Rhodobacterales bacterium | reverse complement strand
AGGTCTGCCGTTTCCCTCCTGGAGGAACCCATGAAATTCCGCTTCCCCATCGTGATCATCGACGAGGACTTCCGGTCCGACAACTCCTCGGGGTTCGGCATCCGCGCCGTGGCCGAGGCCATCGAGGCGGAGGGGTTCGAGGTTCTGGGCACCACGACCTATGGCGACCTGTCGCAATTCGCGCAGCAGCAATCGCGCGCGTCGGCCTTTGTGCTGTCGATCGACGACGAGGAGTTCACCCCCGGCCCGGATCTGGACCCGGCGGTATTGAACCTGCGCAAGTTCATCGAGGAAGTCCGCTGGAAGAACGAGGATGTGCCGATCTACATCTATGGCGAGACCAAGACATCGCGCCATCTGCCCAACGACATCCTGCGCGAGTTGCACGGCTTCATCCACATGTACGAGGACACGCCGGAATTCGTCGCCAAGCACATCATCCGCGACGCCAAGGCCTATCTGGAGGGAATCCAGCCGCCGTTCTTCAAGGCGCTGCTGGATTACGCCGAGGACGGATCCTATTCATGGCACTGTCCCGGCCATTCGGGCGGCGTGGCGTTCCTGAAATCGCCCATCGGGCAGATGTATCACCAGTTCTACGGCGAGAACATGTTGCGGGCGGATGTGTGCAACTCGGTCGAGGAGTTGGGGCAGCTGCTGGACCATAACGGGGCCATCGGCGCATCGGAAAGGAACGCGGCGCGCATCTTCAACGCGGATCACTGTTTCTTCGTGACCAACGGCACGAGCACGTCGAACAAGATGGTCTGGCACCACACGGTCGCCCCCGGCGACGTGGTGGTGGTGGACCGCAACTGCCACAAGTCGATCCTGCATTCGATCATCATGACGGGTGCCATTCCGGTATTCCTGAAGCCGACGCGGAACCATTACGGCATCATCGGCCCGATCCAGAAATCCGAGTTCGAGATCGAGGCGATCCGCGAGAAGATCCGGGCCAACCCGCTGCTGTCCCATGTCGATGCCGACACCGTGCGCCCGCGCATCATGACGTTGACGCAATCGACCTATGACGGGGTCCTCTACAACACCGAAGTCATCAAGGGCATGCTGGATGGCTATATCGACAACCTGCATTTCGACGAGGCGTGGTTGCCCCATGCCGCGTTCCATCCGTTCTATGGCAACTTCCATTCGATGGGCCGCACCCGCGAGCGTCCGCTCCATTCCGTCACCTATGCGACGCAGTCGATCCACAAGCTGCTGGCGGGGATCAGCCAGGCCAGTCACGTGCTGGTGCAAGACAGCCAGACGGTGCCGCTGGACCGGCATCTGTTCAACGAAGCCTACCTGATGCACACCTCGACCAGCCCGCAATATTCCATCATCGCCAGTTGCGACGTGGCGGCCGCCATGATGGAGCCGCCGGGTGGGCGGGCGCTGGTGGAGGAAAGCCTGCTGGAATCGTTCGATTTCCGCCGCGCTATGCGCAAGGTGGACGACGAATACGGCCCCGACGATTGGTGGTTCCAGGTCTGGGGGCCGGACAAGCTGGACGAGGATGGCGTTGAAAGCCCGGAGAACTGGGTGCTCAAGCGCACCGATGCAGAAGGGGTGCAGCGATCGGACGGGGAGGATTCGTGGCACGCCTTCGGTGACATGGAACGGGGGTTCAACATGCTGGACCCGATCAAGGCCACCATCATCACCCCCGGCCTGAACATCGACGGGCGGTTTGACGCGACGGGCATTCCGGCCTCGATTGTCACCAAGTATCTGGCGGAGCACGGGGTCGTGGTCGAGAAAACTGGCCTCTACAGCTTTTTCGTGATGTTCACGATCGGCATCACCAAGGGCCGCTGGAATTCGCTGCTGACCGAGTTGCAGCAGTTCAAGGACGATTACGACAAGAACCTGCCGATGTGGCGGTCGATGCCCGAATTCTGCGCCAAGCATCCGAAATACGAGAAATACGGCCTGCGCGACCTGTGCCAGCATGTTCACTCGCTCTACGCGAAATACGACATCGCGATCCTGTCAACCGAGATGTATCTGAGCGACCTGACGCCGGCGATGAAGCCGACCGATGCGTTCTCGAAGATCGCGGCGCGAGCCACGCAAAGGGTGCCGATCGATGATCTGGAGGGGCGGATCACCACCTCGCTGGTAACGCCCTATCCGCCGGGTATTCCGCTGCTGATCCCGGGCGAGGTGTTCAACCGCAAGATCGTGGAGTTCCTCAAGTTCAACCGCACCTTCGCGCGCGAATGTCCCGGCTTCGAGACGGATATCCACGGGCTGGTGCAGCAGGAGGATGCGGAGGGGCGCATCCAGTATTTCGCCGATTGCGTCGCGGTCTAGGGCCTACTCGATCACCATCACGAACTGGTCGCGCAGGCGCTTGATCGCGGGCAGGTTGCGGGCGGCGGGCACGATGAAACTGGCCTGCCGCGCGTTCCGGGCGGCGGGCGGCAGCATCTCCTCCACCAGATGATAGGTGCGGCGGGTGATGTAATCGTCGAAGACGATCACGGTTCCCGGTTTGGCCAGCATCAGCGAGGTGAGAAAGCACGCCACGCGGAAGCGCCCGTCGATCAGCACCACCTGCGGCAGGGGACCGGCAAGCCACGGCCCCTCGATATAATCGATGAAGTTGCGGCGTTTGCGATAGCTGCGGGGCTTGCCCCATTGCGCCACGGGGCCGACATCGACATGGCGGATGTCGTGGCCCGGGCGGGTCAGGGCGGCGCGGGTCTGCTCGACCCAGACGGGGTCGGTTTCCACGCCGATGATCTGCGCGTCGGTGTGGCGGTCCATCCAGAGCGTCGAGGCGCCAAGGCCGTATTCGCCATAGGTGCGGATACCCGCGATGGCGGCGCGAAAGAGATCGTCGTGGCCGTCGAAAATCTGTTCCATCGGCGTAGTTTGCGCGGGGGTGGGGGCTTTGTCACGGGACAGTGTGCGGGCGGCGCGCTAAACTTGCCGTCGGTCACGGAGGGGCGAGAGACATGCTGTGCAGGATCGGTGAGGTCGAGGTTTGGCGCATCCTCGAGATGGTCGGCCCGTTCCGCGAAGCGACGACGCTGTTTCCGACCGCGGGCCCGGATGTCGCCCGCATCATGGAGGACATTGCGCCGGGCCAGATCGAGCAGGGATCCGGGCGAGTGATCCTGCCGATCCAGGGCTACCTGCTCAAGACGCCCGATCACGTCGTGCTGGTCGATACCTGTGTCGGCAATCACAAGACATTCCCCAGTTTCGAGCCGTGGAACAGGCGCGAGGATGGCCGGTTCATGGCGGCGCTGGCGGCGGCGGGCGTGAGGCCTGCGGAGGTGGATTACGTCATGTGCACGCATCTGCATGTGGATCATGTGGGGTGGAACACCCGGCTGGTCGACGGGCGCTGGGTGCCGACGTTTTCCAACGCGCGCTACCTTTTCCCGGCGCGGGACGTCGCAAGGTTCGGGGCCGAGCCGATGCCGTTCTACACCGAAAGCGTGCTGCCCGTCATCGCGGCGGGGCAGGCGGAGGAGGTGGGGTCGGATCATGGGATCGGCGATTGCCTGACCCTGATCGCGACGCCGGGCCACTCGCCGGGGCATGTCTCGGTGCTTATCCGTTCCGGCGGGGCGGAGGCGATCATCACCGGCGACGCGCTCCATACGACACCACAATGCCGGTTTCCCGACTGGCACTTCTGTTACGATGCCGACCCGGAACAGGCGGTCGCGTCGCGCCGGGCCTTGCTGGAGAGAGCCAGCGAAAGCGGGGCGCGCGTGTTGGGGACGCATTTCCTGTTGCCGTCGATTGGCCGCGTGAAAGCGGAGGGCGAGGGGTTCCGCTGGCAGGGGGACGACTGATTTGGCTTGAAGCCCGTGCTTGCCTGACGCGCGCGAGCCAAGCTGGCAAAGACCAACGGCATACCTGCCTATGGGCAGGTCAACTCCGCCACACTATCCACAGGCACCGAGCGAGTGTTAAGATTTACCTCCAAAACCTATAAAACTTTCTTTTCTTTGATTGAGGTACTGATCATGGCTGGCTCGCATTGGTCCCCAAAGCCCCCCAGGAATGTCGATTCCCGTGGCGCGCCCAGCCCCGGACCGCTGGTGCTGTTTGATGTGGATGGCACCCTGCTGGATGGCGGACCCATGACTGCCGAAATCATGGTGCAAGCCTTCCGAAGCGCCGGGCAAGTGCCGCCGACCCGAAGCTCTGTCATGTCCCTCATCGGAATGTCGGCGCCGGAAATGGTCGAGGTGCTGGCCGAAACTCTTGCGCGCGAAGTGCGCGACAAGATCCTGTCGGGCTACAGGTTTCGCTATTTCGATATGATCGATCGGGGAGACGTGCCAAGTGTGTTTCCCGGTGCGGCGAGAGCGGTGGAACGTCTGTTCGACGGGGGATGCACCTTGGGCCTGGTGACAGGCAAGGCGCGTCGCAGCACCCACTGCATGGTTGACGAGATGGAGTGGAACGGCTTTTTTCGTACCATTCAGTGCGCGGACGACAATCCGTCCAAACCCGACCCCAGCATGGTTTACCGCGCGCTGTCAGAGACAGGGCACCGGCCCGGCCAGACCATCCTGATCGGGGACTCGCGCTATGACATGCGGATGGCGCGAGCGGCGGGTATCCGTGCCATCGGCGTTTCGTGGGGATATACTCCCGCTGAGGAATTGTTGGCCGAGGGCGCGATGGCGATCGCGCGGGATTTCGATCATCTGATCGAAATGGTGCTGCCATTTGAATCGACCAACGTGCAAAGACTGCAATCCGGCATGTGAGCCGCCAACTTGTCGCACCGGGGTCGGTTTGCCATCACGGGCGTGCGACCTATCTGCAATTTCAGAAATTACTGAAATCACGGAAAGCGGCGCGGATGACCATGCACCTGACCACCCTGCAACAGGAATTTGTCCTGCATTTTGGCGAGATGGGCAGCCGTTGGGGCATCAACCGCACGGTCGGACAGATCTATGCGCTGCTGTTCCTGTCGTCCAGACCGCTCAACGCCGAACAGATCACCGATGGCCTTGGCGTCAGCCGGTCCAACACCTCGATGGGGCTGAAGGAGTTGCAGGCCTGGGGCCTTGTGAGGTTGCGCCATATGCCGGACGACCGCCGCGACTATTTCACCACGCCCGAAGATCTGTGGGAAATCACCCGCATCCTGATCGCCGAGCGCAAGAAGCGCGAGATTGACCCGACCTTAACCAAACTGCGCGAATTGGAGATGCAGGGCCCGTCCGGCGACCATTATGCCGAGGCACGCATCGCCGAATTGCGAGAGATGATCGAGCTGATGACCGGTTTCTACAACGACATGGAGAAGCTGGAGACCGAGCGGCTGGTCAAGATGATGACACTGGGCAGCAAGATCGCGGGCCTGATCGACAAGACCGGCAGCGTGCTGACGCTGGGCCGACGCAAGCAGAAGGACACCGAAAATGGAAGCGCTTGATACCCTGATCCTGAGCCGCATTCAGTTTGCGGCCAATATCTCGTTCCACATCCTGTTCCCGACGATCACCATTGCGCTGGGCTGGGTGCTGTTGTTCGTGCGCGTCCGCTTCGCGCAGACCAAAGACATCAAGTGGATGAACATCTACCGCTTCTGGGTTAAGGTGTTCGCCTTGTCCTTCGCCATGGGCGTGGTCAGCGGCATCACCATGTCGTTCCAGTTCGGCACCAACTGGCCGGGTTTCATGGAAACCGTCGGCAACATTGCCGGGCCCTTGCTGGCCTACGAGGTGCTGACGGCCTTCTTCCTGGAGGCGGCATTCGTCGGCATCATGCTGTTCGGCTTCCGCCGGGTGCCTGCATGGCTCCACATCCTGGCGACGTTCCTTGTAGCCTTCGGCACCACGGTGTCGGCGTTCTGGATCATCGTGCTGAATTCGTGGATGCACACGCCGCAGGGGTTCGAGATGATCGACGGCGTGGCCTTCGCCACCGACTGGTGGGCGATCATCTTCAACCCGTCGATGCCGTATCGGCTGGGCCACATGCTGCTGGCCTCGGGGCTGACGGTGGCGTTCCTGATCGCGGGCGTCTCGGCGTTCCGCTGGCTGATCGGCGACCGGTCGCGCGATGTGCGCACGGCGCTGAAGGTGGGGGTGGTGCTGGGCGCGTTCCTGATCCCGGTGCAGATCTTCTGGGGCGACATGCACGGGTTGAACACGCTGGAGCATCAGCCGCAGAAGATCGCCGCGATGGAGGGCATCTGGGAGACCGGGCCGAACCAGCCGCTGCTGCTGTTCGCGATCCCCGACGAGGAGGCGCGGGAGAACCGGTTCGAGGTGGCGATCCCGGACCTTGCCTCGATCATCCTGCGGCACCACGCGGACGGGGTTGTGCAGGGGCTGAACGATTTCGTGGCCGAGGATGGCACGCCGATGCACCCGCCAGTGATGATGGTGTTCTGGTCGTTCCGCACGATGATCGGCACCGGCGTCGCCATGCTGCTGGTGTCGTGGACCACGGTCTTCGTGATGTGGAAACGTCGCCGGATGCATGTGGACGCGGCTGCGGGTCATTGGCTGGCGGTCGAGGGCCTGCCCAAGCCGTTCTTCTGGGCGCTGGTGCCGATGGCGTTCAGCGGTTGGGTCGCGACGCTGGCAGGCTGGTACACGACCGAGATCGGCCGTCAGCCGTGGCTGGTGCAGGGCGTCATGACGACCGAGATGGCGGTGGCCGACGTTCCCGCACCCTTGGTGGCCGGAACGCTGGCGGGCTATCTGGCGATCTATGGCCTGCTCCTGTTCGCCTACATCAGCGTCATCGTCTACCTTGCCCGCAAGGCCGCCCGCGGCCATGACGAGCCGGCCAACGACATGGCCCATTCGGGCAAGGCGCAAGTCGAAATCCTGAACCCGGCGGAGTGAGCATCCATGTTCCCTGATTTTGGAAACCCCGCCGACTGGCTGCCCTGGGCCTTCGCCTCGCTGATGGGGTTCTCGATCCTGGTCTATGTGGTCCTGGACGGGTTCGATCTGGGCGTGGGGTTGCTGTTCCCCTTCGCCGATGACGACGAGAAGGAGATCATGATCGGCTCCATCGGACCGTTCTGGGATGCGAACGAGACATGGCTGGTGCTGGCGGTGGGGCTGTTGCTGGTGGCGTTTCCGGCGGCGCACGGGATGATCCTTACCGCACTTTACTTGCCGGTCTTCGTCATGCTGATAGGCCTGGTCCTGCGCGGCGTCGCGTTCGAGTTTCGCGCCAAGGCCCATGCGCGGCACAAGCGGTTGTGGAACAATCTGTTCTTCACAGGCTCGGCCCTGACGGCGCTGGCGCAAGGGTTCATGCTGGGCTTCTACGTCATGGGCCTGAGCTGGACCCTGGAGCATCTGGCCTTTGCCGTGGTGACGGCGGTGTTCCTGACGGTGGGATACAGCTTCATCGGCGCCTGCTGGCTGATCCACAAGACCGAGCGCACCTTGCAGGTGAAAGCCGTGACCTGGGCCAAGGACAGCCTCTGGGGGGTGATCCTTGGCATTGGGGCGGTGTCGCTGGCGACGCCACTGGTGTCGGCGCGGATCCTCGATCGGTGGCTGCAATTCCCCGAGGTGTTGTGGTTGGCGCCGATCCCGGTCGTGTCGGGGCTGCTGGTGATCTGGCTCTGGCGGATGGTCCGCCAGATGCCCTTTGACGGCGACCGCCGGTCGTGGTTGCCGTTCGCGGTGGCGACGTGCCTCTTCGCGCTGGCCTATATCGGGATGGCCTACAGCTTCTATCCCTACGTGGTGCCCGACAGGCTGACGATCTACGAGGCGGCGTCGGCGCCCGAAAGCCTGTTGATCATCTTCATCGGCACCTGCGTCGTAGTGCCGGTGATCGCAGCCTATTCCGTGCTGGCCTACACCGTGTTCCGCGGCAAGGCGACGTATCTGGGGTATGACTGATCCGGGGAGAGCTAGGTTGGGGGGCTTTGGCTGGGGGTGTAGTGTTTTGGGGGGCGTTGCCCCGAGTCCGGCGTTGGGGGGGGCTTGGCCCCCCACGGCGCGATGCGCCGTCCCCCCAGAGTTTTCAGCCAAGATGAAACAGGGGCGCGCGTTGCGGCCTAGAAGTTCACGCCGACGCCGGGCAGGTTGAGGGCGGCCATCAGGTCGCGCAGTTCCTGCCGAGCGGCGACGTTGGAGATGTTGAGGCGGTCAACGCCCATCTCGCGCAGGTCGAGCAGCGTCATGCCCGAGGGGAACAACTCGCGGAAGATCACCCGCTCGGAGAAACCCGGTGCGACGCGGAAGCCGATCCGTTTGGACAGCTCGCCAAGGGCGCGACCCATCTTCTTCTTGTTGTGCATCTCCTGCGCGGGCAGGCGGTTGCGCACCACGATCCAGTCGGTCGCCTTCAGGCCCGCCTTGGCGCGCAGCTGGCGGGCATGCCAGACCATCTCGGAATAGACCGACGGGCCCTTGAGGGCGTAGGTCTCGGGGTCGATCTTGGCCAGAAGGTCGAAATCGACGAAGCTGTCATTGAGCGGCGTGATCAGCGTATCGGCGAGGGAATGGGCGACCTGGCTGAGGCGGGTATGGCTGCCCGGGCAGTCGACCACGATGAA
Source organism: Rhodobacterales bacterium (assembly GCA_038324445.1). Taxonomy (GTDB): domain Bacteria; phylum Pseudomonadota; class Alphaproteobacteria; order Rhodobacterales; family Rhodobacteraceae; genus Gymnodinialimonas. Next base: position 51,739 of record JBBQHZ010000006.1, on the reverse strand, counting down.
ATCGCAGCGTTTCTCGTGCTCGGCGATGGCGGCGGAAAGGCGACGGTCATAGATGTTCTCGCCCGCTGACACATCCTCGGGCGCCATGTCGGGCAGGTCGAGGATCAGCGGGCAGGGCAGGTCGAGGCCCTTGCGCTCTGTCCAGGTCTTGCGGTTGTCGAGGTAGCGGTGAAAGCTGCGCTGGCGCAGGTCCAGATCGAGGCCGCCGACCCGGTGGCCCATCCGCGCCAGAGCGGTCGCCACATGCATGGCAGTGGTCGATTTGCCCGATCCGCCCTTCTCGTTTCCGAGAACAATGATATGTGCCACTGCCTGTCCCGCCTTGTCTGATCCGCGCGGCCCGCGCGGAGGTGTGCCCCAACATCTGGTCGCCCTTCTTTGCCGGGGCGCGAGGTATTGAGGGTTGAGTATACGGCGAACAGGCGCGGCTGTTAAGGCAAAAGCCGTTTGAGGGGGACACAATCGCCCCGGCCATGCGACCGTTTTGCCGCAAGGGGGAAGCAGGAAGGCGCAGGAGCGCTGTGGGAACGCGTTGGGCACTGCGTCCGGTACGGGGGCCGCGCGGGCGTGAGGCGGTCGCGCGCGCCTGCGGCGCATTTGGAGGGAACGGGAGAGGTCGGGCGTGGGGTTGGCGTTTCTTGAGTTTTTTTTGCCAAGATGAAACAGGGGCGCGGCGCGGGGATCGGGGCGGCCCGCATTTTCCCGTGGTCGTATGGTCCGACGGAACGTGTGATCCAACGGAACGTGTGATCCAACGAAACGTGTGATCCAACGGAAAACGCCGCCCCGGTGAGGGAGCGGCGTTGGGTCGGTTGGAAGGTTGAAAGGCTTAGAAGCCCAGACCTTCGTATTTCTTCTTGAACTTCGTGACGCGGCCGCCGGTGTCGAGCAGGCGCGAGCCGCCGCCGGTCCATGCCGGGTGCACGGTCGGGTCGATGTCGAGCGCCAGCGTGTCGCCCTCCTTGCCCCAGATCGAGCGCATCTGCAGCATGTCGCCGTTGGTCATCCTCACGTTGATCACGTGATAGTCGGGATGCAGGTCCTTTTTCATCTCACGGATCTCCTTACGCGTCTGCGCCCTTGAGGGTTTTGTAATTGGTATCCTCGACGATCCGGGCCGATTTGCCGCGACGATCGCGCAGGTAATAGAGCTTGGCGCGGCGGACGCGGCCGCGGCGGACCACGGTGATCTCGTCGATATTGGTGGAATGGAGGGGGAACACACGCTCCACCCCTTCGCCGAAGGAGATCTTGCGCACGGTGAACGACCCGGCAATGCCGGCGCCATGCTTGCGCGAGATGCACACGCCTTCGTAGTTCTGCACGCGGGTGCGCGTGCCCTCGGTGACCTTGTAGCCGACGCGGATGGTGTCGCCGGCCTTGAAGTCGGGAATATTCTTGGCCAGAGCGGCAATCTGCTCGGCTTCGATCTGTGCGATCAGGTTCATCTGATGCGCTCCTTACATTGCCCACGGTTTGCCCGCGGAGGTGTGGTGCCGTCCCAGAGCTCTGGTCTTCGACCGGGTCCGCCTTGCTCCCGTCGAGGGAGGCGCCCGCCAGAGGGTAGAACTTGCGTTCTGTTTGATGTGGTTGCGCGTCCCGGTGGGCCCCGAAAGTTCGGCCCGGACATGGCGTAACCGTCCGGCTGGCCGATTCCGGCCCCGGATGGGGGGCGTATACGGGGGCGGGATCAAGCGATCAAGGGGATTCGGGGTATAGTGCGGGATGGTCGGGGCGGGGGGCGATGGCGAGCTTCCGCGATGGGGGGGCGCCAGCGCCGGGGTCGGCGGGAAGGATTTCAGGGCCAGGGGCTTGTAAGGCCAAGGGCTTGTAAGGCCAGAGCGTGCAAGGCCGGAGACTGTTAATACCAGAAGCCTGTAAGGCCAGAGACTGTTAATACCAGAAGCCTGTAAGGCCAGAGATTTATAAGGCCAGGCGCGAGTAAGGCCAGAAGCTTGTCAGGATCACCTAGTCCGGCTTTGGGGTGGTTTTGGCCAGATGGGCAGCCCAGAGGTCGGGGCGCCGCTCTTTCGTCACTTCCTCGGCCTGTTGCTTGCGCCACTTGTCCACCGCGCCGTGGTCGCCCGAAAGCAGGACGGGCGGGATGGCGTGGCCGCGCCAGTCGGCGGGTTTGGTGTATTGGGGATGTTCCAGCAGGCCGTCGGAAAAGCTTTCCTCTTCGGTCGAGGCGGCGTTGCCAAGCACACCCGGCAGCAGGCGGACGGTGGCGTCGAGCAGGACCTGGGCGGCCAGTTCGCCGCCGGTCAGGACGTAGTCGCCGATGCTGATTTCTTCGAGCGCGTAGTGGTCGATCACCCGCTGGTCGAGGCCTTCGAAGCGGCCACAGACCAGCGTGATGCCCTTGGCGGCAGCGAAGCGTTCGGCGTCGGCCTGAGTGAAGGGTTTGCCGCGCGGGCTGAGATAGACGAGCGGCCAAAGCGCGCGGTCGGAGGGGGTGCCGACGCTGGCCATGTCGAGCGCGCGGCCCATCACATCGGGCTTCATCACAAGGCCCGCGCCGCCACCGGCAGGCGTGTCGTCGACTTGCCGGTGCTTGCCGGTGCCGAAGGTGCGCAGGTCGACCGCCTCCAGCGACCAGAGGCCCTGTTGCAGGGCCTTTCCGGTCAGCGACGCGCCAAGGACGCCGGGAAAGACCTCAGGGAAGAGGGTCAGCACCTTGGACCGCCACGCGCGGGCCAGCGCAGGCGGCTCATCCATCAGCGAGCGCGGCTTGAGGCTGGCGGATTGGGCGAGGCGGCCATGGGATCGGGTGGGTGAGGGGGGCGGTTGGTCTGACATGGCCATCCGTTAGTGCGCCCCGCGGGGAAATTCAATCGCGCGGCGCGGCCGCCAGCGTCTGCTGGATGTGGTGATCGAGGGTGGCGAGGGACGGGGGCAGAGGATCGAAGTGCGTCTTGGCCGTGTTGATCGCCCCCTGCCAGGGCAGCAAAAAGGCGGGATCGGGCGATTTGCGTTCGAAAACGCTTTCGTAATCCGCCAAGATAAACTTGGCCGCGGCAATGGCGGCATCCGCTTACGGGCTGGCCAGCGCGCGGTTGAGCAGGGCCATGTTTTCGTCCGGGTCGTCGCCGTAGGCGTGCAGCATCGAGATGCGCAGGTGCAGCCAGGCGGGATCATCCATCCGCGCCTCGATCTGGGCGAAGTAGGGCGCCTGCGCTGCTGACCACTCGCCATAATCCGCGGGCCTTGGAAGCATGCCGCGCAGGGCGGCGCCCAATGTCTCGACGTCGGCAGTGCCATCCTGCAGACAGGTGTCGATGGCCTTGAGGATCTGCGGTAACGCGGCACGGGTTCGGGTGGAGAGCGGTTCGACAGCAACGGAGAGCGCGCGCCCGATGTCATTGTGGCGCTTGCTGGTCACGTGCGGCGGCCAGGGGGCGTTCTTGAGGCCGTCGGTGAAGCTGAGGATCTCGGCGGCAGAGGCGTCGCGGTAGAACGCGGCGATGGGTGCCACGACGATGTCGGCCGGGGTGTCGCTGGCAAGGCCTGCCATGAACGCGCGCGCGATGCCGGTCACCTTGGGGTGGGGCGTGATTTGAGGCGGTTCGATCAAGGACAGAAGTATGGCCTGCCAATCGCCATGCACGGTCCGGCATTGGCGCGCCATGACGTCGCCGAAGCTGAATTGCCGACGGCGCCTGAACAAGTCGGCGACGGTGTCGGCGCCGGCGAGGATCATGAGGCGCAGTCGGTCCAAGGGCAGGCTCCTTTCAGGGTCGGCGAAAACCGGTCGCGTCCGGCATCGCGCGCCATGACGGCGGCGTTGGTGGGCGAAGCGGCCAGCGCTGAGAGGGCGAGGGCAAGGGGGAAGCGCGTTTCTTCATTCATTGGTGCTGCGCCCAGTTGGCGGATCGGATGACAAGAATATGCCTGTTGTTGCGCCGAGATGCAGCGGCGGGAATCCCTAGGGTTTCGGGCCCAAGGCGCACGCGAGCGCGAGAAATGTTTCAGGGTTGCGCGCCTTGCGTGCGTTTGTGCAGAGCTTCCATACGGTAGGGTGCCTTGTCCGGGGACCGGTGTGGCCCTAGTTTGAGGGTCTGAGAAGGAGCCCTCCCATGACATCGCCTATCCTGACCGTTGACCGGCTGACCAAGACCTATGCCGGGGGCTTCACGGCGCTGGACGCCGTGTCGCTGGAGATAAGGGAGGGTGAGATCCTGGCGCTGCTGGGGCCGAACGGAGCGGGCAAGACGACGCTGATCTCGGCGATCTGCGGGATCGTGCAGGCGACCAGCGGGCATGTGACGATCGGCGGGCACGATACGGTGGCCGACTTTCGCGCCGCCCGCGCGCTGGTGGGACTGGTGCCACAGGAGATCAACCTGGAGCCGTTCGAGAAGGTGATCAGCACCGTGAGGTTCTCGCGCGGGTTGTTCGGGCATCCGCCCGATGACGCCAGACTGGAGGCGATCTTGCGGCAATTGTCCCTGTGGGACAAACGCAACGACGCCATCCGCACGCTGTCGGGCGGCATGAAACGCCGCGTGCTGATCGCCAAGGCGCTGAGCCACGAGCCGCGCGTGCTGTTTCTGGACGAGCCGTCGGCGGGCGTCGATGTCGAACTGCGCCGCGACATGTGGGAGGTGGTGCGCAAGCTGCAGGAAAGCGGCGTCACCATCATCCTGACCACGCATTACATCGAGGAGGCCGAAGAGATGGCCGACCGTGTGGCGGTGATCAACAAGGGCCGCATCCTGCTGGTCGAGGAGAAGAGCGCGCTGATGGCTCGGATGGGCCAGAAGGAGTTGCGCATCGACCTGACCGCGCCGATCGGGGCGGTGCCGGAGGCGCTGGACGGGCGGGGGCTGGAGCTGGTCGGCGGCGGTCGGCGGTTGATCTATCGATACGATACGCGCGCCGAGCGCACCGGGATCGTGCGGTTGTTGAGTGCGCTGCAGGACGCGGGACTGAAGGTTGCCGACGTGGAAACCAAGCAGAGCAGCCTGGAGGAGATCTTTGTGGGTCTTGTGCAAGAGGGGGATCGGCCATGAACCTGCAAGCGATCAAATCCATCTACATCTTCGAGATGTCGCGCACGTTCCGCACGCTGTTGCAGTCCGTTGTCTCTCCGGTCCTGTCCACATCGCTTTATTTCGTGGTGTTCGGCACCGCCATCGGCAGCCGGATCGACCAGGTGGAAGGCGTCAGCTACGGCGCGTTCATCGTGCCGGGGCTGATCATGCTGACGGTGCTGACGCAAAGCATCGCCAACGCCAGTTTCGGGATCTATTTCCCGAAATTCATCGGGACGATCTACGAGCTTCTGTCGGCGCCCGCCTCGTTTCTGGAGATCACCGCCGGTTACGTTCTGGCGGCGGCGACGAAGAGTTTCATGATCGGGCTGATCATCCTGATCACGGCGTTCTTCTTCGTGGACCTGCAGATCCTGCACCCGATCTGGATGCTGACCTTTCTGGTGCTGACCTGCCTGAGTTTCTCGCTGTTCGGGTTCATCATCGGCATCTGGGCGCAGAATTTCGAGCAGTTGCAGTTGATCCCGTTGCTGTTGGTGACGCCGTTGGTGTTCCTGGGCGGCTCGTTCTATTCGATCACGATGCTGCCGCCGGTGTGGCAGACGATCAGCCTGTTCAACCCGGTGGTCTACCTGATCTCGGGCTTCCGGTGGAGCTTCTTCGGGATGGCGGATGTGTCGGTCGCATGGTCGATCGTGGCGATCCTCGGGTTCACCGGGGCCTGCGTGGTGGTGATCGCGTGGATCTTCCGCACCGGGTGGCGCATCCGGTCCTGACGCGGATCAGCCGCCGACCTCCGGCCCGCGCAGGCGGGTGAGTTCTTGCAGGGCAATGGCTGCGTGGGGGTTACCTTGCGCCGCCGCGAAGGCCAGCACCGCCGCCAGCCGCCGCGCGGGGCCACCCGGTGCGACCTTGGCGACCAGTTCGGCAAGTGCGGCCGGGGATTGCCGGGAGGCAAAGGGGGCCAACGCCCATGGGCGGATCACCACCATTGACGCCGCGTCGCCGGCACTGGACGCTTGCGGCGAGAACTTGGCCGATTGCACCGAGGAGCGGCGCGTCATGAAGCGGTCGAACGCTTCCGGCATCCCGAGGAGGCCGGCGCGGGTCGTGAAGATATCGGCCTCGGATCTTGTCAGGACCGCGAGCGCCAGACCAATGAGCGACAAGGCGATGCAGATCGCCGCCAAAGGCTCTGCCGCCATCAGGGGCGGTGTGATGGGTGTGGGTTGGCCGGGGATGAAGATCAGGCGGAACGGGTTCCCGAGCGCACCGGCGGACGTTATCCCTGCGGTCAGCAAAACGCCCACCTGCACGCCATGGATAAGGGCGCGGGACATCAGCAGGGCAATGCCGGTATTCTGGATCACCTCCAGCCCGCGCGGCCAGTCGTAGGGGCGGATCAGGCGGTGTCCGAGGAAGAATAGAACCGGAAAGACCACCGCATAAGAAATATCCGATGACAGGAAACCGTAAGCCAGCGGCCCGCAACCGACAAGGGCAAGGCCAAGCCAGTATGGTCGGATCATTCAAATTCCTCCGGTGATGAATTGCTGGGCGTGCCGTCGTCCAGCAGTCCCGTCGGCGGGTCGAGGATCAGGCGCCCGGCGGTCAGATCGACAGTGGGCACGGCGGCCAGGGTGAAGGGCACCAGAAGGCCGGAGCCGAGGCCACGGCCCTTGATTTCCAGCAAGTCGCCCGCCCCGTGATTGTGAACGGCAGAGACCTTGCCGATGGTGACGCCGCCGGTATCGAGCACGTCGAGGCCGATCAGGTCGGTATGGTAGAATTCGTCATCGGGGAGGTTCGGCAGCGCTGTGCGAGGCGCATGGAGGCGTGTGCCGCGCAGGGCGTCGGCCTGCTCCTTGGTAGTCACGCCGGACAGCTTCGCGCCGAAGCCGGTTTTCACCGGGCGGGTCAGGGTGATCTTGAACTGGCGGCTGCCATCCTCGGTCGAGAGCGGGCCATAGGTGGCGATGTCGGAGGGCTCGGCGCAAAAGCTTTTGATCCGGACTTCGCCGCGCACGCCGAAGGACCCCATGATGGCGCCGACGCAGATGGTGTTCTGGTTTGCCATGGGAGCGGCCTTTTGCAACCGGTGGTGGTTCGGCCGCGCCCCCTTTGTGGGAGGGCGCGGCCGGGAGGGGTAAGTTACTCGGCCGATGCCTCTTCAGCGGCCTCGGGTGCCGGTGCGGCGGCGGCCTCGGCTGCTGCGGCTGCCTTGGCGGCCTTCTCGGTGGCGCGGTCGGTGGCTTTCTTGCCCGGAACGCCCTTCTTGAGGTTGGCGCGGTCCTTCTTCGGGGTCACGCCTGCGGCTTCCAGAAAGCGGCTGACGCGGTCGGTGGGCTGGGCGCCCTGATCGAGCCAGTGCTGCACGCGCTCGATGTTCATCTTCACGCGGTCTTCGCTGTCCTTGGCCAGCAGCGGGCTGTAGGTGCCCAGCTTCTCGATGAAGCGGCCATCGCGCGCCATGCGGCTGTCGGCGGCAACGATCGAGTAATACGGGCGCTTCTTGGAGCCGCCGCGGGCGAGACGAATTTTCATGGCCATTGTGAGTATCTCCTGTTTGATTGCCCTATCACTTCGTTGTTTGAGGGCGAATGGAATGGCTTGGGGGATGGCGGGGCGAACCCTGCCCTAGGATTGGTGTTTTTCGTGGTGACGGATGACTTCGTCGATGACGAAGCGGAGGATCTTCTTGGCAAATTCAGGGTCCAGATCGGCCTGAAGTGCCAGATCTTCGAGCCGCGCGATCTGTTGCGCTTCCCGCGCAGGATCGGAGGGCGGAAGGTCGTGTTCGGCCTTGAGGCGGCCGACGGCCTGGGTGTGCTTGAAGCGCTCGCCCAGGGTGTAGATGAGGATCGCGTCGAGCCGGTCGATGGAGGCGCGATGGCCCTTGAGGATCGCGGCGGCGCGGGTGGTGGGATCTTGGGTCATCGGGCGGCCTCCGGGGTGAAGCGGTATTGGATGCCGGTGGGCATCCAGGGCGCGGGGCGCGCGCCGGTGGGTTGGCCGCCAAGGCGACGTGCGACGGCGTGGGAGGCGGCGTTTGCGGCTTCCACATGAGCGAGGATGTCGGGCCAGCCTGCGGCGAAGAGATGGTCGAGCACGGCGCGCGCGGCCTCGGTGGCGTAGCCGTGCCCCGCATGATCGGCGGACCAGAGCGTCCATGTCATCTCGGGGCTGTCATCGCCCAGTTGCATCGGGCCGACATGGCCGATGCCGGGTGCGGCGGGGTCGAGGCAGATCGCATAGCGTCCGAAGCCGCGCAGCGCCCAATGGCCGATCATGGCGCAGAAACGCTCTACCACGACATGAGCCGGCAGCGCGGCCCCGGTGCCGGCGGCGCGCGGGCCGGTATAGTAGGCCTTGTAGGCGGGCAGGTCCTGGGCCGCGAAGGGGCGCAGCGTCAGGCGTGCCGTGGTCAGGGTGTCGATCATGCGGCCACCTCCTGCGGAGCAGGGTGGCGCCAGATGTGAAGCGGGCCGTATTCCGCGTGCTGGTGGACGCCATCGGGGCGGCAGCCCATACGTTTGGCCAGAGCGAGGGAGCGGGTGTTGTCGGGATGCACGAAGCTGGCCGCCGTGGTCCAGCCGAGGGTGGCATAGGCGTAATTGCGGGCGGCGGTGGCGGCCTCGAATGCGATGCCGCGGCCTTCTGCGGCGTCGAACAGCGTCCAGGCGATTTCGGGTTCGGGCCAGTCATAGGGGTAGAAGGGGCCGGTGATGCCGAGCGCGGTGGCGTCATTGCCCGTTTCGGTGATGATCCAGCGGCCATAGCCGCGCAGGTCCCAATGGCCGACAAGGGCCGCGAGGTAGCCCCAGGAATTGGACTTGGTCGCGGGTCCCCCGACAAACCGCGCGCGGTCCGAGGCGCGGAAGGCGGCGATGGCGTCGAAGTCCGACAGGCGCGGCGCGCGGAGCGTCAGGCGCTCGGTGGTAAGGGTCGGGATCATCATGCCAGCACCTCTGCCGGGGAAGGGTGGCGGAAAACCAGATTGTCGGGGTGATTGCGCAGGGCGTCCGAGTCGAGGGTGCAGCCGAGGCGTTTGGCCAGCGCGATGGAGCGCGCGTTGGCGGGGTCGATGTAGCTGACGGCAGTTTGCCAGCCGAGGTCCTGATAGGCATGGCGGCGCAGGCACAGCATCGCTTCATGGGCGAGGCCGGTGCCTTCGACCGAGGCGTCCCAGATCGTCCAGCCCAGTTCCCGTTCGGGCCAGGTGATCGGATGCCACGGGCCCATGGAGCCGATGGGCTGACCGGTGGATTTCAGTTCCGCCACGAAGGTGCCGTAGCCGCGCAGGTGCCAGTGCCCGGCAAGCACGGTGAGGATGTTCCACGCGTGCCGTTTGTCCTTTTCCGCGCCGCCGCCGATATAGCGCGCGCGGTCGGACCGGGCAAAGGGCTCCAGCACCGCGAAGTCCGACGCCTGAGGGGCGCGGAAGCGGAGGCGTTCGGTCTCGAGCGCGGGGATATCCACAAGGCGGGGGGTCATTGCGCGCCCCCGACAGAGGCGGGAAAGGTGCAAGGCGTCGCCACATGCCCTGTGGGCAAGCCTGTGGAGCGGGCGGGGATGTGCAAGCCAGACATCACGCGGCCCTCCGGTGGTGGCGGAAGACGAAATCCTCGACGTCTTGGCGCGGGGCAACGGCATCCTCAACCGCGCCGAGGCGACGGGCGACGGCATGGGAAGCGTGGTTGTGGGGGTGGGCGTAGCTGACGAGGCTGTCCACGGGCAGCGCGGCCCAGGCCCAGTCGCGCAGCGCCGCGGCGCCTTCGGTAGCGAGCCCCTGCCCCTCGTGGCCGTCGTAGAGCGTCCAGCCCAGTTCCGTTTCGGGATAGAGCGGCCCGCCGTTGAGGCCGACCTGCCCCACCGTCTCGCCCGTGTCGCGCCGGTCAAGCATCAGAGCGCCATGGCCATAGAGCGCCCAGCACGCGACGTCGTGGCAGAACAGGCCCCAGGCCGCGGGCGAGTCGTAGGGGCCGCCCATGAATGCCGAGCGCGGCGAGGCCATCAACGCGGCATAGGCGGTAAAATCGCCAGCGCGCATCGGCCTGAGCGTCAAACGCTCGGTCTGGAGGGTCGGGGCAGGCATCGTCACTTCTTCTTGCCCAGTCCCGAAAGATCGCCGATCCCGCCAAGGCCCGGCAGGCCGCCGCCTGCGCCCAACTGCTTGGCGGCGCGTTCCATCGCGGCGGGGTCCATGCCCGGCGGCATCGCGCCCGCAGCCGACGCGCCCTTGCCCAGAAGCGCGCCAAGACCGCCGCGCATCAGGCCCTTCTTGCCCATCTGGCCCATCTTCTTCATCGCGTCCGCCATCTGGCGGTGCTGTTTCAGGAGCTTGTTGAGGTCGGACACATCCTGACCTGATCCCGCGGCAACCCGCTTCTTGCGGGACGCCTGAAGCAGCGCGGGATTGGCGCGTTCCTTCTTGGTCATCGACTGGATCAGCGCGATCTGGTGGGTGATGGTCTTGTCGTCGAAACCGGCCTCGGCGATCTGCTTCGACATCTTGGCCATGCCAGGCATCATGCCCATCATGCCCTGCATACCGCCCATCTTCTGCATCTGTTCCAGCTGGCCCTTGAGGTCGTTCATGTTGAACATCCCCTTCTGGAACCGCTTCATCATGCGCTCGGCCTGTTCGGCCTCGAGCGTTTCCTGCGCGCGTTCCACCAGCGCCACGATGTCGCCCATGCCGAGGATGCGGCCGGCGATGCGCTCGGGCTCGAAGGTTTCGAGCGCGTCCATCTTCTCGCCGAGGCCGACGAAGCGGATCGGCTTGCCGGTGATCTCGCGCATCGAAAGCGCCGCGCCGCCGCGCCCGTCGCCGTCCATCCGCGTCAGGACCACGCCGGTGACGCCGATCTTGTCGTCAAATTCGGTCGCGACATTGACCGCGTCCTGACCTGTCAGGCCATCGACGACCAGCAGGATCTCGCGCGGTTTGGCGACGTCGCGCACGGCGGCAGCCTGCGCGATCAGGTCGGCGTCGATATGCAGGCGTCCGGCGGTATCGAGGAGGTAGACGTCATAGCCGCCGAGGCTGGCGGTGGTCTTGGCGCGTTTGGCGATGGCGACGGGATCTTCGCCCTTGACGATCGGCAGGGTATCGACGCCGATCTGCAAGCCGAGGATGGCAAGCTGTTCCATCGCCGCCGGGCGGTTGGTGTCGAGCGACGCCATCAGCACCTTCTTGCCCTCGCGCTCCTTGAGGCGCTTGGCAAGCTTGGCGGTCGTCGTCGTCTTGCCAGAGCCCTGAAGGCCGACCATCAGGATCGGCGCGGGCGGGTTGTCGATCTTCAGCACACCCGGATCGCCTTCGCCGCGCAGGGTGGCGATCAGCTCGTCATGGACGATCTTGATGACCTGCTGGCCGGGGGTGATGGATTTGGTGACGGCAGCGCCGGTGGCCTTCTTCTCGACGTTCTTGATGAAGGAGCGGGCGACGGGAAGGGAGACGTCGGCCTCGAGCAATGCCACGCGAACCTCGCGCAGCGCGATGCGCACGTCATCCTCGGACAGCGCCCCTTGCTTGGTGAGGCGGTCAAAAACGCCAGACAGGCGTTCGGAGAGGTTTTCAAACATGGGCGCGGCCCCTTTTGCGAACTCGGTTGCCCCCAACAGGTAAGGGCTAAAACCCCAACCCCAAGTCCAGCAAAGCACCAAACGGTTCTGACCCCCGTGGGCGAAACCTCGCTGACGGGGGGCGATCCTGCGGACGCGCGCGGGACCGGGAAGCTAGGGCTTTCCGGCTATTGCGGGCGGGATATTGGGTCGGTGCGGGTTTGTCAATCGGGGGAGGACTGCTGCGCGAGCCAGTTTCTTACCTCGGATTCAGCGTCGCGCGCGGCGGCGTGGGTCCAGAACTCGGTGACCGTCAACTCTTGGGCGCTGCTGCCGGCATGGGGAGCAATGACCAGTTGCGCCAATTCCGAGCGGTTCATGCTGAGGAAGCGCAGCTCGACCCGCGCCACCGATGATAGCGGCATCGTCCTGTTGCGACGGCGGAACGGCCCCTTGATGCGGAAGCGCACCACATCGTTGGTCTTGTCGAAGGTCAAGCTGAGGCGGATGAAAAGGCCGGCAACGCCCAGGACTGCCATGATCGGACCCAAGGCGACAAAGCACCATCCGAACCATTCGGTGCCCCCGTCCTCGAGGATGGCAAGCCCGAGCCACGAGATGAACGGCGCCGCCACAATATTGGCGAGAGCGATGAGCCTGCGATTGGTGCTCAGCACGAGCAGATCGAAGGAGCGGTGGGTGACTTTCATGACCGATGCCTCAGGTTGCGGTGCGCGTCACAGGCACGATACCACCAGATCCAGCACGTTCCCTGCCAGCATGTCGGCCCCGTTGGCATGGAGCGTAAAGGCGCGGCGCAGGTCCATGCTGTCCCACTCGGCCTGGGTCACTGGGGCGGCCTCGCTGGGGCGCGTTCCCGGTCTGCCGTAGAGCGTCAGGGCCATGGGGCCTTCGAATTCTACCCCGGCGACGGAGAGGCCCCGGACCTCGTGCGCGTAGACGCCGACAAGTTCGGTGGCGTAATCGCGGGCGGTGGTGACCAGCGTCCAGATCTGGCCGGTGATGCCGTCACCCACCGACATCTCGCCCGTGGCCAGATGGCTGGTTGCGCCGTCGTCTGCCGGGAAGGTCCGGCCGTCGGTGGCGAATTGCGCGTGGCCGGGAAGGAGGGTGCCGGGCTGGATCGCGCCGACGCCCTGGGTGACTTCGACGGTGAAGTCGAGGGTACAGGTCTGCGCCCCGGCAGGGGATACCAGACCAGAGGATGCCAGGCAGAGGGCCATCAGGACAGGGAATTCGCGCATGATGGGTAGGGGTAGCACGGGCGGTGGGGCGCGGGGAAGGAAGTCGTCGGGGCGGGGCGCGCCGAGGAAGGTGTGGAGGGGGCGGGTCGGTGCCGACTTGGGAGACGGGTGATGGCGTGCGCGGCCAGGAACATTTGCAGAAACATTCCCCGAGACAATCCCTGAAACATTTCGCTGTCAGTCGCCACCTGCCACGTTGCCTTCCCCGCTTTGTGCACGCATTGTCGACTGAAACGGCGGCACGGTGAGAAGGCGCACAAAACCACATGGATAATTGGGATGAGGTCAGAACCGCGTTCCAGGTAGCGAAGGTGGGCACCGTGTCGGGTGCGGCCGAGGCGCTGGGCGTGCACCATGCCACCGTGATCCGCCATATCGACGCGCTGGAGGCGCGGCTGGGCGCGAAGCTGTTCCAGCGCCACGCCCGAGGCTATACCGCGACCGAGGCCGGGCAGGATCTGCTGGCCGTGGCGGCGCAGACCGACGACCAGTTCACCCAGCTTGCCGGTCGCATCAAGGGCCGCGGCGACGAGGTGACGGGAGAGTTGATCGTGACGTCGCTGGGGGCGTTATCCTCGCTTCTGGTGCCCACGATCGCCGAGTTTCAGGAGCGTCACCCCGACCTGCGCGTGCGCCTGATCAGCGATGCGCGGCTGTTCCGGTTGGAATATGGCGAGGCGCATGTGGCGATCCGGGCGGGCAAGTTGCCCGACCAGCCCGACAACATCGTGCAGCCCTTCTTCACCCAGACCCTGAAGCTGGTGGCGAGCAAGGGCTATGTCGACCGTTTCGGCCTGCTCGATGGCGACAATGTGGGCGATCACCGCTTTGTCGGCTCGACCGAGGAGGCATCACGCGCGCCGTATTTCCAGTGGCTCGCCGCGACGGTGCCGACCTCGTCGATCTATTTCCGGGCGTCCTCGATGGTGGCGGTGAAGGAGGCGGTGTTGGCGGGGATCGGCATCGGTTTCGTAGCGTCGTGGGATCACGACCGCACCGATGACCTGATCGAGATGCTGCCGCCGCTGGAGGACTGGACCGCGAAGATCTGGCTGGTGACGCATATGGACCTGCACCGCACCGCAAAGGTGCAGACCTTTGTGCGGCATCTCAAGGAACAGGTGAAGACCTGGCCCGTGACATGAGGGCTGGGTGGGTGTGGCGGCGGTTGGCAGGGGGCGCTGCCCCCTTGGCGGCCCTTGGGGGCCGCCTACCCCCGGAGTTTTTCGCCAAGCTGAAATCGGGAGATGGTGAGGGTCTGGTGCCCTGTGGCTGAGGCGGCTGGCCGTGCCCGGGGCGGGCATCTGGCGATGCTGGCATTCTCGGGACTGGTGGCGGGATCGTTCTCCTTGGGTGGTCAGGTGGCGGGAGAGATGGCGCCGACCGCGTTGAACGCGGTGCGGTTCGCGATTGCGGCGGTGATCATGGGGGCGGTCGTTTGGGCGCGCGGCGGCGTCGCGCGTGAGGCGTTCCACGCGCCGTGGCGCTATGGCGTGTTGGGCGGGCTGTTCGCCTTCTACTTCGTGATGATGTTCGAAGGGTTGAAGACCGCGCCGCCGGTATCGGCGGCGGCTGTGTTCACCCTGACGCCGGTGATGAGCGCGGTGTTCGGCTACATGTTGCTGCGGCAGGTGGTCAGCGGGCGCATCGCGCTGGCGCTGGTGATCGGGGCGGCGGGGGCCGCGTGGGTGATCTTCCGGGCCGACCTGTCGGCCTTGCTGGCGTTCGACGTGGGACGTGGCGAGGCGATCTATTTCGCGGGCTGCGTCGCGCATGCGCTTTATACGCCGATGGTGCGCAAGTTGAACCGGGGCGAGCCGGTGCTGGCCTTCTCGTTCCTGACGCTGCTGGCCTGCGCGGGGGTTCTGGCGGTGTGGGGCATTCGCGACCTTGCCGCGACGGACTGGGCCGCGCTGCGCCCGATGGTCTGGATCACGATCGTCTATACCGCGATCTTCGCCAGTGCCGTGACGGTGTTCCTGATCCAGTTCGCCTCCATGCGGCTGCCGTCGTCGAAGGTGATGGCCTATACGTACCTCACGCCCAGTTGGGTGATCTTGTGGGAGATCGCCATGGGCCGACCCGTGCCGGGGGTGCTGGTGCTAGGGGGCGTGGCGCTGACGATCCTGGCGCTGGGGTTGCTGCTGAAGGAGTGAGCCGGGCTGCGGCGGAGGGCTAAGGCGCGTTCGGGGGCGTATCCGGGGGCGTATCCGGGCCGAATTCGCTGGCAAGGAAGGCTTCGAACGCCTCGAGGTTCACAGGCTCGAACTGGCCAAAGCCCTGCATCCAGACCGAGGCCGCCTTCATCGCATCGGGTTCGAGCTTGCACCATTTCACGCGGCCGCGTTTTTCCTGGGTGATGAGGCCCGCGGCGGTGAGCACGGTGAGGTGCTTGGAGATGGCGGCGAGGGACATCCGGAATGGCTCGGCCACGTCGGTCACGGCCATGTCATCCTCGAGCAGCATCTGCAGGATCGCGCGGCGGGTGGGGTCGGCGAGGGCTGCGAAGGTGCTGTCGAGGGTCTGTGCCATGGGCCGATTTGGCGGATTGGCGGCGAAACGTCAACCGGATGGTTGAATATGGGTTGGGGAGAGATGGTGGGTCGCTTGCCGGTGGGTGCCATAAAAAACCATTCATAAACAATGGATTGGAGGGATTTTTCCCGCGTTGACTCGGGGCCGTCACGGCCCTAGGTTCCGCCCGACCTTTCCATGGAGGCGGTACGACCATGGCCCAAAGCGACGAAGACCGCATGGCCGCGCTGGAAGCGCGGATCGCAGCGGCCAAGTCGAGGGCCGAGCCGCAGCGCGCCAAGGCGGAGGAGCATCATTCGCAGGCGCAGCTGGCGTGGCGGATGGTGATCGAGCTGGTGGCGGGTTTGGGCATCGGTTTCGGCATAGGCTACGGGCTCGACTGGTTGTTGGGCACATCCCCGTGGCTGATGGTCGTGTTCGTGATCTTGGGGTTCATTGCGGGGATCAAGACGATGATCCGCTCGGCCAATGAACTTCAGCGGAACGCGCTGATGCGCGAGAGACAAGAGACCGCGCCGACGCGCGAGACGAAAATGGCACGCGGCAACGCGCAAGGGACGGGGACGCAAGATGGCGACTGACAGCACCAACACCGCAGGCAAATCCGGCGCGGGCCGCATGGTTGCCTATGTGTTGATCGGCCTTGGCCTGATTGCCTTCGTCGCGGCATTCCTCGACGACTATGCCGGGGGCCTTGCCATCCATCCGATGGATCAATTCGAGATCAAGCGCCTGTTCGGCGAGGGGCCGATCGGCATCTTCACCATCACCAACGCAACCCTGTGGATGGCGCTGTCTGTCCTGTGCGTTATCGCGCTGATGGTCTGGGGCACGCGGGGGCGCAGCGTGATCCCGTCGCGCAGCCAGTCGATGGCCGAATTGGCCTATGGGTTCGTGCGGCAGATGGTCGAGGACGTGGCGGGGCGCGATGCGCTGCCGTATTTCCCCTACATCTTCACGCTGTTCCTGTTCATCCTGTTCGCCAACTTCCTGGGTCTGGTGCCGACAAGCTTCACCACCACGTCGCACATCGCCGTGACGGCGATCCTGGCGATGGCGGTTTTCCTGACGGTCACGATCCTTGGCTTCGTCAAGAACGGTGCCGGTTTCCTGAGCCTGTTCTGGGTCTCGTCTGCGCCGCTGGCGTTGCGACCGATCCTGGCGATCATCGAGTTGATCTCGTATTTCGTGCGCCCGGTCAGCCATTCCATTCGTTTGGCGGGCAACGTCATGGCGGGCCACGCGGTGCTGAAGGTGTTCGCCGGTTTCGCCGGCGCCCTCGGCCTTGCGGGCATCGCGCCGGTCATCGGCATTGTCGCCATCTACGGGCTGGAGGTGCTTGTCGCTGCGATCCAGGCCTACGTCTTCACCATCCTGACCTGCGTCTACCTGAAGGACGCGCTTCACCCGCATCACTGAATTCTTTCCGGGCGTGCTGCCCGGTTCGAGCGAACATCCCAAAGGCCAGTGGCCCGGACGGAGAAAACTTCCAACGTAAGGAGATACATCATGGAAGGCGATATCGCACAAATGGGTCAATTCATCGGTGCCGGCCTTGCCGCCATCGGTTCGGGCGCCGCCGCTATCGGTGTGGGCCACGTGGCTGGCAACTTCCTTGCCGGCGCCCTGCGCAACCCTTCGGCGGCTGCTGGTCAGACCGCCACACTCTTCATCGGCATCGCCTTCGCCGAGGCACTGGGCATCTTCGCCTTCCTCGTCGCGCTGCTGCTGATGTTCGCGGTCTAAGACCTCTCTACACGACCACTCCTTACGGTCGGCGCGCCCGCATGACGGGCGCGCCATCCGACCCCCAAGACACCCCGGTTGGAGGACATCATGGCCGACGAAGCCACAACTGTCGCAGATGCTGCCCATGGGGCAGCCGACGCCGCCCATTCGGGGGGTGCCGGGATGCCGCAACTCGATTTCACGACCTTTCCCAACCAGATCTTCTGGCTGGTCCTGACGCTTCTGGCGATCTACTTCGTCCTGTCCAGGGTTGCCTTGCCGCGACTGTCGGCGGTGATGGCGGAACGTCAGGGCGCGTTGACCAACGATCTGGCAGCGGCTGAGGACTACAAGCGTCAGGCGGCTGATGCGGAAGAGGCTTACAACACCGCGCTGGCCAATGCCCGCAGCGAGGCACAGCGCATCTCGCAGCAGACGCGCGATGAAATTCAGCAGCAGTTGCAGATCGAGATCGACCGCGCTGATGCCCAGATCGCGGCCCGCGCGGCCGAGGGCGAGGCACGTATTGCCGAGATTCAGGCGGGTGCCCTGGCCACCGCTGAAGAGGTTGCGCGCGATGTCGCCGCCGAAATCGTCCGGGCCTTCGCGCCGGGGCAGGATGTGGATGCCGACGCTGTCGCCGCCGCCGTGGCAAACCGGGTAAGGGGTTAGGATCATGCGCACTCTGTTGGCCCCGCTGGTGCTTTTTGCCACCCCCGCTTTCGCCGCCGGGGAAGAGGGTTCCGAGACCCTGCACGGGCTGTTCACGCCGTCGCTGGGCAACACCGATTTCGTGGTGCTGATCGGCTTCCTGTTCTTCCTGGCAATCCTGTTCTACTTCGGCGTCCCCGCCATGCTGGGCCGGATGCTGGACCAGCGCGCGGCCGGGATCAAAGCCGAGTTGGACGAGGCGCGTGCCCTGCGGGAAGAGGCACAGACGCTCCTGGCCTCCTACGAGCGCAAGGCGCGGGAGGTCAAAGAGCAATCCGCGCGCATCGTGGCCGAAGCCCGCAGCGCGGCCGAGGATGCGGCGGTGAAGGCCAAGGACGACATCGCCCGCTCGATCACGCGCCGTCTTGCCGCCGCCGAGGATCAGATCGCCAGCGCCGAGGCGAAGGCAAGCCGCGCCGTGCGCGACCGCGCCGCGACGGTGGCCATCTCGGTGGCTGCCGAGATCATCGCCGGGCGCACCAGTGCCGCCGATCAGAACAAGATGATCGACGACGCCATCGCCGAGGTGGAGCGTCAGCTGCACTGAAGGTTCGCGGATCGGAACAGTCAAAAGGCCCCGTCTGGATCAGGCGGGGCCTTCGTCGTTTCGGGTGTCGTGGTGGGAGCGGATCAGCGCCCGAAATCCTCCAGAGCGCGGAAATCCATCGTCTCAAGATGGGCGCTCATCACCTCGACATCGCCGCCGGTGGCCTGGATCAGGAACCGCCCGCCGATCAGGCCGGAAAGCTGCCCGTCTGCGGACATGAAGTTCTCGCGGTTGATCCGGCGCAACTGGCCGATCGAAGCCAGAACGGTGGCGTTGCCCAACATGGCCCCCATCGCCGACACCATCGGGTTGTCAGCCATCACGGCAATGGTGAAGCGGCCGTCGGGACCGGAATAGGTGGCCTCGGCCGCCGTGCCGCCGCCCATGAACCCGAGCGAGGCGGGGGCGTCGGGATTGATCTCGCGCTGCCAGCCGTCCAGCGGTTCGGGCAGGAAGGTGGTCAGGCCTTCGGCCTGCAGCGCGTTGAGAAGTTGGGTGGCATAGGCGATCTCGCCCAAGGCATCAGGGACGTCGCCCTCCTCGTAGGCCGAGATCGCTGCGGTCAGGGCGTCGGTGATCTCGTCCGCGGCAGCGGGCAGGGGAGAGAGCAGAAGGGCGGCGAGGAATACTGGGCGCATGGCGTCAAACTCCGTTTGGCGAATGGTGGCAACTGGCGCTTGGTAACGGATCATTGAAGGCCGGGCATAGTGGCGGAAAACCTCCTGTCGGGCCGTCAGGGATGGGCGGTGCGGTAGGTCGGTTTCGCGTCGCGCTCAGCGGGGGTCGCCGCATAGACGCCGCGCGCGATGGCACGGGCAAGGCACAAAGCCGCGGCGTGGCCAAGGAGCAGTGGGTCGGCGGGACCCGTCAGGGGAACCGCGCCGGTGGCGGCGGCAAAGACCAGATCGCCGTCCATCGGTGTGTGGCTGGGCCAGATCGCGCGGGCCATGCCGTCATGGGCGGCCACGGCCATACGGGTCGTCTGCGCCTGCGTCAGGTCTGCGTCGGTGGCGATGATGGCGATGGTGGTGTTGCGGGCGTCACCGCCCTTGAGGAGCGGCATCGCGGAAGGGTCGAAGTGCGGGGCGGGGCCGCGATCGCCATATTCGCCGGTCATCTCGAACGGGGCGGCCCAGAAGTGGGGCGTATCGCCGACCGTCACCCGCCCCAACGCGTTCACCGCCACCAAGGCGCCCACGGTGAAGGGCCCGATGCGCAGGGAGGCCGAGCCGAGCCCGCCCTTGAGGTCCGCGATCAGAGCGCCGGTTCCGGCTCCTTCGCTGCCCAGCGAGAAATGTTCGGAGGCTGCCGCCAAGGCCGTGCGCCCCAAGGCGTTGTAGGGGTTGCGATCCCACGCCTTGTCGCCGCCATTGATCAGGTCGAACAGGATCGCGGCGGGCACGATCGGCACCACCTGATCGCCGACGGCGAAGCCGCGTCCCCGGGCGCGCAGTGCGTCCGCCACGCCGGAAGCGGCATCGAGGCCGAAGGCGGAGCCGCCCGACAGCACGAAGGCATCGGCCTGCTGCACGGTCTTGTCGGGCGCCAGCAGGTCCGTCTCGCGCGTGCCGGGGGCACCGCCCATGACATGCACGGCGGCGGTGAAGGGCGCGTCGCCCACCAGCACGGTGACGCCGGTCTTGATATGGGGGTCTTGAGCATTGCCCACGCGAAGCCCCGCGACATCGGTGATGAGGTTGCGGGGACCGGGTTGGATCATGGCGTGGGGCTTAGATGCGGGACGGTGCCCCGGACGGTGCCAAGCGGGCGCAGGTGGCCGGTTTCGACCAGAGGGCAGGTGAGGCCGGCATAGGCGGCGGGCAGGATCAGGACGAGGGTATTGGCCGGATCGGCCATGAGGTGAGCCACGGTGGTGGCGTCGAAATGGGCCCCCAGCCGCGTGGCGCGGTTTGCCTGGATCACCTCGACATGGCCAAGGTCGAGGTTTGGTGCCGCATCCAGCAGATGCGCGAACACCAGCGGCTGGCTGGCAAAATCGCCCGCGAAGACGGCGATGTCGGCGGGCAGGTCGTGGCGGGTGAAGGCGGCGCTCACCGGGTCCCCTCCATAGCGGCCATGGCGAGGCTGTCCTCGTGGCCCACCAAGTGCAGGCGTGGCGTGTCGTGGATACGGAAGGCCATCCCGTCGAAGGCGCGGGTCGGGATCAGGACGACCGCGTCTTCCGGAGCCAGCTTTGCCATGATGCGGCGCCGTTCCTTGCGGCCGAAATACTCGGACAGGCGCGACAGGACCTGATCGCTGAAGGCGGCGTCGATCATTTGCGTGCTGACGGAGGCTTCGGGAAGGTCGAGGTTCAACTGCTCGGGCCCGTTGGGGGTAACCGGGGTGAAGCAATAAGCGAACATCTCGGCTTCGGAGGCAAATGCTCCGGCGAAGATGAAGACGCGGTTGGGGTGGGTGGTGCCGTCGCCGGAGATGTCGCTGCTCAATAGAACCTCGAGCTCTCTGGGGACAAGCGAGCCCCATGCGTCGTACCAGTGGCGCAGAAACCGCCTCAAATGCAGCGGCCTCCGTCGACTTCCAGCGCCACGCCGGTGATCATCGAGGCCGCGTCCGAGCAAAGGAACGCGGCCGCCTCGCCCATGTCCTTCGGCTGGCTGAAGCGGCCAAGGGGAATGGTGGCAAGGAACTTGGCGCGCATCTCGGGCGTGTCCTCGCCCATGAAGCTGGCCAGCAGCGGCGTTTCGCCCGCCACGGGGCAGAGCGCGTTGACGCGGATCTGGCTGGGGGCAAGCTCGACCGCCATGGTCTTGGTGGCGGTGATCATCCAGCCCTTGGAGGCGTTATACCAGTTGAGTTGGGGCCGGGGGCTGAGCCCGGCGGTGGACGCGATGTTGAGGATCGCGCCATGGCCTGCGGCCTTCATCAATGGCACGATCTCGCGCGCGGTGAGGTAGACAGACTTGGCGTTGACGGCAAAGACGCGGTCGAACTCCTCCTCGCTCACATCCTCCAGATTGCCCTTCTTGTGGGTGATGCCGGCGTTGTTCACCAGAATGTCGATGCGGCCCCACTGGTCCAGGGCGGCCTGCGCCATGGCCTTCACGTCGGCGCCGTTCGACACGTCGGTGCGGATTGCGGCCCCGCCGATTTCATGCGCGATGGCGGTGGCGGCGTCCTCGTTCAGGTCGGCGACCAGCACCGAGGCCCCTTCGCGCGAGAAGATCCGCGCGATGCCCGCGCCGAAGCCGGAGGCGGCGCCTGTGATGATGGCGGTCTTGCCCTCAAGTCGCATGGGAATGGTCCTTTTGCCGGAGATCGATGGTGCGCGCGCGGCGCATCGGGAAAAGCGCGGCCAGCGCGCCAAGCGCGCCCGCGATGTAGCTGGCATCGTGCATGAAGCCCGCGCGCAGGAAATCCTGCCGCGTGGGGCCGTCAGGGGTGGTCAGGTAGGCGTCGAGCAGGGTGGTATTGCTGGCGAAGATCCCGCCCAGAAGCCCCGCCAGCGCGCCGAAGGTTGCCAGAAGAATGACGAGGACCACGGCACCCATGCCCGCGGCAAGGTAGGTGCGGGCGGTGGGCACGGCAAAGAGGCCGTAGAGAAAGGCCGGAAGGGCGATCAAGGGGCCCATCCACCAGCTGGCGAGCACACCGACGATCGAGGCACCGAGGCGATCTGGCGTGGTGTCGGGGATCGCGAACTGGAGGAACTTGAATTCGGTAAAATAGGTCGGGCCGACAGAATAGCTGAGTTGGTTATGCAGCGCGCCGAAGGTGGCGGCGGCAAAGGCTGCAAGGATCAGAAGCAGAAAGAAGGTCGGCAATTTGCCCATGGGCGGGGGGTGTCCTTGGTGGTTGAGCCGAACCTAACGCTGCGCGCCGGGGGCGTCCATGGGCCGCCTCAACCGTGCCACGCGGCGACGGTCTTGAGGGTGGTGAAGGCATAAAGCGCCTCGAACCCCTTTTCGCGGCCATGGCCGGAATGGCCGGTGCCGCCGAAGGGCAACTCGACCCCGCCGCCCGCGCCATAGTTGTTGATGAATACCTGCCCCGCATGCAGCCGTTTGGCGAGGCGCATCTGGCGGCCGCCATCCGCCGACCAGACCGAGGCGACAAGCCCGTATCTGGTGCCGTTGGCGATGCGGATGGCGTCCTCCTCGTCCTCGAAGGGGATGAGGACCTGCACCGGACCGAAGATCTCGTCCTGCGCCAGCGGATGGTCGGGGGGGATGTGGCCGATGAGGGTGGGGGCGATATAATTGCCGCCCGAGGGCAGGTTGGCGGGCAGGGACGCTTGGGCAAGGATCTGGTCAGGCGTGGTTTGCGCGAGGAAACCTTCGACGATGGCCTTCTGGCGCGCCGAGACAAGCGGGCCGACATCGGCGTCGGCCATGGCGGGGGCAATTTTCAGGGCGCTGATGGCGGTTTTCAGGCGTCGCGCCAGTTCGTCGTGGATCGAGCGCTGCACAAGGATGCGGGATCCGGCCGAGCAGGTCTGGCCCGCGTTCTGGATGCCGGCATTGACAAGGAACGGCACGGCGCGGTCGAGGTCGGCATCGGCAAAGACGAGTTGCGGGGATTTGCCGCCCAGTTCCAGCGTGACGGGCACGATGTTTTCGGCGGCGGCGATCTGGACGCGGCGGCCCGTGGCGACGGAGCCAGTGAACGAGATGTGGCGGATGCCGGGATGGGCGGTCAGCGCCGCGCCTGCCTCGGACCCCAAGCCGGGCACGACGTTGAGCGCGCCGGGGGGAAGGCCCGCCTGATGGGCAAGATCGGCGAAGGCGAGGGCCGTCAGGCAGGCCTCCTCCGCCGGTTTCAACACGCAGGCGTTGCCGGTGGCAAGCGCCGCGCCGATGGACCGCCCGATGATCTGCATCGGGTAGTTCCACGGGATGATATGCCCGGTGACGCCATGGGGTTCGCGCAGCGTGTAGACAGTGAAGCCCGGCTGGAACGGGATCGTCTGGCCATGGAGCTTGTCCGCAGCGCCACCGTAGAACTCGCAGTAGCGGGCAAGGGCGATCACGTCGTTGCGGGCCTGCTTGAGGGGTTTGCCGACGTCGCGCGCCTCCATCCCGGCCAGTTGGTCGATATGCGCAAGGACAAGGTGGCCTATGCGGTGCAGGATGCGGCCCCGCTCGAACGCCGGGGTGTTGCCCCAGACGCCTGCCAGCGCGCCTTCGGCGGCCTGCACGGCGGCGGCGATGTCCGCTGTGCCGCCACGCGCGATGCGCGCGATCTCCTCGCCGGTGGAGGGGTCGATGACGGGCAGGGTTTCGCCGCTTTGGGCCTCTCTCCAGTGGCCGTCGATGAAGCAAAGCGAGGGGTCGAACCAGAGGGGGGTGTCAGGCGACATGGGGGGCTCCGATTGGGTCAGGCAGGCGCGGGGCGGCGGCGAGAAGTTGGCGGGTGTAGCTGTGTTGGGGCGCGGTGAAGACCTGTTCCGTCGCGCCCGCTTCGACGATCTGGCCCGCCTGCATCACCAGCACGCGGTCGGTGATGGCGCGCACGACCGTCAGGTCATGGGAAATGAACAGGTAGGAAAGGCCAAACTGCCGTTGCAGGTCGGCCAGCAGGTCGAGGATGCGGGCGCGGACCGAGACATCGAGCGCGCTGACGGCCTCGTCCAGCACCAGCAGTTTGGGCCGCGTTATCAGTGCGCGGGCGATGGCGATGCGCTGGCGTTGGCCGCCGGAGAATTCGTGGGGGTATTTGTGGGCGTCGTCGGGGTGGAGGTGGACGGCTTTCAGCGCCTCGGTGATGGCGGCGTCGCGGGGAGGGGGCGTGTCGAGCAGGTGGAACGGTTCCGTCAGGATGCGATCGACGCGCCAGCGGGGATTGAAGCTGCCGTAAGGGTCCTGAAACACCACCTGCATGTCGGCACGGCGCGCGCGCGGCATGGTGGGGGATATGGGCTGGCCGTTCAGCGTGATGCTGCCCGAGGTCAGCGGATCGAGGCCGAGGATCGCGCGGGTGAGGGTGGATTTGCCGCAGCCGCTTTCGCCGACAAGGCCAAGGCTTTCGCCCCGCTTCAGGGTGAAGCTGACTCCGTTCACGGCGCGGATCGGATCGGTCCGGGTGAAGCCCCGGCGCGGGCCGGGGTAGTGGCGATGGGCGTCCTCGACGGTGAGGATGGCGGCATCCCCGGTTTGCGCGGCGCGCTCTGGCCGGTGCGAGGATGCCGCGAAAAGGGCGCGGGTATAGGGGTGGCGTTGGTCGTGGATCACCTGCGCGGTCGGGCCCTGTTCGACGACGCGCCCCGACTGCATCACGGCGATGCGCCGGGCCATGTTGGCGACGACGGCAAGATCGTGGGTTATCAGCAGCAAAGCCATGTTCTCCTCGGCCACCAGCGCCTTCAGAAGGTCGAGGATCTGGGCCTGCGTGGTGACGTCGAGGGCGGTTGTGGGTTCATCCGCGATCAGCAGGCGCGGGTGCAAAGCGATGGCGGCGGCGATGCAGACGCGCTGGCGCTGGCCCCCCGAAAGCTCGTGCGGGTAGCGGTCGAGCGCGATGTGCGAGAGGCCGACGCGGTCGAGTTGGGTGCGGGCCTGACGGAGCGCATCGGCGCGGTTTGCGCGGTTGTGGACGAGGAGAGTTTCGGCGACCTGCGCACCGATGGTCTGAACCGGGTTCAGCGCCGTCATCGGCTCCTGAAAGATCATCGAGATGTCGTTGCCGCGCAGGCGCTGGCGGCGCCATTCGGGCAGCGACAGCAGGTCGGTGCCATCGAGAGTGGCGGTGCCCGTGGTGACAGCCCCGCGCGGCAAAAGGCCCATGAGGGAGAGCGCCGTCATGGATTTGCCCGAGCCGGATTCGCCCACAAGGCCGAAGATCTCGCCCGGCGCGATCTGGAGCGACACGTCGCTGAGGATTTGCGTCTGGCCGATGCGCAGGCCGAGGTTTTCCACGGCGATCATGTCCGCGCCCGCCGCAGCCGTGGGTCCAACGCGTCGCGCAGGCCGTCGCCCATGAGGTTCAACCCGAGGACCAATATCACGATGGAAAGCCCCGGCAGGACCGCCAGCCCCGGATTGGAATAGATCAGCGTCTGCGCCTCGGACAGCATCTTGCCAAGCGACGCCACGGGCGGCTGCGCGCCAAGGCCGACATAGCTGAGGCCCGCCTCGGCCAGAATGCCCAGCGAGAACTGGATGGTGGCCTGCACGATCAGCAGGTTGGCGATATTGGGCAGGATATGCTCGGCGCTGATGCGGGCGCGGGATTTGCCGGCGGTGCGGGCAGCGAGGATGTAGTCGAGCGTCCAGATCGGCAGCGCGCCGCCCCGCGCGACGCGGGCAAAGACGGGGATGTTGAAGATGCCGATGGCAAGGATCGCGTTGGTGGCCGAGGGGCCGTAGATGGCGGTGATCAGAATGGCGATGACCAGCGACGGGAAGGCAAATACCATGTCGTTGCCGCGCATGATGACCTCGTCCAGAGCCGACCCGCGATGGGCGGCGGCGATGAGGCCGAGGGGCACGCCGAGGGTGATGCCGATGCCGATGGCGATCAGCGCCACGGCGATGGAGGTGCGCGTGCCCTCCATCAGCATCGACACCATGTCGCGGCCATATTGGTCGGTGCCCAGCGGGTGCACGGAGGACCATGGCAGGAAGCGGTCGGAGATCGACAGGGCGGTGGTGTCGTGGGGTGTCCACACAAGGCTGAGCAGCGCCGCGACGGCGAAGACCGCGGTGATGAGGGTGCCCAGAAGCAGTGTGGCAGGAAGGCGGTTCATCGGCGGCGCAGCCTTGGGTCGACCACGGCGTAGGCGACATCGACAAGGAAGGTGACAAGGATGACGGCAAAGACCAGCAGCATGGTCACGCTTTCGACCACCACCAGATCGCGCTGGGTGATGCCCTGAAAGATCAGGCGGCCAAGGCCGGGCAGGTAGAACACGTTCTCGATGATGATCGCGCCCGCCAGAAGGAAGCTGAATTGCAGGCCGATGATGGTCAGCACCGGGATCAGCGCGTTCTTGAGCGCGTGGCGCAGGATGGCCTGACCGGGCGACAGGCCCTTGGCACGGGCGGTGCGGATATAGTCCTGATCCAGCGTCTCGATCAGGGCGGAACGCATGACGCGGGCAAGGATGGCGGCTTGCGGCAGGGCCAGCGCGATGGCCGGGAGGGTGAGGGACCTGAGCGCGCCAAGCGGTTCATCCCAGCCCGGAAACCCGCCCGAGGGGAACCATTGCCGGTTCACCGCATAAGCCAACACCAGCAGCATGGCGAACCAGAAATTGGGCACCGCGATGCCCAGTTGAGTAACGGCCATGATGGAGAAATCGCCCACCCGCCCGCGCGACGCCGCCGCGATGACACCCACCGGGACGGCGATGGCGGTCGACAGGATCAGTGCCATGACGGCAAGTGGCAAGGATACCCAGATGCGGTCTGCCACCAGTTCCGACACCGGCACGCGGTAGGTGTAAGAGATGCCGAAATCGCCTGTCGCCATGCCGGTGATCCAAGCTCCATACCGCTCGATCAGCGACCCGCCGAGGCCGAGTTCGGCGCGCAGGTTCGCAATGGCCTCGGGTGTCGCGTTCAGGCCCAGCATGAAGGCGGCGGGATCGCCGGGGATCACCTCGATCACGGCGAAGATCACTACGCTGGCCACGATCAGGGTCAACGTCAGGGAGGCCGCGCGGATGACGAGGTAACGGGTCATTTGAGGGCAGGTTAGGGCGACGTTGCGCGGGGGGCCAGAGGGGAGTTTGGGGCGGGATAATTTGGCGGCGGGTCTGGCTGAACCGCCTTCAGCGCGGCGTCATTCGTCAGAGTCCGGATGCAGGTTCAATGGCCGAACCTGAGACGCAGCAGGACATTCGCGCCCGTGGCCTCTACAAATTTGTTGCCATGAAGCGAAGCCAACCCTACACTTTCCACGCTGTTCTGGTTGATGTCGACCACCGATTACGCCTGCTCCTTTCGATAGGCATCCCGATGCGTGTGCTCAAGCTGGTTTCTCTTGCATCTGCGGTGATGCTGGGTTCGCTGGCCTCTCCGGCTCAGTCCGAAAACCGTAGTGACGCCTTCTTTGCGGCGCTGAGCCACGTTCCTGCGCGCCTGTTCGAGGCCGAAGAGACCTGGCAGATCGAATTCGGCGACACGCGGGCAGTGCTTCCCAGCGTGCAACTGCAGGTGGAGAGCGCCCCATTCGTGGTCGATCCGTCGGTGGTAGCATTGGCCCGCATCTTGCCGGGCCGTATGCGATTTTTGGAGATCCTTGATGGTGAGATGGACGCAGCGATCGGGATTGGGCCGGCAGACATCGAGACCATCCTCACTGTCAGCCATCTGCCGTTGAGTGTCGATGTGCTGTCGTTGCGTGCGGGGGCGGGCGGGAGGTTGGAGCAGGGGCTGCTCGGCGCCGGTTTTGACCGGGACCTGCGGGGCGAGAGGCCGTTCCTGTGGCGCGGGGCAGCGGATTTCGGGGTTGACTTTGCTTCGAGGGACCTGGGCAATCCGTTTGGTGGCGATCTGGGCCGGTCCGCGCGGCTGTTGATTGCAGGCGATCGCGTGCTGCACGCCGCGGCCTGGCCGCTGACGGAGGCGATGGCGGGCGAAGATGGTGCCACCAGTCTGGCGCAGGATCCGTTGCTTCAGGCGATGGGTCGGGCGCTGAATGACGCTGGTGCGGGACAGGGCGCGTTGAGCTTTGCGTTCCTCTTCCGTCATGCCGATGGCAGTGCCGTGATGGTCGCGGATCTGAGCGATGGTGCGGCGCTGTCCGGTCTTCTGATCCTGAGCGCGCCGGACAACACTGGCGCCGAAACCCTCGCGGCGGCCCTGACCCGGAACTGGACCGTGGCCGAGAGTTTGGCCCGCCGCGCGCCCTATGCCGCGATGTTTGACGGCGCGCCTGTCATCTCCGTGGTGGCGGGCAGTCCGGCTGCGGTGGTGTTGCGCATAGACGGTCGCGTCGATCCGGCGGATCTGCTTCTGGGCAACCCGGTGGCAGCGCGGTTGCTGCAATTGGTCCTGGCCGATGATCTCGGCCCGCTTGTCGCGCCTTAGGGTGTTTTCCCTGCGGGAGTAAATGGCCGGAGGCTGACATTAATTTTCCGCGGGCCGCTGTCCTGAACCTCAGTTCGCGTTGGGGGGCGCGCGGCGGGGGCAAAATGCAGACGGCCCTTAAATGGCAGCGGGCCTTGGGGTTAAATGTCAGTCGGCGTCTATCTCCGCGCCGTCGGTCTCGATCCCGTCTGCAATCTCGCTGTCGATGCCGCCCGGTCCCTCGAAGCTGATGCCGTCAAGGCTCAGTCGCTCGGTCCCGGTGGCGGCGAGGAAGGTGACATTCGCGGTGCTGGCGATGGTCAGGCCAGTGCCGAAAACGCTCAGCGCGGAGATGACGGCATAGGTCGGGCCGGTAGCGGTGACCATCCCGGCGCTGTCTTGTGGGGTCAGGATCGTCGTGGCCTCGGTTGAGGCGGCGGCCGCGTCCAACATCGCCTGAAGCGAGCCATCGCCGCCGACGTTCGGATTTCCGACCAGCAGGGTTTCGGCCCATGCGGGATTTGCAGCCGGGCACAAGGCATCGACGGCAAGGCCACAAAGGCGGAATTGCAGGGTCATGTGGCGATTCTCGGGTTGGAGCTATGGCGAATTGCATAGGGCCGGGTCGTAACGCTGACATGACATTTGCCCGCTCATGGCAGACGGATGACGTAATCCTTGCGCGTGGTCTCCACCACTTCCCAGATGCCGGAGAAGCCAGGGCGGATCACGAAGCTGTCGCCTTTGGTGACGGTGAAAGCGTCTCCGTCATCGGGGTGCAGGATCGAGATGCCGTCGAGGATGCGGCAGTATTCCCATTCGTCATAGATCACCCGCCACGCCCCCGGGGTGCTTTCCCAGATGCCGGCGAAAAGCCCGCCTCGGTCCTCGAGGTTCCACGTCCGGTGGATGGGATCGCCCGACACAAGGCGCGCAGGATCGGGGCGGGAGATATCCGGCGGGCCGTTCGGGGTGAGGGGCAGGATCAGCGCCATGGATGCAGGGGGCGACCGTTCATGCCGCCCCACCGGTGTTTCACTGGGTCCAGTGCACGCCGGTCAGGTCGTTGGCCTGCGTCGGTGCATTGGCCCAGAGGCCTTCGATATTGGCATCGGCCACGCCGGTTTTCGCCAGCTGGAACAGGTAGACGTTGACGTAGTCATCCGCGATCATCTGTTGGGCCGCCTGGTTGATGCGGGTGCGCTCGGCCGGATCGGTGGTGACGGCAAGTTCGGCCATCAGGTCCTGGAATTCGGCGCTGTCATACTGGAAGTAGTATTCGGGCCGGGCATAGATGTTGATGTCTGCAGGCTCTGTATGGCTGACGATGGTCAGGTCGAAATCGTAGCCCTGGAACACCTGTTCCAGCCATTGCGCCCATTCGAGGTTGGTGATCTCGGTCTCGATCCCCACGTCGCGCAGCTGGCTGGCGATGATCTCGCCGCCGCGCCGCGCGTAGGACGGCGGCGGCAGCATCATGCGGAGCGTCAGGCCCTCGACGCCCGCCTCGGCCAGCAATTCGCGGGCGCGGTCGGGGTTGAAGTCGGATTGCGCGGTCAGGTCGATATAGTCGGGATTGTGCGGCGCGAAATGGGTGCCGATGGGCGTGCCATAGCCGAACATCGCGCCGTCGATGATATCCTGCCGGTTGATGGCGTGGGAAATCGCCTCGCGCACCAGCGGGTTCGACAGGACTTCGGAGCCGTTGTTCATGGCAAGGATCGTTTCACCCTCGGTCGATCCGACGATGACGTTGAAGCGGGGGTCGGCCTCGAACTGCGCAAGGTTTTCGGGTGCGGGAAAGACCGGGAAGGCATCCACGTCGCCCGCCATCATCGAGGCGAGGGCCGCGGTGGGGTCGGAGATGAAGCGGAAGGTGGCCTCGGTCAACGCCGGTGCCTCGCCCCAGTAATCGTCGTTGCGCACCAGCGTGACGCTGTCGCCCTGACGCCATTCGCCGAACCGGAAAGGGCCGGTGCCGACCGGGTTGGTGGCGTTGGTCTCGGCGGAGGCCGCATCGACGATCACCGCATCGCCCCAGGCCATGTCGAACAGGAACGCGCCATCGGGCCCGTCGAGCGTGATCAGGACGGTAGTATCATCGACCGCCTCGACGCTGACGATATTGGCGAAAAGCACGGCCTGCGCGTTGGTCGAGCCTTCGGCGCGGGCGCGGTCGAAGGAGAATACCACATCCTCGGCGGTCATCGCCGCGCCATCGTGGAAGGTGACGCCCGGGCGCAGGTTGAAAGTGTATTGGGTGCCGTCGTCGGAAATTGTCCAGTCCGAGGCAAGGCCGGGAATGATCGAGCCGTCCGAGGCAAAGCGGGTAAGCCCCTCAAACACGTTGGCGTAGACGATCTCGTCAATCGCTGCCGCAGCACCTCCTGTGGGATCAAGCATTGGCGGTTCCAGCTGCATCCCGATGGTGATGTCGGTCTGTTGCGCGACGGCAGCGCTGGCGGACAGCGCCAGCAAGGCCGCGCCAAGGCGGAGGGCGTGGGTCATTGGAAAATCTCCCTGGATCGTTGGTATCGGGGTCGCGTTTTCCGGCATCTTGCCGCATCGGTGCCCTGAAAACCTAACGAAAAATTCTGGAGTGGGGAGATGGTGGGCGGGTAGAAAACGCCCATGTTGCTTGCCCTTCTGGCAAGATCGGCAGCTGCTTATGCACAGGATCGTTTCACTTGTGTGACGATATCAGGGGCATCGCGCCGAGAATCAGGTTAACCTTTTTGACAAAGATGTGCAGAAGCAGCTTCAAGCGCGGGGGATCGCCAATGAAAACGCCTAGTCCCGAAGATATATTGTCGTTGGACGCCGACAGGATTGCGGACTTCATCAAGCATCATGCCGGGTCGCGGACCCTCAACCGGATCGTTCGGGGACTGAACGACAGCCTGTTAAGCCACGAGCCCAAGGAGCGCCAGACGGCGGCGCGGGCGCTCGAGCATCTTGGGTTTGTCGAGTTCGCTTAGGCGTGTCGCAACGCCGGACGTGCGGGCACAGGCCCGGGCAGAGGCGCGCGTCCGCTGACGTCGCCGCTCAGGTCAACAGTTCCGCCAGTGTCAGCGCCATTACCTTGGCGCTGTCCTCCATATCCTGCACGCCGACCCATTCATCGGGCTGGTGCGCCAGGTCCAGAATACCCGGCCCGTAGGCAATGCAATTGCGCAGCTTGCCGATGCGGTCGATATGCTTCTGGTCGTAGGTGCCGGGGGAAACCACGAATTCCGCCTGTTTTTCCAGAACCTTGGCAATTGCCGCCTCGACCGTCTTGACCACCGGCGCGTCGCGGTCGGTCATGGTGGGGGAGACGGTCCAGA
This sequence comes from Rhodobacterales bacterium, assembly GCA_038324445.1. Classification (GTDB taxonomy): domain Bacteria; phylum Pseudomonadota; class Alphaproteobacteria; order Rhodobacterales; family Rhodobacteraceae; genus Gymnodinialimonas. The sequence goes on along the minus strand of JBBQHZ010000006.1, from coordinate 20,095 downwards.
GCTCTTTCAGTTCATACTTGAAGCTGGGGCGGGCGGCCTTCACTGTTTCCAGAACGGCAACAATCTCGGCTTTCACCTCGTCCGCGTTCTCCTCGATCAGATAACGGCGGTCGATGATGATCTTGCAGCGGTCGGGCACACAGGCGGCGGGGAAGCCGGTGAAATCGGCGTCCTGCACCGGCTCTCCGCCATGGATGGCGTTGATGTTCAGCGTCGATTGTTTCGCGCCTTCCGGCACGACGGGCATGTCGGTGCGCTTGGTCGCCAGCAGCGGGAACAGCGTTGCCTCCATCTCGGCCAGCACAGCGCCCATGTGGCGCACCGCACAGTCGCCGAGGAACGGCATGGAACCGTGGGCGATGCGGCCGTGCGTTTCGATCTCGGCCCACCAGACGCCGCGATGGCCAAGGCAGATGCGGTCTTTGTTGAGCGGTTCGGGAATGATGACATGCTGAACCTTCTCGGGCGAGAAATAGCCCTGCTCCGCCAGGTAGGCGACGCCGCCATAGCCGCCCGATTCCTCATCCGCGGTGGCGCTGATCTCGATGGCGCCGCTGAAGGTCGGATACGTGTCGAGGAAAGCTTCGGCGGCGATGATGGAGGCGGCGAGGCCGCCCTTCATGTCGCACGCGCCGCGCCCATAGATCCTGTCGCCATCCAATTCGCCGCCAAAGGGATCGCGGGTCCAGCCATGGCCTATCGCCACGACATCGTGGTGGGAGTTGAAGTGGACACACTCGCCCGGCCCGCTTTCGTAGCGCGCGACAAGGTTCCAGCGCGGGTATTTGTCGCTGTCGGCCAGCGCGCCGTGGGCGCGGATCAACTCGACTGTGAAACCAAGGGATTGCAGGCGCGCGGCCAGATACTCGCAGATCTCTCGGTAGTGCAGGCCGGGCGGGTTGAGCGTGGGAAAGCGGATCAGATCCTGCGTCAGCGCGATCAGATCGGCGCGACGGGCGGTGACGGCGGAAAGCAGGGCTGTGTCGGTCATGGGGCAAATCTGACGCCTGCGCTCAGTCGCCGCAAGCCCTGCCATTTGCGCGCATAATCGCCTATATGAGACGGGCGGCATGCAAAAAGGGAAGCTGAACGGATGCTGGGATTGGCCCGAGTGGCGATTTTGATGATGGTCGGCCTGACCGTGATTTATGCCTGCCTGTTTTTCTACCTGCGATCCGGCGCGCGGATGCGGCTGGAGGATGACTGGATCGCCGAGGGCCGCCCCGAAAATCAAGAAGATTGGGTAGATGCCCGCATCGGCAAGGCGGTCGCGCGCATTCGGGTGTGGCTTGCGATCTGCGTCTATGTCATTCCCGTGATCGTACTGACGGCCTTTGTCTGGCTGACCAACTGAAGGATTGCGCCCCATGCGGTGGCCCCGGATAATTTTCCTGCTGATCGTCTTGTCGATCCTCGGACTGTTCCTGCACTACACCTTGCCGCAACGCGACATCGTGCGGATCGTGGGTGTGGAATCGCGCCTGACCGAGGTGGAAGGTTTCAACGCGTGGTTCTTCGCCGCGCGCGACAGCGGGACCACGCAAACCTCGACCATGCGCGACTTGCGCCTGATCAGCACGATCACGCCAGAAGGCCGCCCGGTGGTGTTTCGCAACGAGGATACCGGCATCCTCTGGCCGCCCTATTTCAAGTTCGACAGCGAGGATCTGCAGGCCGAGGCGCTGAACCTGCGTTCGACCGAGGCAGAGCCGCGCTGGGTCGCGGTCACTCATTATGGCTGGCGGTCGAATTTCTTCTCGATCTATCCCAACGCGCTGGAGATCGCGCCGGTAGAGGGACCGGATGTGCGGTTGATCCCGTGGATGCCGATTGCCTTCTTGCTGGTTCTGGCGGCCCTGTTGTTCCTGATCTGGCGCATGTGGGAGCGGTTCGAGGACCGAGTGATCGTGCCGGCCGCAGATGCGGGCCGGGTGCGCTGGGCCAAGCTGCGCGACCGCTTGGGCGGGCGGTAGCGCGCCATCGGCAGCCATGGCGCTGCCGGTGAGGTTGCAGTGAGTTTTTTTACCAAGCTGAAACAGGGGCCGGTCGCGGGGCGCAGAGGGCCCGCTTCATTCGCCGTAGGGCACCCAGACCGTCCGGGTTTCGGTGGCGGCGCTCAGGAACGGGCGAAGGTTGGGGCTGGCCCAGTCCGGGTTGCCGGCATGGTTGATCCATGTGCGCTTGAGGTTGCTGGCAGAGGCGCGTTCCAGTCCCGCCCGATCCGCGTGGGGCGAGAATGACCAGAGCGCGTCGATCTCCATATGGCTTGCCAGTGTCGGGGCAAGGTCTGCGTGCAAGCCGGTGACGATGTTCACCACGCCCGCAGGCACGTCGGACGTGTCGAGGATCTGGTAGAAATCCGTCATCGCCAGCGGCGCGGCCTGACTTGGGGCAAGGATCAGGCGGTTCCCCATACTGAGCGCTGCTGCGAGGAGCGTCGCAGACGCGAGGAGGGGCGCGTCGTCAGGGGCGAGCGCCGCGATGATGCCGACGGGTTCGTTCATCGCCAGCGCGATGCCGCGAAGCGGCACGCCTTTGATGGCGCCGTCGTATTTGTCGGCCCAGGCGGCGGCGGTGAACAGGGTCTGGATGGCGCTTTCGACCTCGGCCTTGGCGCTGGATCTGGTTGAGTTGGTGAGATCCTGAAGGCGAGTTTCGAATTCGGCGCCACGCGCGGAGAGGTTCTCGGCAATGTAATAGAGGATCTGCGCGCGGAGGTGGCCGGTCGACTTCGACCAGCCTTTCGCGGCGGCGGCGGCTTCCACCGCGTTGCGGATGTCCTTGCGGTTGCCAAGGCCGGTATGTCCCAGAAGTGCGCCGCGTTTGGAATAATGGGCTTGGGAATAACCGCCATCGGGGCGGGCCTGTTTGCCGCCGATATACATCTTGGCGGTGCGGTCGACGCGGCTTGATTCGGAGCTCGTTTCCGGGTTCTCGGGCGTCTTGAAGGGCGCCATGACCTTGGCGGGCAAGGTTTTCGCCTTCGGCTTGAGATAGGCGGAAAGGCCCTCCCATCCGCCTTCGCGCCCGAAGCCCGATTCGCGAACCCCGCCGAAGGGGGCGGCGGCGTCGAAGAGGTTGGTGGCATTCACCCAGACCACGCCCGCGGCCAGTTTTGGTGCTACGTCCAGCGCAAGGTTCAGGTTCTCGGTCCAGAGCGTCGCGGCGAGGCCATAGCGGGTGTTGTTGGCGATCTCGACCGCCTCGGACGGGGTGCGGAAGGTGGTGGAGACAAGCACCGGGCCAAAGATTTCCTCGTGCATCAGGGCGTGGGCGGTGTGCAGGCCGGTGATGAGGGTGGGCGGGTAGAAGCAACCGCCCTCGGGCATCTGGACCGGGGCCTGGTAGGTGTCGCCATCGCTGTTGCCGCTGACCATCGCGGTGATGGCGGCGTGCTGGACCGGATCGACGATCGCGCCGATGTCGATGCTTTTGTCCATCGGGTCGCCGACGCGCAGGTTCGCCATGCGGGCCTTGAGGCGTTTGTGGAAATCCCCGGCGATGTTCTCCTGCACCAGAAGGCGGGAGCCCGCGCAGCAGACCTGGCCCTGATTGAACCAGATGGCGTCGACCAACCCCTCGATCGCTGAATCAATGTCGGCGTCGTCGAAGACGATGTAGGGGGACTTGCCGCCAAGCTCCAACGTCAGGCCCTTGCCGGTTCCGGCGGTCTGTTCGCGGATGCTGCGGCCCACGGAAGTGGAGCCGGTGAAGGCGATCTTGGCGGTGCCGGGATGGGTGACGATGGCCTCGCCGGTGGTGCCATCGCCGGTGACGATGTTGACGACGCCCTTGGGCAGGCCTGCTTCGCGGCAGATGTCGGCGAAGAGCAACGCGGTGAGGGAAGTGTATTCGGCAGGTTTCAGAACCACGGTGTTCCCGGCGGCCAAGGCGGGCGCGATCTTCCAGGCCAGCATCAGGAGCGGGAAGTTCCACGGGATGATCTGGCCGCAGACGCCGAGGGGGGCGTGGTCGGGCATCTCGCTGTCGCGCAGTTGGGCAAGGCCCGCGTGGAAATAGAAGTGGCGTTGAGCAAGGGGGATGTCGATATCGCGGCTTTCGCGGATCGGTTTGCCATTGTCGAGGGTTTCGAGCGTGGCGAAGAGGCGGCTGTGTTTTTGCAGAAGGCGCGCAAGGGCGTAGAGGTATTTCGCGCGTTGATGGCACGAAAGGCGCGCCCATTTCGGGAAGGCGCCGCTGGCGGCGCGGACAGCGGCATCGACGTCAGTGGCGCTGCTTTGGGTGATCTGGGCGAGGGTCTGGCCGGTCGCGGGGTTGCGGGTGGCGAAGGGTGTGCCGGGCGCGGTGAAGGCGCCGTTGATGAAATTGCCGAAACTGCCCTTGTGCCTGGCGATCCATGCCAAAGCCTCGGACGCGCTTTCGGGGGCGGGGCCGTAGTCCATGGTCTCGAAGATTTCGCGCGTGGTCATGGCCAGGGTCCAATGTAAATGAAGCTGAAGATTGCGGCGACGATGATCAGGCACGCAAGGATGTGCCGGGCCCGCGTTCCATCCGTCGCGGCAGCGAAGCGTGCGAACTTCTGCGGCATGTCTTGCCGGGATCGCGGATTGGCATAGGAAAACCGGAACTCCTGCAGGTCCGTGAGTGTCAGTCCGTCGGCGCGCCGGGCTGCGCGCGCGTCCCGGCTCAGGCGCCATTGGCCAAGGACGGTGATCGCGATCACCAGACACATGGCCATGAAGGAGAGGGACATCACCTACCCCAACCCATGGCGATATCCGGCGGAATAGGCGCCGGTCACGTGATGCTCCAACTGCCGCTCGATATCGCCCAGAAGGCTTGACGCGCCGAAGCGGAAGAGGTCGGGCTGGAGCCAGCGATTGCCCAACTCCTCCTTCATCAGGGACAGGTAGACCAGCGCATCCTTTGCCTTTGATATCCCGCCCGCCGGTTTGTAGCCGACCTTGATTCCCGTGGCCGCGTCATAGGCGCGGATCGCGCGGAGCATGACGAGGGAAACGGGGAGCGTCGCATTGACGGACTCTTTCCCCGTCGAGGTCTTGATGAAATCGGCCCCAGCCATCATCGCGATGAGCGAGGCGCGGGCGACGTTGCGCAGCGTCCCCAACTCTCCGGTGGCGAGGATGGCCTTGATATGCGCCTCGCCGCAGGCGGCGCGGAATTCGCGCATCTCGTCGTAGAGCTCCTGCCAGTTGCCGGTCAGGACGTGACGACGGGAAATGACGATGTCGATCTCTTTCGCACCAGCGGCCACGCTTTCCTCGATCTCCTTCACGCGGAGGTGGAAGGGCGAGAGGCCCGCCGGGAAGCCGGTGGAGACGGCGGCCACGGGGATACCCGAGCCTTGCAACGCCTCGACCGCTGTTTCGACCATGTCGTGGTAGACGCAGACCGCACCTGTGGTCAGCGGCGGCAGGCCGAGTGCGTCGAGGAGGTCGGGGCGGACCGGGTTGCGCGCCTTGGCGCAGAGGCGGCGGACGCGGCCGGGCGTATCGTCGCCCGAGAGCGTCGTGAGGTCGATACAGGTGACCGCCTTGGCCAGCCACGCGGCCTGATACGCCTTCTTGACCGAGCGCCTGCCGGGAAGAGTGGTCGCGCGCCGCTCGATCGCGGAGGTATTGGCCTGCACGCGGGCGACCCAGTCGAGGTCGAGTGCCATCCCCGGATTGCGGGGCAGGTGGACCTGCGGCAACTGGTCGAGGGCGGTTGCCTGTAGGGCGGTGTGCAGCGTGTCGGTCATGGCGCGGCCTTTGGCATTGGCTAGGACAGCGTCTCATACGGTTGGAGCAAAGGCAAGGTTGACCAAACGGTCAAAAATCACAGGCGCGACAGGACAAGGCCCCCCGCAACCATCGCCACGGCGGCGATGCGGGTCCAGCTGATGTCCTTGACGATCAGGCCAAATGCGCCGGTTGCGTCGAGGATCAGGGCGGCGGCGAGTTGGCCGAAGATGATGGCCGCAACCATCGTGACCACCCCGAGGGTGCCCACCGACCATACTGCAGTCCAGACATAGAATGCGCCCAATGCCCCGCCGGTCCACACCCACCAGGGGGCGCTCGCCATGGCGGGGCCGGCGGGCACGGCGCCTTTGAGCACCGTGATCAGCGCCAGAACCAGAAACCCGACGCCGAAGGACACGGCCGCCGCCGCCACCGGATCGCCGATTTGGGCGGTAAGGCGGCTGTTGATCGGCGCTTGGGTGGCGGTGCAGACGCCACCAACGGCCACGACAAGCAGGACGAACAGGTATTGGGGGGACATGGGGCCTCCGATCACGGGATGGCGCGACACTGCGCGCGGTGCGAGGGTTTGCCAAGGGGCGAGGGGCGCGGTAACAGGCGGGCAACATCCAACGAGGTGCTGCCCATGTCCTTCGACCGCTCGCTGAAGATCGCCCCGTCCATTCTGGCCGCTGACTTCGCCAATTTTGGCGCAGAGGTGTGCGCCGTCGAGGCGCAGGGCGCGGACTGGATCCATATCGACGTGATGGATGGGCATTTCGTGCCCAACCTCACCTTCGGGCCGCCGATGGTGAAGGCGCTGCGGCGGCATGTGACAACCGTGATGGACGTGCACCTGATGATCGCGCCGGTGGACGCCTATATCGACGCTTATGCCGATGCGGGGGCGGATATCCTGACCGCACATGTGGAGGCCGGGCCGCATATCCACCGGACATTGCAAGCGATAAGGGCGGCGGGAATGAAGGCGGGCGTGGCGCTCAATCCCGGCACCCCGGCGTCGTCTGTCGCCCATGTGCTGGATATATGCGACCTTGTCTGCGTGATGACGGTTAACCCCGGCTTTGGCGGGCAGTCGTTCATCGACATGACCTCCAAGATCGACATCCTTCGCAAGATGATCGGCGACCGCGAAGTCCATATCGAAATTGACGGCGGCGTGGACGTGAGGACAGCCCGCGGCGTGGTCGAGGCGGGAGCGGATGTGCTGGTGGCAGGCTCTGCCGTGTTCCGGGGCGGATCGGTCGATGATCCGGCGCCCTATGGGGCGAATATTCGCGCGATCCGGGCGGCGGTAGGCGCTGTTTGGGTCTGAGGCGGCTGCGCCGTCAGATCGCGCTGCAAGCACGCAAAAGGGCAGGCCGAAGCCTGCCCCTGCGGTTGGTTTGAACGCAAGGTTGCGGTCAGGCCGCGCGGCGGTTGCGGCGGGCAAAACCGAGGGCGCCAAGCGCGGTCAGCAAGAGCATGGCTGAAGCGGGAAGGGGCACGGCGCCGATCGTTGTCGCGAAATCAAGCGTGTAAGAGCCATTCCGGAAATACGCCGTGGATCGCGCATTTGCGATGTTTTGCGTGAAGAAGCCATTCCGGCCGGCGATGCCCAGTCTGTAGAGGCCGTCCGCAAGCGCAGGCGCGCCAGTGAAGGACAAGGTCAGCGGGACGCCGTGGCTGCCGCCATAATTCCCCGTGGTGGCGATCAGGTTGCCGCGGGAATAGAGCCCGAGGACGGGGTTGAAGTTGCTGCCAGCCGTGGTCCTTACGGTGATGCTGAAGTCGGTCACGCCGAAGCCGCTGTTCGACGCCAGCGAGAAATCGATCCAGTCGATCGTTTGCACGCTCAAGACGTCGGTGCAGGTCGTCGCGGACGACAAGGTGCCGAGGTTGGGCGCGCAGGTTACGGCGTGGCCGGGCAAGGCGGATGCAAGGCAGAGCGCTGCGGCGAGGGCGATAGATCTGAGGGTCATGGTTGTCTCCGTCGCCGAATCTGCGGCTGATTAAAAGTTGAACCGCTTTTGACTGAAGATGTGTCCAAGATTCTGCCGAGATTGCGGCCGCATTGAGACCGCGCTCAGGGAGTGACCCCCGAGAGTTGCCTTTCCGACAAAAAGCCCCGCGCCGGGTTTTGCCGGCGCAGGGCGTTGTCGGGGGGGATAGGCGGTTCGCGCCGGTATCAGCCTTGCGCCGAGGGCCCCGCCTCCAGCACATCCTCCAGGGTCCGCAGCCCCGTGCGTGGGGCCTGCACCAGCACCGACATGTTCCCCGGCTTGTGCTCGTTGCGATACATCTTGGTATGGGCAGCGGGCAGGTCTTCCCACGGAAAGACCTCGGACATGCAGGGGTCCAAGCGCCGCTCGACCATCAGCTGGTTGGCCGACGACGCTTGCTTGAGGTGGGCGAAATGGGAGCCCTGCAAACGCTTCTGGTGCATCCACATGTAGCGGACGTCGAAGGTGCAGTTGAAGCCGGTGGTGCCCGCGCAGATCACCACCATGCCGCCCTTCTTGCATACCAGCGTCGAGACCGGGAAGGTCGCCTCGCCCGGATGCTCGAACACCATGTCGACGTTCACACCCTTGCCGGTGATGTCCCAGATCGCCTTGCCGAACTTGCGCGCCTCGGTGAACCAGGCCTTGTATTCGGGCGTGTTGACGGTGGGCAACTGGCCCCAGCAATTGAAATCCTTGCGGTTGATCACGCCCTTGGCACCGAGTGAGAGGACGAAATCGCGTTTGCTTTCGTCGCTGATCACGGCGATCGCGTTTGCGCCCGCCGTGTTTGCAAGCTGGATCGCGTAGGAGCCGAGGCCACCAGACGCACCCCAGATCAGGACGTTCTGACCGGGCTTGAGGTCGTGCGGTTCATGCCCGAACAGCATCCGGTAGGCGGTGGCCAGCGTCAGCGTGTAGCAGGCGGATTCCTCCCATGTCAGGTGCTTTGGGCGGGGCATGAGTTGCTGCGCCTGCACGTTTGTGAACTGCGCGAAGGAGCCATCCGGCGTCTCGTATCCCCAGATCCGCTGCGAGGTGGAGAACATCGGATCGCCACCGTTGCATTCCTCGTCGTCGCCGTCGTCCTGGTTGCAATGGACCACGACTTCATCGCCGACCTTCCAGCGCTTGACCTTGTCGCCGACGGCCCAGACGATGCCCGAGGCGTCGGAGCCGGCGATGTGATAAGGCGCGCCGTGTCCGTCGAAGGGGCTGATCGGCTGGCCGAGGCCTGCCCAGACGCCATTGTAGTTGACGCCCGCCGCCATCACGAGGACCAGCACCTCGCCGCTGTCGAGCACGGGGGTATCGACCACCTCGACCTCGAACGCCTTGTCGGGCGTGCCATGGCGTTCGCGCCGGATGGTCCAAGCATACATCTTGGGCGGGACGTAGCCCATGGGGGGCATCTCCCCCATCTCGTAGAGGTCCTTCATCGGCGCGTCATAGGGGGCGGTCGCGGCTTTGGTATCGAGGGCCATCTGGGTCTCCGTCATCAGGCTGTCCTTCCGGGGGGCGGGCAATGCCGCGCTGCGGAATCAATTGCTGCTGATGCGAGGGTTATGGATGGTCGCGCAAGATTGCAACCATTAAGTCGCTCTTTGCGTAATTTTATGTCGCGCCGGGTTGCCAGCCACGTTGGCGCATCCAGTCATCAAGGTATCGTGCAACCTCTTTCGCCTTGCGGTTTCCGGAATAGGCCTTCTCCAGAAAGATGATCGACCGGTCTTGCAGCACGAACTCGATTGTCTGGCAGCCGTCATCATCGTGCAGCCTGATCCTGGCGAGATCATCGAAGGCGACGGTTCGGGTCTGCGTATCGAACAGGCGACGCCAACATAGCGTCAGGGAGCGATCAGCCGTGTCGAAGGTGACTTGCGCGGCCGCATTCCTGAACAGGCACACGATGCCGAAGATGGCAACATGCAGGCCCGAGACAGCAAAGACGGGCGTGAATTGGGTGAACTCGCTTCTCACTATGCCAACGCAGACCAACAGACCGAAGAAGACGAAGAGCGCCAAGGCAACATCAGCGACGATCAACCGGCGGCAGGTGACGGTGAGCCGTTCAGGCGAGTCCTCGGTAATTTTCACTCTGCCGCGTTCTCCAGCCTTTCAGCATCCAGAAGATGCGCCACGGAGGCGGCGTAGTAGGCCACCACTGGCCCGCCGCGTTCGGTGACGGCCACGGCGTCGCCCTGCCGCTCGACAAACCCGCGCTCTTCCAAGGCGCGCAGGCCCGCCTCGATGGTGTAGGCGAGGTCGTCGCGGGCGAGGTGGACGCCGGCGCCCTTGGTCTCGGCGCGGAAGATGCGGGCCTGGACGGCCTGTTGCAGGGCCGCCTTGTCGCGCGCGCCGTCCCGCAGGGCGTGGGCCACAAGGGGGACGGGGACAATGGGCGTCACGGCGGCGATGCGGGACATGAGCGCGGCGCCAAGGTCGGCGGCGCGGTCCATGTGCGGGGTGGTCAGGAAGTCGGTGAGGCTGAGTGGATCGCCGAAGCTGACGGCGGCATAGCCGTAGCGGTGGAACTTGCCGGTGAGGCGGTGCCAGATCTGGCGGCGCAGGTAGCGGTAGATCGGCAGCAGCGAGAAGCGGAAGCCGCCGGTGCCGCCCGACTGTGCGGCGATCAGGTTGCGATCCTCCATCACGCGGTCGTAGTTGATGGCAACGGGCACAAACACCACGTCGCGGGATTTGCCGGGGGTGAAGCCGTCGAGGATGTAGGAGATGAGGCCAAGTTTCGGCTTGCCCAAGCCGCCGGTGCGGCTGAGCCCGCCCTCGGGAAAGACGGCCTGCGTCACGCCCGCCTCGGTCGCCATCTGAACGTAGCGGGCGAGGACCTTGCGGTAGAGCGGGTTGTTGTGCTGGCGCCGGATGAAATAGCCACCGCAGGCCCGCACCAGCGTCCGCAGCGGCCAGACGCGGGCCCATTCGCCCACGGCATAGGCCAGCGTCGAGCGTTCCGCGACGATCCAGGTGACCAGGACGTAATCCATGTTGGAGCGGTGGTTCATCACGAAGATCACGGTCGAGGCGCTTGGGATCGTCTCGAGCGCGTCATCATTGGGGTTGGTCAGGCGCACCCGGTAGAGCGATTGCGTCAGGAACCGCGCGACGCGGATGGCAAAGCCGAAATAGGCGAAGGCGGAGAAACCCGGCACAATCTCGCGCGCATAGCGCTCGGCCTTCTGGGCGGCGACATCCTCGCGGATCTTGTTTGCAGTGGCGTGTTCGGCAATCGCCTGCGCCACCTCGGGGTCGTAGACGAGGCGCCGGACGGTATCCATACGGCGCGCAAGCTTGAACGGCTGGATCGGACGCTTGAGGCGTTTGTTCAGTTCCGCGACGGCGTGCTCCAGCCGGCGGCGCAGGAACCAGCGGACGGAAGGGAACAGGAAATGCGATGCAAATGTCACCGCCGCGAACAGCAAGATCAGAATGAAGAGCCAGAGGGGCAACTCGACAGTGCGCAACATGCGGCGGAGGGTGTCAGGAATTGCGGAAGGGCGCAAATGGGGAGTTTGCTCAATGCATAGGCAGAAACGACCCCGATTGTTCCCGTCGGGACAACAGTCGGTTCCGTCAGAAGAGAATAGGTCGTTAATGGAGCGACTTGTCAGAAAAAACTTTCACCTGTGACATTTTTGAGGCATACAAGGCAGGTATTTGCAAATGAATCAGAGTTTGCGACGTGTCTTTACTGGGAGAGAGAGATCAAATGACCATGCTCAAGAAATTTCTGGCGGCAGGCCTGACGGTCGTGGCAATGGCCGGAACAGCCGGTGCCGTGACGCTGAACGGCATGTTCGACGTGACGGTTGCCCGAATTACGGGGGCAAGCTCCTCTGGATCAGAAGCAAACCTGGCGAACTTCTACTCGGCCGTCTCGGGCGGCGTAACTGACGATTTCATCTACACGGGTGATCTGTCCTTCCGTGTCGGATCTGGCAACTCTGGCTCGACGACGATCTCGAGCTGGCTCGCGACCGGAACGGCCGGTGGTGTTGCCGGTCTGGATGCAGGGATTGGCGGGCTGCAGCAAAGCAACGGCAACATCGACACTTCCACCGCGATCACGACGTTCTACCTGTTCAGCATGTTTGTCCCTTGGGGTTACGACTTCTCCATCAACCATGACGACGGGATCCTGGTGCTTGATGGTGGTACCGCGATCGGCGGCAATGCTGGCCCAACTTCCGAGATAACGACTCTGGTCAGCGGTTTCGACGGTGGGTTCCTGCAATTCCTCTACGTCGCCACGAACGGCAATCCGTCCGTATTCGAAGTCAACGGAACGGCATTGGCACCGGTTCCGGTTCCGGCGGGTCTGCCGTTGATCCTGTCGGCCTTCGGAGGGCTTTTCCTGCTGCGTCGCCGTCGCGCTGCTGCCGCGGCCTGATATCGACCACCATCTGAACATTAGGGCCGCCCCACCCGGGGCGGCCCTTTTCGTTTGGGGAAACCAATGGCCGCTGCGCTGCGGCTTAGCGGGCGCTTCCGCTATCTGATGCGCCCGTTATTGCCGGATCAGGTCGTCGACTACGTACGGCGGCGCCGGACGAATGCCAGACCTGCCATGCCCGAAAGCAAGAGAAGTCCACCTGCGGGAAGCGGGATGGCAGGGGTGCTGTCCGCAGTGAACGTCAGATTGTCCGCAAAGACCGAGTTCAGGAATTGCGGATTTGTCGAGCCGAACAGAACATAGGAGATATTTGCGAAGCTCACGGACAGGTTGACAAGCGTGTCGGACGTTGACCCCGGAAAGATGTCTGCGCCGAGCAGATTATTGAAGGAGTCGTAGGCCGCGAGGAACAGGTCATCGGTATCGGCCCCAAAGTCACCCAGTTCGACGCTGACAAAAGACATGAGAGACGTAAAGTCGGCGCGGAATGGGTCGGGCCCTGTGAACGGATCGCCAGTAATCGTGTTTCCGGTCCCACCCGGGCTCGTGCTGCGCACTTCGACAATATCCCCACCCCGCGTCAGACGCCGCCGCCGAGATCGAGGCCAGTGATGTTCTGTCCGTCGACGAAGCCGTCGAAATTAATCACAGTCGCGGAAGCAGGAAGCGCTGCGGCGCATATCATTGCAGCTGCAAAAATTTTCTTAAATTCCAAGTTTTTAGGTCCTTGTTTGTACATGAACCTTGACGTTCGGAGGCTATGGCATTCGTGCAAAGGCGAGAGTAACTTTCTGCACCGCGGCGAGTTGACAAAGATGCATTATTTCGAATATCAGCCATCTAGAGAAATATTATTGCTTTCAACTTGCGAGGGATGCCAGTGGTTGCGAAGGAAAAAGACGCTGTTTGGTTGATCCGCACCTATGCCGGGCATTCGACGGCGGAAGCGTCCAACGCGCTCTATCGCGGCAACCTTGCCAAGGGGCAGACCGGCCTGTCGGTGGCGTTCGATCTGCCGACCCAGACGGGCTACGACCCTGATCACGTGCTCGCCCACGGCGAGGTGGGCAAGGTCGGGGTCCCGGTGCCCCACCTCGGCGAGATGCGCACGCTGTTCGCGGACATCCCGCTCGGCGAGATGAACACGTCGATGACGATCAACGCGACGGCGATGTGGCTGCTCGCGATGTACGTGGCTCTCGCCGACGAGCAGGGCGTCCCGCACGACCTGCTGTCGGGCACGATCCAGAACGACATCGTCAAGGAGTACCTCTCCCGCGGCACGTTCATCTTCGGGCCGGAGGCGAGCCGCCGGCTCACCGTCGACGTCATCACCTACACCGTGCGCCAGATCCCGAAGTGGAACCCGATCAACGTCTGCCGGTACCACCTGCAGGTGGCAGGCGCGACGCCGGTGCAGGAGCTCGCCTACGGACTCGCCACCGCGGTCGGCGTGCTCGATGCCGTGCGCGACTCCGGCCAGATCCCGCCGGACGAGTTCCACGAGGTCGTCGGCCGCATCTCCTTCTTCGTCGACGTGAGCACCCGCTTCGTCGAGGAGATGTGCAAGATGCGCGCCTTCACCGAGATGTGGGACCGCATCTGCGGAGAGCGGTACGGCGTCACCGACGAGAAGCTGCGCCGCTTCCGGTACGGCGTGCAGGTGAACTCCCTCGGACTCACCGAGGCGCAGCCGGAGAACAACGTGCAGCGCATCGTGCTCGAGATGCTCGGCGTGACGTTGTCGCGCGACGCGCGGGCCCGGGCGATCCAGCTGCCGTGCTGGAACGAGGCGCTCGGCCTGCCCCGCCCGTGGGACCAGCAGTGGTCGCTGCGGATGCAGCAGGTGCTCGCGTTCGAGACCGACCTGCTCGAGTACGGCGACCTGTTCGAGGGCTCCAAGGTCGTCGAGGCCAAGGTCGCCGAGCTCGTGACCGCCGCCACCGAGGAGCTCGACTGGGTGCTCGAGGGTGGCGGGGCCTTCGCCATGATCGACGCGGTGAAGGGCCGGCTCGTGCAGTCGAACGCCGAGCGGGTGCGCGCCATCGAGGCCGGCACCCGCAAAGTGGTGGGCGTGAACTGCTTCACCGAGACCGCGCCGTCGCCGCTCACCGCCGACGGTGCCGGTGAAGGCCACATCCTCACCCTCGACCCCGAGGCCGAACGCGAGCAGCTCCGGAGCCTCGCTGCGTGGCGGTCGTCCCGCGACGCCGACGCGGTCGCCGCCGCGCTCGACCAGGTCCGCACGACGGCGGCCACGGACGCGAACCTGATGGAGGCGACCATCGCGCTCGTGAAGGCGGGCGGGACCGTGGGCGAATGGTCGGGGGTGCTGCGCGAGGTCTTCGGTGAGTACCGCGCCCCAACGGGCGTCGGCGGCGTGGCCGCGTCGGCGGGCGACGGCATGCTCGCGGTGCGGGCCAAGGTCAAGGCTGCGTCCGAGCGCCTCGGTGGGCCGCTGCGGATCCTGGTCGGCAAGCCGGGCCTGGACGGCCATTCGAACGGCGCCGAGCAGATCGCGGTCGCGGCCCGCGACGCCGGTATGGAGGTCGTCTACCAGGGGATCCGGCTCACCCCGAACCAGATCGCGGCGGCCGCGCGCGACGAGGACGTCGACATCGTCGGCCTCTCGATCCTGTCCGGCTCGCACATGGAGCTCGTGCCCGAGACGTTGCGTCTCATCCGGGCCGAGGCCGTGGACGCCCCGGTGGTGGTGGGCGGGATCATCCCGCCGGCCGACGCCCGGTCCCTGGAGGCGGCCGGGATCGCCCGGGTGTACACACCCAAGGACTACGAGCTGGCCGCGATCATGGACGACCTCACCGATCTCGCCGCCGAATACCGCGAAAACCGCGCGAAATCCCTCCACTGAGGCGTCCGACGCGCCGATGCATCCGGCGTGAAGGATCGGCGTGTCGCCTACTCCATCGCGGCCGGATTCGCCGCGCTCGTCGCGGGCATGGTCGCGGCGGTCGCGGACCAGCCCGACCTCGGGCTCATCGCGGGCGGGTTCGGATTCCTCGCCGCGATCGGTGCGACGGCGATCGGGGCCCGGCTCCGCGGCGTCGAGGACGAACAGGCGCACGTCGTCGGCGAACGCGACGGTCTGCGCCGCGAGCTCGACGCCCTCGCCGCGATCTTCGCCGACGAGGCGAGCACAAGCCGCACCTACGCCGCCCTCCCCCTCGCCCAACCCCCCACGGAGGACATCGTGGACACCGTCTCCGGGCTGCTCGGTGAGCAGCACTACAAGGTGCTGGTGCAGAAGCGCGTCGCGGCGGCGCGCCGTGCGCTCCAGCCCATCTCACTCGTGATGTTCCAGATCGACGGACTCGAC
This sequence comes from Rhodobacterales bacterium, assembly GCA_038324445.1. Taxonomy (GTDB): domain Bacteria; phylum Pseudomonadota; class Alphaproteobacteria; order Rhodobacterales; family Rhodobacteraceae; genus Gymnodinialimonas. The sequence continues at coordinate 4,642 of JBBQHZ010000006.1, read as the reverse complement.
GACGCGAGCGCGGCGCAGTGCGACGAGGCGATCGCCCGGCTCGGCGAGGTGATCACCGCCACGCTGCGCGAGTCCGACGCTGCGTGCCGCATCGGCGCGTCGATGGCCTCGGCGATCCTCGAGGACACGGCCGAGGCCGGTGCGGTGTGGGCGGCGGAGCGCATCCGCGGGACCCTGCACCAGACCGAGCTCGGCGACGCGCTCACGATCTCGGCCGGCGTCGCCTGTTATCCGACGCACGCGCTCAGCGCGCTCGAGCTCATGGACCGGGCCCAGCGGGCCCTGGATCACGCCCGATCGCAGGGCCGCGACCGCCTCGAGGTCGCGACCTCCGACTGAGGGCGGTCCTGCGTTTCTCAGAGTCGCCTCAGCGCGCGGTGCCGATCCGGTCGGCGACGCGGGCATCCTGGACGGGTCCCATCCCGGAGCAGCGAGCGAGACCATGACGGACACCCCTGCCGGCGGTACCGGCGAGCCCACCGACCCCACCCAGCCGGAACGCCTCGAGCCCCCGGCCGCGCCGACCCGGCCCACCGATCTGCCACCCGCGGCGACGGCGACCGCCACTCCGGCTCCCACCCAGGAGGTGCCCGTGACCGCGGCGGCCACCGACCCCGGCCCGACGCGGCGCCGGGGGGTCATGGTCCCGTGGTGGGCCCTCGCCGTGGTGACGGCGCTCGTGGTGTTCGGCGGCGGCTTCCTCATCGGCAACGCCGTCGGCGACGACGGTCACGGTGACCGCGGCGCACGGGTCGCGAACCCCGGCAACCCCTTCGGCAACGGCAACTTCGGCGGGAACGGCAACCGCATCCCCAACCCGTTCCGGCCCGACGCCCCGAACAACGGTGGGAACGGGAACGGGAACGGGAACGGTGGCAACGGGTCCGCGAACGCGACCCCCGCATTCCTCGGGGTCGGCGTGGCGAACTCCACCGATCCGGCCGGCGTGCGGGTGATGACGGTGGTGGCCTCGGGGCCCGCGTCCGGCGCGGGACTGCAGCGGGGCGACGTGATCACCGCCGTCGACGGAACGGCGGTCACGACCGAGACCGGCCTGCGCCGGGCCATCGCCGCCCACCAACCGGGCGACGACGTGAAGGTCACGTACACCCGCAACGGCGCGGAGAAGACCGTGACCGTGTCCCTCGGCGACCGCACCGCGCTCGCCCAGTAGTCCTCGGGATCGGAGCGCGCCGAGACACCTGCGCCGCTGGGTGCTGAGATGGGCCGGGTGGCCGGCACCCGGGGCACCCGACGACGCCGACCGGTCGTGGTCGGCGCAGAGCTCGTGGTGTTCGGCAGCAGTCCAGGGCTGGCGACGGCGGACACGCACTTCCTCCTGACGAACCGCGCCGGCACGACGTGGTGGCAGCTGCCAGACCCACCGGTCGCGGAGCCGCTCACCGGCGTGGCTGCCATCGGGCAAGGAGCCCGACTCGTGGTGGTCGGGGTGCGTTGCCGCGATGTGAGCGGCTCCGACGACGGGGATCCGGACTGCCGGCCCGGATCCTTGTGGGCCGGGACGCTCGACCCTGCGACCGGACGCTGGACCACGATCCCTCGGCCGGCCGACGTCGGCCGCACCCGGCCCTACCTGCCCAACTTCGGGAACGCGGTGGGTCGGGACGCCACCGCCGCGGTCTTCCGGGTGTCCGACACCGTTCAGGCGTGGAACGGATCGCGGTGGTCACGCGACCTCGTACCGGCAGGACAGGGCGACGGCCTGTGCATCGCCGACTCGCAGCTCGTGCGATTCACCCAGACCCAGCTCGGCCCGGCGACGTCGGCGCGCGTCGATCTGTCCGTCCTTCGCCCGCCGTCATCGACCTGGACCACGCTCCCTTCGCCGCCGATCCACGTGACGAACCCGCTCGACACGTATCGCCTCGTGTGCGGATCGGATTCGATGCTGATCGCCAACCGCTCGCTCACCGACATCTTCATCACGCGCGACATGGCGAGGTGGCAACCGATCGCGGCACCGCCGCGTGCGTGGGTCGAGGACCACATCGGCGACCTCACCCCGAACCCGGACCAACCTCTCCGGAGCGTGGTGAACATCGAGAACGCGACCTGGACCGGTCGCAACTTCTATCTGTGGCAACCGGGCCGAGCGTTCGGCGGAACTCCGGAAGACCCCACCACCATCCGTGGGAACGGCCTCGTCCTCGACGCCACCACCCTCACCTGGCAGCCGGCGCCGATCGGACCGTACGACGGCGGCGCGACGATCGTCTGGGCGGACGGCGTGGGCTACGCGCCGAGGTACGGCGCGTACGGCCTGGACGGCATCGCGGAGCTCGAGGTCGGACCTCAGCGGGCGTAGATCGACTCGATCTCGCGCCCGTACTTGGCGTGGATGCCGCGGCGCTTGAGCTTGCTCGTCGGCGTGAGCTCCTCCGAGTCGGGGAGCCATTCGTCGTGGAGCACGATCACCTTCTTCACCCGCTCCGCGTGGTTGAACGACGCCATCGCGGCCTCCACCTCGCGGTCCACCTCGGCGACGACCTCGGGGTGGTCGGCGAGCTCGGCGAGGCTCGTCGCATCGATCCCGTGCTGGGATGCCCAGGGTGGCGCGGTGTCCGGGTCGAGCACGACGAGCGCGCTCATGAACGGACGCTGGTCGCCGATCACGCAGGCCTGGCCGATGAGCAGCTGGGCCTTCAGTGAGGACTCGAGGTTCGACGGCGAGATGTTCTTGCCGCCCGCGGTGATGATCAGCTCCTTCTTGCGGTCGACGATGCGCAGGTAGCCGTCGGCGTCGATGACTCCGATGTCACCCGAGTGGAGCCAGCCGTCGGCGTCGAGCGCTTCGGCCGTCTTCTCCGGCTCGTCGAGGTAGCCGCGGAACACGCAACCACCGCGGCAGATCACCTCGCCGTCCTCCGCGAGCTTCAGCTCCAGACCCGGAACCGCACGACCGACCGTCCCGGCGCGGATCGCGAACGCGTCCCAGTTCATGAGCCCGGTCGACTCGCTCATGCCGTAGACCTCGCTGAGCGGCACGCCGAGCCCGCGGAAGAAGTCGAAGATCTCGACCGCGATGGGTGCGGCACCGCTGATCGCCGCGATCAGCGCGTCGAGCCCGAGCAGGGTCCGCACGGCACTCAGACCGGCGTCGGCTTCCTCCCACGCGGTCGCGAGATCGGCCGGAAGCTCCTCACCGCGCGCGGTGTGGTCGGAGACCTGCAACCCGACGCTCAGCGCGGCGTCGAGCTGCGCCTTGCGCGCCGGGTCGGCACTGGCCATCGCCATCACCCCGGCGTGCACCTTCTCCCAGACGCGCGGCACCGCGAAGAAGACCTGCGGGCGCACCTCCGGGAGGTACTTCGCGACCTGGCCCGGCTCCGGACACGTGGTCACCTCGTAGTGGTTCGCGATGCCGCCGTAGTGGGTGACCATGCGCTCGGCGATGTGCGCCATCGGCAGGTAGGACACGAGACGCGCGCCCTCCACCTCGATGTCGCCGAACGCCTCGCGCGTGCACCGGATGGTCCACGTGAGGTTCGCGTGGTCGAGCATCACGCCCTTGGGCGGCCCGGTCGTCCCCGACGTGTAGATGACGGTCGCGAGATCCGACGGCTTCGCGATCGCGGCGAGGGTGTCGAGATCACCCGGCTCGGACCGCAACAGGTCCGCCCAGGTGTGCACGCCGTCGGGAACACCTGACGCGGAGGGCTCGATCACCGCGATCTCGCGCAGGGTCGGCAGCTGGTCGCGTACGGCGAGGACCGACGCGAGGAACCGCTCGTCCTCGACGATCGCCGCGCCCACCCCGGAGTGGCCCATGAGGTAGGCGATCTGGTCCGGCGACGACGAGTTGTAGATCGAGATCGGCGTGCCGCCGACGAGCACCACCGCGACGTCGGCGACGTGGAACTCGGGCCGGTTGCGCATCATCAACGCGACCCGGTCGCCGGGGCCGATCCCGAGGCCCGTGAGGGCGGTGGCCAGGCGCGTGGCGGCCTCGCCGTACTGCGCGTATGTCATCTCCTGCCAGTCGTCACCGTCACGCCAGCGCAGCGCCACACGGTCGCCGTGGTCGGTGACCGCATCGCGGAACAGGGTGCCGATGGTCTGGCCCTCGGTTGCCGCCGCGATCTGCTCGTTCGTCAAGCCCACTCGATTCCCTTTCGTCGGGCAGGGGCGTATTCGTAGCCGACGATCCGGCCGCCGACCAGGGGTGCCGGGGACCGGGTTGGGGATGACGTTGGGGACATCCTGGGGACGACGCTGGGGACGACCGCAACGCACCTGGGGACGACGCTGGGGACAACCCGGTGGTGGCGGGACCGACCGGGGCGCCGGTCCTCGACGCACCCGAGGGGCGCGCGGCGCGCGCGCTCGTCCACACCGTCGTCCCCAGCGCGGTGGCGGTCGTCCACCGGATGTCCACCGCCCGTCCCCAGGGTTTTCCACAGTCGGTGGTGGGAAACCCCGGCGGGTTTCGTCACACTCCGGGGCGTAGCCGCCTCGAGGAGTCGTTGGGGCCCGCATCCACGTGCGGTTCTCTACGCCGACGCTCCTCGGGGCGTCTCGCGTCCCGAGTCGGAAGGTTCCCGGTTGGTGTCGGGTCCTGCCGCGTGGTCCGCACCGGCGGCGTCGAGCTCGGCGAACACCGTCTCGGTGTCGGCGCCCAAGG
>JBBQHZ010000005.1:0-60404 GCA_038324445.1 Rhodobacterales bacterium | reverse complement strand
GATCTGCGTTGTGCTTTGTGCGCCTTGAGAGGGGCTGACGGCCCCTCTCAAACTCTCCCCGTGAGTATTTTTGAAAAGATGAAGCAGGGGCGCCGGGGCTAGCGAGTTTTGTCGCGATGGTATGTCAGGGCCATGGCGGCGATCTGCTGGAAAGCGGCTTCGTTGAGAGAGCCGGTATCAGGCAAGATCACGGCGCGGTTTCCTGCATAGGTGAAAGCGTCGGGGAAAAGGGTGCGGTAGCGGCTGACAAGATCCGTCTGGCAATGCACGTCATGGGCGGGAAGTCCGGCCTTGCATTCGGCGCAGGCGCGCGGCCACGGCGGGGGGATGGTCCGAGAACGAGAAGGCTTGGTCCGGCATTCGGCTAAGCTAGGGCATGTCAGCGCGCCATCCTACTTACAACTCAGAGAGTGGACAGCATCAGGCTGGTTTCGCTGTTGAGCACCCCTTCGATCAGGCGCACTTCATTGAGCACCCGGTCGAAGGCGCGCAGATCGGCCACGCCGATCATGACGATCAAATCCCATTTTCCGTTGGTGGAATGCACGCCCGTAATCTCCGGCATGGATTTCAGCGCGCGCGCGATGCGCGCGGTGCCACGCCCCTCGATCGCCAGCAGCATCAGGCCGCGAACGGGCTGCGCCGTGATGTCGGCGTGGGTCTGCACGGTGAACCCCGCGATCTGACCAGATGCTTGCAGCTTTTCCAGCCGCGTGCGCACGGTGGCGCGGGTGATGCCAAGCGTGTGGGCGATATCGGACAGTGCCGCGCGCCCGTCCTTGCGCAGCATTCCGATGAGAGCCTTGTCCGTGTTGTCCAATGAGATCATCCGTTTCGATTGATCTACCGACCATATCGCGCAAAATGTGCGCTTCAGCTACACCCGATTTGGAGCGATACCCACGCCATGACACAAAATTGCATCCTGATAGGCGCGCCCATGGACGCCGGAAAACGCCGCCGGGGCTGCGTGATGGGCCCCGATGCCTTTCGCACGGCGGGCATTGTCGAAGCGATCGTGGCAATGGGGCACACTGTGACAGATGCGGGCGATGTTTTGCCGGTCACCGTCGATGTGCCGACGCCCGAGGGCAGCCCGATCCACGCGCTGGCGGAAAATGTCGGTTGGACCATGGCGCTGGCGGAAGCAGCCGAGCGCCATGCGCCCCACGGCATGCCGATCTTTCTGGGCGGCGACCACGCTCTGGCGCTTGGCACCGTGTCGGGCATGGCCGCACATCACGCACAGGCGGGCACGCCGTTCTTCGTGCTGTGGCTTGACGCGCATTCCGATATCCACACCCCCGCCACGACCGGCAGCGGCAATCTGCATGGCACCCCCGTCGGCTATATCACCGGCCGTCCGGGGTTCGAGGCCTTTCCCCCACTGAAGGCTGTCGTAGATCCCGCGAATATCTGCATGATCGGCCTGCGCTCGGTTGACCGGGCCGAGCATGATCTGCTGCTGGAAATGGACATCGACGCCGTCGATATGCGGATGATCGACGAGACCGGCATCCGCGCGCCGCTGGCGGCATTTCTTGACAGGGTGGAGGCGGCGGGGGGCGTCCTGCATGTGTCGCTGGATGTCGACTTCCTCGATCCCTCGATCGCGCCTGCCGTGGGCACCACGGTGCCGGGTGGCGCGACGGAACGCGAAGCGCATCTGGTGATGGAGATGCTGTGCGACAGCGGCCTTGTCGGCTCGCTCGACCTTGTCGAACTGAACCCATTCCTCGACGAACGCGGCAAGACGGCGCTGCTGATGGTGGACCTGACCGCCTCGCTCCTTGGCCGCCGCATCTTCGACAGACCCACCCGCCACCACGGATGATCCCCATGACCGCGCCCGCACCCTCCCGCCTTGCCTACGTGCCTTTTGTCAGCGTTCACAACATGATGCGGCTGGTCCATCAGATCGGCATCGATGCCGTCCTGCGCGGCCTGGCCGAGTATATCGAGGCCGATTTCCGGCGCTGGGAGAGCTTCGACAAGACGCCGCGCGTGGCGTCCCATTCCGCCGAGGGCGTGATCGAGTTGATGCCGACGTCGGATGGGGAGGTTTACGGGTTCAAATACGTCAACGGCCATCCCGGCAACATGAAGGCGGGGTTGCAGACGGTGACGGCGTTCGGCCTTTTGGCCGATGTTTCCACGGGGTATCCGGTGCTTCTGTCCGAGATGACGGTGCTGACGGCGCTGCGCACGGCCGCCACGTCGGCGCTGGTGGCCCGTGCCTTGGCGCCTGTGGGCGCGCGGACCATGGCCCTGATCGGCAATGGTGCGCAGTCCGAGTTTCAGGCGATGGCGTTCCGCGCGATCTGCGGCGTGGACCGGTTGCGGCTTTACGACATCGACGGGGCGGCGACCGAGAAAATGATGCTCAACCTCAACGGGTTGGGTTTCGATCTGACTGCCTGCGGCACGCCGGAAGAGGCGATCGAAGGCGCGCAGATCATCACCACCTGTACCGCCGACAAGCAATTTGCCACAATCCTGACCGACAACATGGTCGGCAGCGGGGTGCACATCAACGCCATCGGCGGCGATTGTCCCGGCAAGACGGAACTGCACCGCGATATCCTGTCGCGCGCCGACGTTTTCGTCGAGTATCCGCCGCAAACACGGATCGAGGGCGAGATCCAGCAGATGCCGCCAGACTTCCCGGTGACCGAGATCTGGCAGGTGCTGACCGGGGCCGTTCAGGGCCGCCGCAGCGCGGGCCAGATCACCCTTTTCGACGGGGTGGGGTTTGCGATCGAGGATTTCTCGGCGCTGCGCTACGTGCGGGATCAACTGGCGGGGACGGGTCTTTATGACGATCTTGACATGGTCGCCGATCCCGACGACCCGCGTGATCTGTTCGGTATGCTGCAGCGGGCGCGGCCAGCTTAAACGGTTGGTTCCCTGAGGAAATTCGGGATGCATGCCTCCAGCCCCGCAGGCAGGACGAGCCACGCGCCTGCCGTGTAAAGGCGCGCGGTCAGGTCCGGCGCGTCGCTGCGCAGCGTCAGCGACACGTTCGAGCGGCTGGTGACGGTGATATCTTGCGGCAGGGCGTCCAGAAACCGGTCAGGCGGGAAGGGAACGAAGGCCGCAGGGGCTTCGGCGCCCACGCGCATGACAAGGGCCAACGTGCCGATCCACGCCGCCAAAAGGATCGGCACGGCAAGCGCCAGGCGCCTAATAGTCATGGATATGTTCCAACCGCATGCCGCGCGCGGCCAGTCCGCGCAGGGCGTCCGCAAGTCCGGTGACGGGCACGAGGAACAGGTGGCGTGTGTCGCCGTAGCCCTGGCGGGGCAGATTGGCCAAGGCGCCGTCTTGCGTGGCCGCGTCCGAGGTCGCGGTGAACATGATCTGGTCGTTGCCCGCCATATCAAGGAACACCGCGCCCTGATCGGCCCATCGGGCAAGAATGCCGGTCAGTTCGCGGTAGCGGGGGGTTTCCACCTCGATCCCGCCCCCGACATTGCCCAGCGCGGTAACGCCCGCCGTCGCTTCCAGTTCTTCGGACGACAGGCCTTGCACCACCATTTGCAGCGTCAGGTCATCGAACCCGGTTGCCGCCACGGCGCGCCCGATCACATCGGCATAGGCGGCGCGCGCCAGATGTTCCAGCCCCAGTGCCGTCGCGCGTTCGCGGTCGCGCACAGCGTCTGTGGCGGCGGCGTTCAGGGTCGCGGCATCGGCGCGGAAGTTGTAGCGATACCAAGGGGTTTGCTGCAAGAATGCTGCATATTCGGCAGCTTGCTGGGCAGAAAGATTGTCGAGGCGCGCGTGTTGCGGCCCGCGGATGATCGTCGCGATCCGGCCAATGGTTTCCTCGTAAGCGCCTTTCATCAGCATCTCGAACGTGAACGAGACGCCGATCACATGGACCAATTGCCGGGTAGGCCCGTCGATCTCGCCCAATTGGGCACTTTCACCGGTCAGGGTGCAGAGCGATGACCAATAGCCGAAGATCGCGCTCAAGTAGTTGAAATCATGGGGATCGTCATCACGGATGGTGACGGCGTAATCGTCGTAGGCGTGGACGATGTGCCATTCCGGATAGGTCAGCAGCGTGCGTATTTCGGGGCGCGTTTCGCCCGATAGCGCTGCCGAGGGCGCGGGCGTGGCGTCGCCACGGCACATGGTTTCGACATAGATGACCGGGCTTGCCAGCACGATCACAAGGAGCAGCAACGCCAGCAACAGTCGCCTGATGATCCGGGCGAGGGTTCTCATGCGCGGCGGCCGGCAAGAAGGCCTGCCAGCAGGGCGATGCCGCCAAGGGCGATGTGTGGAACGTTTGCCGCTATGCGTTGATAGGACCAGTCCATGCCGATGTTTTCATTGGTGAAAATCCCAAAATCGAGATATCCCCAGCCTGTGAATATCCCTAAGATCCCGTCGCCGAGGTAAGCTGCGCCGAAGAGGATCAGGAAGGTCCGCGCCGAGCGGTTGGAGATCAGGCCCGATAGAAACGCCCAGATCGCCGAAACCAGATGCAGCGCGTCGTCGAATGGATCGAGCGCGAAGATACCGAAGGCTAGGCCGTTCTCGTCGGTAAGCCCCGGAATGTAATTGATCGCAGCCGCCCCCAGAAGGATGACGGCGTAAACCAGGCATAAGCGTCTGATAAGGCTCATAATCCCTCCATGTAGATATCCCACAGATTGTTACGCAATCTGAGGTCGGGGTCGAGGGCGCGTTTTGCGGCCGCAAATTCCCGCGCGCGGGGGTAGGCGGTGGTGAATTGTGGCAGGGTCGCATGGGGGCGGTAGGGGAGGTAGTAGCTGCCGCCGATTTCGATAATCCGGTCAATCAGTTGGCGCGTCATGCGGGCATGGTCGGCTTCGGCGCGCCCGGTCAGTTCCTGGGTAAAAGACATGACGGCGGCGATACGGGGCGTTGGGGAATGCGCCAGAAGGCTGGTCGGATCGCTGTCCACAAAGCGCAGGGTGACGTTCAGGAATTCGACAAAGGCATCGGGAATGACCTCGCGACAGGCGGCAAGGAACCCGTCAAAGGCCTCAAAAGGCACGAAATATTCGTGCAGGATATCGACGCGGGTGGGGTCGCGATCGTCGAGCGTGATGACAGGCTCGTTCATCAGCGTGTTGCGCGTACTCTCCCCGCCAAGGCGCGGGCCGAGGCCCGATTCGACCCACCAACGAAAGGATTTCATCCCCTCCCGTCCCACCTGGCCGCGGTAAACGTAGGACGCGATGTGGGACAGGATGCCGGATTCCGTGGCGGCGGGCAGGGCGGTCTGGTCCGGAGTGGGACTGTAGGATACCAGCAGCGCCTCTTCGAAGAAGGTGTCGCGGGCGACGTTCAGGCGCCCGTAAACCATTGGGAACAGGGGATCATCTACCGCAGCGCGAAACGCCGAGGGGAATTCCGACGCGGGCATGACGGCGAAGGAGGGCGTCAGGCGCTGGTTCGGGACCATGTCGATTTCCAGATCGACGATCAGGCCGATCAACCCGTAGCCACCCATGGCGAGGCCGAAGAAGTCGGCGTTTTCGGTGCGCGACGCGGTGACGAGTTCCCCATCGGGCAGAACCATCCTCAAGGAGCGAACGGTTGCGCCCATGGGGCCGTAGGGCACGGGCCAGCCATGGGCGTTGACGGAAAACGTCGCGGCAACGCCGAAGTCGTGGTTCGATTGCATGACGGCGGGGGAAAAGCCCAATGGATCAAGGGCCTGGATCACGTCGCGCCACCGCGCGCCGCCGTTCACGCGGTAGGTAAGCGCCGCGGTATCGGGCTCGATCCAGGCGTCATCGACGGTCAGCGCAAACCCATCGCGCGGGATCGACTGGCCGCCCATGGAATGGCGTGCGGCCGAGACGCAGACGGGGCGGTTTTCGGCGCTGGCTGCGGCAAGTTCGGCCCGGAACGCCTCGACCAGCGCATCGCCATGGGCCGCCGGGCGGTTGTGGATATGGATAGGGGTTGCCGACAAGCCGCTGGCATCGTTGAGGAAAAGGCCATCGCCTACCGGATCTCCACCGGTCCGGCTGATGCCGTCCAGTTGCGACAGCCCCGGCGCCCAGGCGCGTCCGGCCAAATACCCCAAAGCCGCGCCGCCGCCCAAAAGCAGGCCGCGACGGGTCAATTTGCCAATGCCGCTCAACTAATGAAGTCCCCTCATTTGGAACGCGACGCTCCACTGCCCACCTTTGGCAGTTAATCACGTCACCAGAATGGCAGAAGGTAAGGGAAACCGGAAGGTGACGCGCGGCCATCTTGCTGGCACCCGGCCTGTCGGCCCGACCCTCTTCGATGGTCCCGACCGGGCATGGAAAAGCCGCCACGGTGGTGCTCCGTCACGGCGCGTCGTCAATTCATCCGTCTACATTGCCCCGGCGACGCGGATGGGAGGTTGGTTGCGGCAACGGGCGAAATGGCTCGGAGGTTGGGATCGACGGTGCCGATGTCGCATTCTGGCGGTCTGACGGGCGATGGGCTGCGCATTGTGCGCTGGGACAAGCGGAGGATGTCGATGAAAGTTGGATTTATCGGGTTGGGCTCGGTCGGGGCGAAGCTGGCGGGATCATTGCTGCGCAACGGGGTGGACCTGGCGGTCCACGACCTGGACGGAGCTGCGGTGGAGCGTTTCGTCGACCGGGGTGCCGCAGCGGGTAAAGATCCGGCGGCGATGATGCGGGACTGCGACGTGGTCATCACGTGCCTGCCGTCGCCCGCGGCTTCGGCGGCGGTGGTTGACCTTATGTTGCCGGAGATCGGGCCGGGCAAGATCTGGATGGAGATGTCGACGACAGATGCCGCCGAGATCTTGCGGATTGCGCCGCTGGTGGAAGCCAGGGGCGGCAAGGTTGCGGAATGCCCGGTTTCGGGCGGATGCCACAGGGCCGATACCGGCAATATCTCGATCTATATGAGCGGCGAGAGGGCGGTGTTCGACCGGGTGTTCCCGTTACTCACGAAGATGGGTCGCCGTGTGCTGCATACGGGGCCCTTGGGGGCCGCGTCGACCCTGAAGGTGATGACGAATTACCTCGCGACGGGACATCTGCTGATGCTGTGCGAGGCGCTGACGGTGATGCGCGCCGCGGGGGTGGATATGGCCACAACCTACGAGGCGATTGCGATCTCGTCCGGCAATTCGTTCGTGCACGAAACCGAGAGCCAGTTGATCCTGTCCGGCTCACGCGATGTGAACTTCACGCTCGATCTGGTGCAGAAGGATGTGGGACTGTTTCAGGCCATCGCGGACCGGTTCGGGGTGGGGCTGGAGCTGTCGCCGAAGATGATCGCGATGCTGACCGAGGGGCAGAGGATATTGGGACGCCAGGCGCAGTCGGACCGCATGATCGAGTTGCTGGAGACGGCGACCGGGTTGGAGGTGTTGGCAGACGGGTTCCCGATGGAACTGGTCGATGATGAGCCGGAGGAAGAGGGGAACGAGGTGTTCGTGCGTCGGTGAAGGTAACGGTCAAGGGGGGTGTGGCTGGCGCTGTTGGGGAGCGCTGCCCCCGTCCTGCGGACTCCCCCGGGATATTTTTGGCACATGGAGGGGGGAGCGCGTCAGGCCGGAATGCGGTCACGGAGCAGTTTTGCCATGCGGCGGAACGCGGCACGGTGGCGGTTGCGCAGGTGCATGGCGACAAAGACCGGCTGGTGGATGGTGGGGGCGTTCTGGACGGCGTGGGCCGCGCCCTCGGCGATGAGGGAGCGGGCGGTTTCCGTAGGCAGGTAGGTGGTGCCGCCAAGCGCTTGCAGGAGGCCCCGGACGGCGGCGGCCTGGCCGGACGAGACGGAGCCTTCCGAGAGGCCCGGCAGCAACGACGCATGGGTTTGCGCGAAGGCGGGGGCGTAGTTGGGCAAGATGTAGGAAGCGGGTTGGACGGTGGCGAGGGTGCGGGCGTCGGTGGAAATCATCTGGTAGGCTACCTCGCCCATGCTTTCGAAATAGAGGTCGGGGGAGGGACGGGGTGTGTAGACCACGCCCAGATCCAGCGCGCCCGCCTCCAGATCACGGCACATCTGCTGGCTGTAGTCGCCCTCGACATAAAAGCCGCAATCGGGAAGGGCGGCGCGCAGGGATGCCAGCCAGTCGGCCACGTGATTTTCCAGCAGGTCGTGCTGGATGCCGATGCGCAGCATGACGGCGGCGCCATAGGGTTTCACATCGGCCTGCGCGTCAGCCCAGGCGCGGCGCAGGACACGGGCGTGGGTCTCGAACCTGAGCGCCGCCGTGGTGGGCTCGGTTCCCGATCGGGAGCGGTTGAAGAGACGCTCGCCCAAGGCCTTTTCAAGGGCCTTCACTCGGCCCGAGATGGTGGATTGGGTCACGCCCAACCGGTCCGCCGTTCGGTTGAACGACCGGGTTTCGAGAAGGTCGATGAATGTTTCGACTTGGTCGATCTGCATGCGGGCGTCTCCTGATCGGTTATTCCGATCAAAACAGATGTGAATGGCGAATTGAAGTGGCCTTGGACTGCAGCGATAGTCGGCCGCAAACAGGGGAGGTGAAGCATGGCGGATCTACCGGGCAGCGCGCGTGTGGTGATCATCGGGGGCGGGGCCGTGGGCACGTCGTCGCTCTATCATCTGGCGAAGGCGGGGTGGACCGATTGCGTCTTGCTGGAGAAGAACGAGTTGACCGCCGGCAGCACATGGCATGCGGCGGGGAATTGCCCGAACTTCTCGACCTCGTGGGCGGTGCTGAACATGCAGCGCTATTCGCTGGAGATGTATCGGACGCTGGCAGACGATGTCGGCTATCCGATGAATTACCATGTGACGGGGTCCCTGCGGCTGGGTCACACCAAGGAGCGCCGCCAGGAATTCCAGCGCGTGCTGGGGATGGCGCAGTATCAGGGCATCGACATGCGGATGCTGGATCTGGACGAGGCGCGCGAGATGTATCCGTTCCTTGAAACCCATGATCTGAGTGCGATCCTCTACGACCCTTACGATGGCGATATCGACCCGGCACAGTTGACGCAGGCGATGGCGAAGGGCGCGCGCGATCTGGGGGCGCAGATCATCCGGTTCTGCCCCGCGACGGGAGTGCGGCGGGACGCTTTTGGCAAGAATGGCGGCGAGTGGATAGTAGAGACCGCGCAGGGGGAGATCCGCTGCGAGTACGTGGTGAACGCGGCCGGATATTATGCGCAGCGGGTGGGCGAGTGGTTCAAGCCTCATGGCGGGTGCACGGTGCCGATGGTGGTGATGAGCCACCAGTATTTCCTGACCGAGGAAATCCCCGCTGTCGCGGAATGGACCAAGGCCAATGGCCGCAAGTTGCCGTTGCTGCGCGATGTCGACAGCTCATACTACCTGCGGCAGGACAAGAACGGGTTGAACCTTGGCCCTTACGAGCGGAATTGCCGCGCGCATTGGGTGACGCCCGATGATCCGATGCCCGAGGATTTTTCGTTCCAGCTTTACCCCGACGATCTGGACCGGCTGGAATGGTATATCGAGGATGCCATGGCGCGGGTGCCGGTGCTGGGGGAGGGCGGCGTCGGGCGCAACATCAACGGGCCGATTCCCTATGCGCCCGATGGCCTGCCGATGATCGGGCCGATGCCGGGGGTCGTGAACGCGTTCGAGGCGCATTCCTTTACCTTCGGGATCGTGCAGGCAGGGGGCGCGGGCAAGGTATTGGCCGAGTGGATCACCGAGGGCTGCACGGAGTGGGACATGTGGGCCTGCGATCCGCGCCGGTATACCGACTTCACCGACCACCGGCACTGCCTCGACAAGGCGCTGGAGACGTATGGCCACGAATACGCGATGCATTTTCCTTGGAAGTCGTGGCCTGCCGGGCGCGATCAGAAACTGTCGCCGGTGCAGGGGCGGGTGCGCGGTTTGGGCGGTCAGATGGGGGCCTATGGTGGTTGGGAGCGGGCAAACTGGTTCGCCGCGCCGGGTGATGACGTGTCGCTGGAGGCGACGGAGACATGGGAGCGTGCGGGGCCGTGGGAAGCCCGGGTGCGGGAGGAATGCGAGGCGGTGAGGGATGGCGTGGGCGTCCTTGATCTGCCCGGTTTCTCGCGCTTCGGGCTCAGCGGTGAGGGCGCCGCCGAGTGGCTGGCGGGACGCATTGCGGGCGCGTTGCCCAAGGTGGGCCGGATGAACCTTGCCTACTTCCCCGACAAGCGTGGCCGCATCCTGACCGAGATGTCGGTGCTGCGCCATGGCGACGATAATTTCACGCTGATTACGGCGGCGACTGCTCAATGGCATGACTATGAGGTGTTGTGGCGCGCCCATGGATCGGGTGGCCTGCCCGAGGGCGTCAGCCTGACGGATCACTCGCGAGAGGTCTCGACCCTGATCGTGACCGGCCCCAAAGCGCGCGCCTTGTTCGAGGCGCTGGGCGCCAAGGCCGATCTGTCCCTGCCGTGGCTGAGCCATCAGCCGGCGGTGGTGGCCGGACAGGTGTGTCACCTTGTGCGGGTCAGTTTCGCGGGCGAACTGGGGTGGGAGATCCATGCCGACAACGCAGCGATGCCGACGCTCTACGAAGCGGTGCTGGGTGCCGGGGCGAAGCCCTTCGGAATGTGGGCGCTCAACAGCTTGCGGATCGAGAAGGGGTATCGGGCGTGGAAGGGCGATCTGTCGACCGATTACTCCTTGCTGGAAGGCGGGGTGGAGCGCTTCATCAAGTTCGACAAACCGCAGGATTTTCCGGGCAGGGCGGCACTTCTGGCGGAAAAGCAGCGCGGGGTGAAAAAGCGGTTCGCGGTGTTGAAGGTCGACGCGGGCGCGGCGGATGCGCCTTCGATGTCGACCATCCTGAAGGATGGCGTCGTGGTGGGTGAGACGACCAGCGGAGCCTGGGGTTACCGCGTCGGGCATTCCGTGGCGCTGGCGATGCTGCGCGCCGATCTGGCGACCGTGGGCACGGAGGTTGAGGTGAATATCTTCGGGCAGATGTGCCGGGCGGAAGTGATGGGCGACGGACCGATCTGGGACGCGGACAATGCGAGGATACGGGCATGACCGGGCGGGATGGGCTGTTATTGCAGGGCAGGGGATCAGGGGAGGAAAGAGCATGATCACGCTTCTCGATGGCGGCATGGGGCAGGAGCTTGTGGCGCGTTCCAAAGAGCCGCCGACGCCGCTCTGGTCGACCGATGTGATGCGGGCCGCGCCGCATCTGGTGGGCGAGGTTCACCGGGACTACTTCGCTGCGGGCGCGGATATCGCCACCACCAACACCTATGCGATTCACCGCGACCGGCTGGTGCGTGCGGGCATCGAGGATCAGTTCGCGACCCTGTATGACATGGCGCTGCGCGAGGCCGAGGCCGCGCGGTCGGCGCATGGGCGGGGCCGTATCGCGGGCTCGATCGGGCCATTGGGCGCGTCCTACCGGGCCGATGTGGCGCCCGAGCACGCCAAGGCGGTCGCGCTATACGCCGAGGTGGCCGGGATATTGGCGAGGCGCTGCGATCTGCTGATCGCCGAAACCATCGCCTCTCTGGCGCAGGTGCGGGCGGTGATGGACGCCACGCGGGACAGCGGCCTGCCGGTGTGGCTTGCGTTCACCGTCGATGATGCGGACGGCACGCGCCTGCGCTCGGGCGAGCCGCTGGGCGACGCGTTGGCGATGGTGGACGGTGCGGCGGCGCTGCTGGCGAATTGCTCGGCCCCCGAGGCGATGCCGCGCGCGCTCGAGCTTCTGGCGCGCAAAGGCCTGCCCTTTGGGGCTTATGCGAACGGCTTTACCCAGATCACCAAGGACTTCCTCAAGGATGCGCCCACGGTTGATGCGCTGAGCGCCCGGCGCGATCTGGGCCCGGAAATATATGCCGATCACGTCATGGCGTGGATCGATCAGGGCGCCACGATTGTCGGCGGCTGCTGCGAGGTGGGTCCCGCGCATATCACCGAGATCGCCAGCCGACTGAGGGTGCCGGCATGAGCCGCCTTGAACGCCCCCTGCGATCGCCGGATTGGTCCGACACCCACCATGCGCCGGTGAGGGATGACCTGGTAACGGCGCGCGCGGCCTATGAGGTGGCGCTGGGCACGATGCCCGGATGGGTGCGGGGTGCGATGGCTGTGCGCAACGGGATTGTGGGCCTTTTCGGCCTTGTCGCGCCCACGATGGGGCGCGGAATGCTGGACCTTCCGGTGGTCCACGAGCGGCCCGAAAGCTACGAATTGGGGCTGGTGGACCGGCACCTGACCTTCACGCTGGAGACCGAGCGCGGCGCTGACGCGGTCAGCCTGACCACGCGGATCTGGTTCAACAATTGGACCGGGCGGCTTTATCTTGCCGTGGTTGTCATTCCGCACAAGATCATCGTGCGCCAAGCTCTTTGGAGGCTGTCGTGAAGATGTCCGACCGCCATGAAACCTTTGCGGACCTGCATCGGCAGGCCTGTTTCGTGATGCCGAACCCGTGGGATCGCGGCTCGGCGCGGATGATGGCGGCGATGGGGGCGGTGGCCTTGGCCACCACCTCGGCGGGCCATGCGTTCACGCTTGGCCGCCCGGACATGGGCAGCGTGTCGCGGGACGAGGCCTTGAGCCATGCGGCAGAGATCGTCGGTGCCGTGGGCGTGCCGGTGTCGGGCGATCTGGAGAACGGCTTTGGCGATGCGCCCGATTTGGTGGCCGAAACCGTGCGGCTGGCTGCAGAGGCCGGGCTGTCCGGATGCGGGATCGAGGATACGGCGTTTGAGGGTGGCGTGTCGGCCTATGGGTTCGATCTGGCGGTGGAACGCATCCGCGCCGCCGTGGCGGCCGCGCGCGGCCTCGGGCGTCCCTTCGTGCTGACCGCGCGCGCCGATGGCGTGATGAACGGGCTTTACGGGTTGGAGGAAGGGATACGCCGTTTGCAGGCGTTCGAGGCGGCGGGGGCGGATTGCCTCTACCTGCCGGTTCCGCCGGGCCAGGAGGAACTGGCGCGCGTGCTGGGCGCGGTAACCGCGCCGGTCAACGCGCTGGTGGCGGGACCCCTGCGCGACCTGTCGCTTGCCGATCTGGGGGCGATGGGCGTGCGGCGAATTTCGGTCGGCGGGCAGTTGGCAAGAATGACCCATGCGGCGATCCGCGACGGGATGTCCGGCATCGCCAATGGCGATTTCACGGTTTTGAAGGCGGGCGCCAAGGGCGCGGAGATTGATGCAATGCTCAAGGAGGGCAGCGCCAATGGGCGAGATTCTGGAAAGTAAAAGCCGCCGTGGCGGTGGCCGTGCGGCGCGGGTTGCAGCGCGCGCGGCAGCTCTGCCCGACGAGATGCGCCCGATCCGGGCGGGTATGAAGGGTGGCACGCTGAAGGTGCTGACCGATGCGCAGGTGGTGCAGATCCACGAGGCCGCGTTGCAGGCATTGGAGCACATCGGCCTTGCCGATGCGCCGCAATCGGGCGTCGACCTGATGGTGGGCGTGGGCGCCATCCTGGGGCCGGATCAGCGCCTGCGCTTTCCGCGCGCCGTGGTGGAAGAGGCGCTGTCCAAGGCCGCGCGCGACATAACGCTGGTGGGCCGCGACCCGGCGCATGACATGCACCTGTCCGGTCCCAAGGTGCATTACGGCACGGCGGGGGCGGCGGTGCATATCGTCGACGCGGTCAACAACAGCTACCGCGAATGCACGGCGCAGGACCTTTATGATGCAGCGCGGATCACCAACGCGCTCGACAATGTGCACTTCTTCCAGCGCCCGATGGTGTGCCGGGATATTCCCGACAACCTCGACATGGACCTCAACACCATTTTCGGTGCGGTGTCGGGCACGACCAAACATATCGGCACGTCGTTCTCGGACCCGTCCCATGTCGGCCCTTGCTTCGATCTGATCCATCTTCTGGCGGGGGGGGAGGCGGCGTGGCGCGCGCGGCCCTTCATCTCCAACTCCAACTGCTTTGTCGTGCCGCCGATGAAATTCGCGACGGAAAGCTGTCAGACGATGGAAATGTGCATTCAGGCGGGCATGCCGATGCTGCTTTTGTCGGCGGGCATGTCGGGGGCTACGGCACCCTCGACCATTGCAGGCGCGGTGATGCAGGCGACGGCGGAGTGTCTGGCCGGGCTGGTCTATGTCAACGCCTTGTCGCCGGGCTTCCCGGCGATCTTCGGCACCTGGCCCTTCGGGCTGGACCTGCGGACAGGTGCGATGTGCCTTGGCTCGGGCGAGCAGGCGTTGATGTCGGCGGCCTGCGCGCAGATGCACCAGTTCTACGGGTTGCCGGGCGGCGCGGCAGGCGGCGCGTCGGACGCCAAGATGCCCGACATGCAGGCCGGGTGGGAGCAGATGTGCTCCAACGTCATGACCGGTCTGGCGGGTCTGAACATGGTCTATGAGGCGGCGGGAATGCATGCCTCCCTGCTGGGCTTCTGCCTCGAGAGCCTGATCCTGAGCGATGATCTGATCGGGCAGGCGCAGCGCTGTGTGCGCGGGATCGAGGTCAACGACGTCACGCTGGCACTGGACCAGATGGAACAGGTCTGCCTTGGGGGGCCGGGGCATTACCTCGGCACCGACTACACCCTGTCGCAGATGGAGAGCGATTTCGTCTATCCCAAGCTAGGCAACCGGATGAGCCCGAAGGAATGGGACGAGCAGGGCAAGCCCGATCTGCTGGCCAATGCGGTCAAGAAGAAGGAGATGATCCTGGCAACAAGTGGATCGACCCTGTCGCCGGATATCGACCTTGCGGTGCGAGAAAAGTATCGCGTGTATTTCAGGAACTGAGAAGACAGACAGTCCTTCGGGTCGGCCCGCACCGCTGCCCCGACCCGAAGGACTGACCTGAGCGCTTGACCCTTCGCCAGCGACAAGGTCTCATCCCGCCATGCGCATCGACGCCCTGCAATATTGCAACTGGTCCCGGCCCATCTTCGAGCAGATGCGCGCGGGGGGCGTGGACGCGGTCCATGTCACGCTGTCCTACCATGAGATGTTTCGCGAGACGGTCGCGCAGATCGAGCGCTGGAACCGCCTGTTCGAGGACCACGCCGATCTGATCTGTCGGGCCCGCACAGGCGACGACGTGCGTGCCGCCAAGGCCTCTGGCCGAACCGCGATCCTCTTTGGCGCGCAAACGCCGAGCCCCATCGAGGATGATATCGGGCTGGTCGAGGTCCTGCACACCCTTGGCCTGCGCTTCATGCAGCTGACCTACAACAACCAGTCGCTGCTTGCGTCGGGATGTTACGAGGACCACGACACCGGACTGACCCGCATGGGACGCGAGGTGGTGGCCGAGATGAACCGCATTGGCCTTGTCGTTGACATGAGCCATGCCGCCGACCGCTCGACCATCGAGGCGGCAGCGCATTCGTCCCGCCCGATCGTCATCACCCACGCCAACCCGCATGCTTGGCACCCCGCGCGCCGCAACAAGCGGGCGGAGGTGATCGAGGCCGTGGTGGTGGTGGGCGGCATGATGGGATTTTCCCTTTATCCGCATCACCTGAAGGATGGCAGCGCCTGCACACTCGACAGTTTTTGCGGGATGATCGCGGAGATGGCGTCGCGGTATGGCGTGCAGCATTTCGGCATCGGCTCGGACCTGTGCCAGGACCAGCCGGATTCCGTCGTCGAATGGATGCGTGTCGGGCGCTGGACGAAGCGGGTGGACTATGGCGAAGGCTCCGCCGCCGCGCCGGGTTTTCCGCCGCAGCCCGACTGGTTCCGGTCCAACGCGGATTTTCCAGATCTGGCGAAGGGCTTGGCGGCTGCGGGTTTTGATGCGGCAGGTGTCGCGGCGGTGATGGGGGGTAATTGGCTGGCCTTCTTCGACAAGAACTTCGGGCCGCTCGCATGAAAGACCTTGCGCACAGGCACATCCCCCTTCGCGACCCGCAAGAGGTGATGCGCCTTGCGCGGATGGGGTCATTCCACCAGTCGAGGTTGAGTTTCATGCGGGTGCTTCTGCGCCGGATGAAGCGCGAAAGCTGGCGTTTCAATCGCCCCCATTGGCAGATCGATGCGCAGGGTGTCGGCCATGCCGTTTATACCGCAGAGGGGCCGGAGCGGACCTATTCGCTGGTGGCCTTTGCCCATGACCTGCCGGCTGCCGACCGCTCAGACCGGGTGATCGCGACGGCATGGGACGCCACATTTGCGCTGTTCGACGGGGCGCCCACGGCGCGGGACATCGCACGCCTGCGCGCCAACGTGCCCTTGCAGGAGGCTGGACGCGTCAGCGAGCGGGAGCTGACATTGAGCCGCGCCAACCGCTCGGTCCGGCTGTGGGATCATGTGGTAGACAGGCTGGCCTCGGGACGTCAACCGGACGCCGCGTTGGTCGACAGCGTGGGCTATCTGATGCGCACCACGGCGGTCTACGGCTCGGCCAAGTTCGGCACGGCGGACCGCGGCATCATTGCCGACCGCCCCGAATTGGCCGCGCCTTTTCAGGCCGAGATGCTGACCGTCTGGCTGATCCGCGCCTTCGTGATGGATCTGGTCGAACACATGGCGCGGGCGAAATCCCCCGACGCCGCGCGGCTGGACCCGGCAGCAAGGCGCCGCTTCGGGATCGGCAATTCCACCGGGCTTGGCATGGCGCCGTTCCTCGTGAACCACCCGCGCCTGATCCACAACTGGATCGCGGCGCGGGAATGGGCGCTGGCGGAAGTGCGAGGGTTGCCGCGCGCCACGGCGGCGGAGATTGCTTGTTTCCGCGATCTGGCCGCCCGAGCGCAGGTGAATGCAGAGGAATGGCGCTCCGAGCATAGGGCACAGATCGCCAAGCTGGCCGAGTTGCGGGGCGACATGGCTGCGCTGGTCGCGCATCTGCAAACCGCTGATCTTGCGGGAGATTACCCGTGGAACCGCCTGTGGCTCTGGGCAATGGACGTGCTGGGTATGGAAGGGCAAGAGCAGTTGACCGCGTTGATGCTGGAGCCTTACGGGGCATTGATCGACGGCGCGGCGGAATGCATGGCCGCCGATGAAAGCGATACGCGCATCGACGGGCAGATGGACGTGGCCACCCTTCGTACCATGATCGAGGCGGTCCATCCCCGCGCGCTTGCCACCGACTGGCACGCGCCAGAGGCGCGGGCGCGGGTCTGGTATACCTCTGCCGAAAAGCTGGAACCGAGGCTGGGCGAACGGGCGCAGGAGGATCTTGACGCCTATGCGCAGCCGCTCTGCCCGGCCCATGACGCGGCGCAGTTGCACCACGCGCTGGCGCAGGAGAGCGGCCCCATAGCGGCCTTCCTGCTGCGCGCGCCGCAACACCGCCACACCGTGCGCCGCCTGCAGATTGCCGGCGACCATCCCTATGCCGAGATCAGGGACAACACGATCCACGCTCGCATGGCCCCGATAGACCTGCTGCGCGCCAAGCTCAGCTTCTTCGGGGCAACACGGTTCGATCCCCGGTCCGACCGCTGGCTGCGGATCACAATGTTCCAGGGCGCGCCGTACCCCGACGAACTGGCGCAGGCCAATGCCGATGACTGGAGCTATCCGGCCCTTTCCCATGGCTGACACCGTCGCATTGGGCGAAGTGCAGGCGCTGGTCGCAAAGGCCGCATGGGGCGCGAGTCGCGCACCCGGCGTCGCAGAGGACGCGGGCCGCGCCGCGCGCTGGCTGTCCGAGCGCGGGTGGGATGGCGCAGGTGCGCTTGCGCGGTTGTTGGTGGCGACGGACGGTGTGCCGCACGGCGCGCTGGTGCCGATCCTGCCCGGCCTTTCGCCTGCTGGCAGAGTGATCTGCCCCCTGATCCTGGGAGCGTATCTTTCCGATCTGGGCCATCTGCCCGAAGGCCCGATTGGTCCCGTCATCGAGCCGCTGATCCTTGCCCCGTTCCTGGCGCATCTGGCAGGCGAGGGGGAAATTGCCTTGGCAGTCGGGGAGGTAGAGGTGAGCATCCATGCAGATGCCCTGTCGGGATACCCCGTATCGCATGATCCGGCCATGGTGCTTATCGCCTGGGACGCAGCATCGCGGCCCGCGCTCGCAGCCCGTCGCGCCATCCGCGCGACCCTTTCCCGGGAGACGGCGGCGATCCTCTCCGCGCTTGCTGCCCGGACCTATGCGCCCGCCACGGACGCCAGCCGCACCGCTGGCGCCGGGGCCGGTATCTCGGATGACGATTGAAACCGCGCAAGCGCTGCCAATTACACGC
The DNA here is from genome assembly GCA_038324445.1 of Rhodobacterales bacterium. GTDB lineage: Bacteria > Pseudomonadota > Alphaproteobacteria > Rhodobacterales > Rhodobacteraceae > Gymnodinialimonas. Next base: position 42,336 of record JBBQHZ010000005.1, on the reverse strand, counting down.
CCCCGTGAGCATATCGTTGATATCGCGGAGGGTTTCCACCACTCGCGCCTCTTGTCAAAAGCCTTCACCTTCGCCTTGAATATGTTACGAACTTGCAGATGCCTCCACCGTGCCGGGTTGGGGCATCTACCAGACTGCGCGTGACCGACGCGGTGTCGGAAACAGTCATATATGCGGCGGCGGCAATAGATTGAGGATGATCATGGCCAAGAAACCCATCCTGACCGATGACGAGCTTGACGGCGGCCTTCCGGCCATGGGCTCGGGCCCTGCCGGTGGAGCGATGCCACCACCGTTGCCGCCCTCGGGCGGCAACAGTGCGACACGGCCTGTCGACACGCCACCCCCACCCCCGCCGCCACCTGCGCCACCGCCGTCCAGCGTGACGCGCCCTCTGGACGCGGCGCCACCCGCCCCTGCGATGCAGCCGAAAGAGGCGCCATCGTCTCAGATGCGCCCGAAGGAGGCGACACCGCCACCGGCCGCTTCCGCCGACGCGTCGGGTCGCGATGCGTCGGGCCATGCAAGGCCCAAGACCCGCATCCACGGCTACGGCGGGCCTGCCCGCGACGAGGCTGACAGCATGGTCACCGAGGCCGCCCATCCCGTGCCACCCTGTGTCGGCTGGCTGGTCGTGACGGCGGGTCCCGGGCGCGGCGCGTCGCTGCCGCTGATTGCGGGCATGAACGCGCTCGGGCGCGGCGCGGACAACCCGGTGATGCTGGATTTCGGCGACGACACCATCAGCCGCGAGCCGCACGCCTTCGTCACCTATGATGACGAGACACGGATGTTTCACCTCAGCCATGGTGGCAGGACGAACCTTGTGCGCCTCAACAACGCGCCGGTTCTGACGACCGAGGGCCTGGCTAGCGGCGACACCATCCGCATCGGCGCCACGTCGTTGCGCTTTGTCGCGCTTTGCGGCCCCGATTTCGATTGGTCCGACAATTGAAGCCCGCCAAAAGCAGCGCCACGGCGCATGGCATCGGCTACGATGTGGCCACCGCCCTCTGGCAGGGAAAACGACCCTATCAGGAAGATACCTTGCTGGCCGATTTCCACGGCGGCATGAATCGCGGCTTTGCGGTTCTGGCCGACGGCATGGGCGGCCATGCGGCGGGCGATCTCGCCTCGCGGTTGGTGGTGATCGATGCTGTCAGCCACCTCAAGTTCCTTATCCATGATGGCGAGGCGCTGGAGCAGAACCTTCAGGCCGAACTGAAATCGGCCGTCGATATTGCCAACGATGTGCTGCGCGACCGCGCCGCGGAAGACAGCCGCCTTCAAGGCATGGGGGCGACGTTTCTGGCCACGGTGATGTTCGAGGACCGGCTTTACTGGGCCTCGGTCGGGGACAGCCCGCTGTTCTTGTGGCGCGAGGGCCAGCTGCGGCAGCTGAATGAAGACCACTCCATGGCGCCGATCATCGACCAGATGGCGAAGGCCGGTGAGATCACCGCAGAAGAAGCGGCCAACCACCCCGATCGCAACGCCCTGACCTCGGTTTTGATGGGGCGTCCGGTCAAGTCCATGGATGTGCCCAAGATGGCCACGGTGCTGGACCCGGGCGATGTGCTGATCCAGGCCTCGGACGGGTTGCAATATCTGGAAGAGGCGCAGATTGCGGCGGTGCTGAAAGGCGTTGGCGCCAACGCCACAAGCCGCCAGATTGCCGATCACCTGATGGGTGCCCTGCGCAAGCTGGACGACCCGGCACAGGACAACACGGCCATTCTGGTGCTGCAACTGGTCGAGGAAACCGACAGCGGCGGCGCCTTTGTCGCCACCGGAGCCACCAGCGCGGCCACAGGCGAGCGGGCGATGGTGGCGGGCGCGGCCGCGGCTGTTGCCGGAACCACCGCCGCGTCATCTGCCAGCGCTGCCGGATCTGCCAGCGCCACATCTGCGAGCTCTGCCAGCACCGGCACCGTCCGCCCGGCCACACCGGCGGATGTGCACCGACCATCTGGCCGACGACGATGGATCGTTCCTGCGGCCCTTCTCGGCGGGGCGGCGGTGGTACTTGGGCTGTTTGTCGGCCTGCCGAGCAATGATGACGCACGCGATCTCGCCTCGGGCACGCCACTGCTTGAGACGCCGGGACCGACTGCGCCGGATGCAACCCCGACCGATGTGGCAGGCGAGGGGGCCGAGGCCCCTGACGAGACAGATATCGCTCAGGCCGATCCGGTTGAGGCACCTGCTGCCGGGATCGGCATCGCGGCTTTGGAGGGCGCAACGCCCGAGGAAGCCACGCCAGATGCGGGCGAAACGGAGATTGCAGAGGCCGAACCTGCCGACCAACCCGCCGAGCTTGCTGAGGTTGCGCCCGACGCCGCAGCCGCAGTGCCCGGCGCTGCGGCCCCCGGCGTCACCGGCGGGCTCGAGGGTCAGACGGCAGGGGGCAGCCCCCAGCCCTCCGAACAACCCGCAGAAGCCACCGCCGATGCGCAAGACCCTGCCGCGCCTGCACCCGGAAGCGACGGTGAAACGGGCGATTTGCCCGCCGATGCGCCAGAGCCCGCCGAAAACGAGCCGGTGATGGCAACCGGGCCGCTGCCCGACAAGCAGGCCAACCCGGCACCGGTCGATCTGGACGTGGATGCCGCTATTGAAGCGCCCAGTGATCCTGTTGCCACCCCGGATGCTGCTCCAGAGGTCGCTCCGGATGCTGTCCCAGACGCTCCTCCAGGCACTGCCGAGGGCGAGGTCGTGGGAGCACCGGCCTTAGATGGTGCAGACTCAGCCGATGGCGCGGCAAACGCACCGCAAGTCCCCGCAGTTGTGCCGGAGGCATCGCCGACCCAGACGCCAGTTCCCGCGCCCGCACAGGTGCCCGCACAGTTGCCCGCGCCAGTTCTCGCGCCCAATCCGGCCCCGGTGCCCGCGCCCAATCCGGTTCCGGCACCCCCGCCGCAACAAGCCCCCGCCCAGATTCCCGGTCAGATTCCGGCCCAGATTCCGGCCCAGATTCCGGCCCAGATACCCGCTCAGATCCCGGCCCCGACCCCGGTTCCCGTCCAGACGCCTGCCCCGGTGGTTGCGCCCACGCCGGTTCCTGCGCCTGTTCCTGTTCCGGCACCGGCGGATCTTCCTGCGCCGGTTCCCGCTCCTGTCCAGACGCCTGCGCCTGCACAGGGGACGCCGCCCGCACAGACGGCACCGGCACAGGCGAACCCGCCGATTGTGCAGGTCCCGGCACCGACACCGGTTCCTGCTCCGGCGCCGCTTCCTGTCCCGGCACCAGTACCCGCACCAGTACCGGCACCAGCACCAGTGCCGGCTCCAATCCCTGTGCCATCACCTTCGTTGGATCTCGCTCCGTCCGGGACGCAACTTCCCGGCGTCGGCCAGTTGCAGGAAGGACTGGCCGCGCCGGAGCAGCTTCAACCTCTTCCCGTGCAGCCGCAGCCACAGGTTGTTCTACCGCAGCCAACCCTCGTGCAACCGCAACCGCAGCCACCCCTCCCGCAACCGCAACCGCAACCGCAGCCAACACCTTTGCAGCCTCAGCCAGTCCCGCCGCAGCGTGTGCAGCCGCAACCCGTCTTGCCACAACCGACCCTGCCGCGACCCGTCGCCCCGCAACCGGCCGTGCCAAACCCGCCGCTGCTGGTCGATCCGGCCCAGCAGGAAACGGAACTGCGCCCGCTGGTCGTGCCGGGCTTTCCGGAAAGCGCGCACATGATGGCTCCGCCGGGACTGCCACGCTCGGCGCTGCCGCGCTTTTCGGGCAGCGTTACCCGGGTCTGCACGCTGACGCGCTGCTTTGCCGTGGTGGTGCGGCCATGACGCGCGCCTCGCAGGCAAGTTGCCGGGAAGGGCACCGCAGAGATAGACACCAACGCACAAGGGACCACGGGGACAGATGACATGAGCGACGATGTGGAACTGTCGATCCGCAATGCCGGGTCCGGGGCAGTCTTGCTGACGCCCCATACCCTGCGACTGCCGGTAGAGATCGGCCGCTTCGGGGCCGACAATGTCGGGCGGATCAGTGCAGGCGACGGGAGGGTGGTGCATTTTGGCGAAGGGTTCGGCACGCTGTCGCGCCAGCATCTGACGATAGCCGCCGGGCCCGGGGGCGGGCTGGTGGTGACCGATACCTCGTCGAACGGCATCACCCAGATCGGGCAGGCGGGAACGCCGCCGGTGACGCTGGGGCGCGGCGGCACGGTCCGGATGGCGCCCGGCGCCATGCGCGTATTCGAGACGGTCGGCCTGCAGGTCACGGTCTGCGCCCCGAAAGAGGCGCAGGTCGATGCCATCGGGCAGCCGCTGCATCTGGTCTATGACAGCTCGTCCACCGGGCGGCTGAAGGCATTGGACCTCGACGGCGTGTCCATAGCACTGGTCGCCAATGGGGCAGAGGTGTTGATGCGCCGCCGCAAGGGCAGTGCGATGACCGCCTTGGCCGAGGTCCGGGCAGAGGGCGCGGTCTGTCTCGTGATGATCGGCCCCGACGGCGCGGGCGGCATTACCGCGATCTGCGGACAGGGTGGCGAGGTCGCGCATAATCGCCGCATGATGGATGCCGAGGAAAAGGCGGCGATGGATCACCTCGACACGGTGGAAATCCGCGGCCAGCTTCTGCGCATCATGTCGGCGGAAGAGGGCAAGGGCCTGAGCTGCACGAACAAGGAATGTCGCCAGTTGAACCCGTATCTTCCGGGCGAAAACTGCCGCTATTGCGGACAGCGGTTAGGTGATGGCACCTCTTACTGGGTGCATTCGTAAGGCCATGACGGAGACAGCAGCATGATCCAATTCCCCGTCCGCTTCCGGGTCCGCCAGATCGGCATCGACGGCAACGCCATGGGTGCCAGCCGCATCCTGCTTTGCGAAGAGCCGGGCGCCTTCCTGCTGGGCAAGGCGGAGGACGCCGATGTTCCGCTGACCGGCGACGCGGTCAGCCGCCGGCACCTGAGCCTTGTCATCACGGCCACGGATGTCAGTGTCCGCGACGAAGGCTCGACCAACGGCACCTATGTCAACGGCACGCGCGTCGGCGAACAGGTGCTGGAAGTGGGCGACCAGATCTCGCTTCCGGGCTGGTTGCTGGAGCTGCTCGCCCCCGCCGACAGCCCCGCCAACGTGACCCGCATCGCGGGGGTGGCGGTCGACGAAAGCCTTGTCTCGCGCCTGATCATGACCGACGACGACGCCCCGCCACCGGCGCGCCGCACCTTTCCGGACGCCGAGTTCGACGGCAAGGACATGGTCAGCATCGAGTCGTTGCGCGCCTCGGGTCATCCGGTGGAAGAGGTTCGTTTCTGCGCCGTGGGCGGAGGGCTTGGCAGTTTCGTCTGGGTCGATCACTTGCGCTGCTACGGCATCCCGGCCAGTGCCATCCGAGCCATCGGCACCGAGGATGTCTGCTACCAGACCTATAAAAGGTACTGCAAGAACAGCCAGATACCGGATCACGAACGGTTGCGGTCGAACTCCCTCAGCCGTCCAGACAACATCTGGGGCTTTCCCGGCTATGCGTTGCGCGAGGTCGGCAAGGGCATCGGCGTGAAGGGCATCTTCCAGGTCTTTGGCGAGCCGACGCTATCGGAATCCTACACCCCCCGCGCGGGCGACGTGTTCGACAGCCTCGATATCGAGGCCCGGCGCATCGCTTGGTCCGACATGCTGCTGAAGGCGCAGGTGCTTGGCCTGCGCAAGACAACGGACGGGCGCTATGCGGTGGCCTTCAAGCTCTGGGGCGGCGAGGCGTCCGGCATGGCGCGCAACCGCTACCTTGTGGCCGACGTGGTGCACCTGTCCACCGGCTACCCCGCCACACGCTTCGTCGATGATTTCCAGACCTTCATCACCAACCATCCCGACAACCGCGCGCAGGTCGCCAACGCCTACGAGCCGCATGACCAGATGTATGTCGAGGCCGAGCGGCGCGGCGGGCCTGTGCAGGTCGTCGTCCGGGGCAGGGGCATCGTTGCCTCGCGCATCATCCAGCGCCTTTGGGAGGCGCGCAAGAAGAACCCCGGCATCCGCATCCTGCATTCCATGCGCTCGCCCATCGGGCCAAGCGATGGGGCCGTCTTCCGCAAGGCGCGCCGTCTGGTCCGCAACAACGTCGAGATCCAGCCGTTCAACTGGCCCAAATCGTGCTGGGGCGGCGATCTGCGGGTAGAGTATGAACGAGCGACCGAGGAAGCGCGCGGCATCATGCTGGGCCAGCTTGGCGGCACCACGACCGCCGAGCGATCCGACTGGATCGCCATCATGGAACGCGGCGCCGAGGAGGGGTGGTATCGACCCGTCTATGGCGACATCACGACCCTGTCGCCGATCCCGCCGCAGGACGAAAAGCAGCCTGCCGGCGTGCGCGTGACCATCGACACGGTGGAGAAGAACGTCGAGACGCTGAACGCGGACTATCTGATCGATTGCACCGGCTTGATCGCCGATATCCGCCGCTCGCCTTTTCTGGCAGATATGCTCGATACCTACCATCTGCCGCGCAACCATGCGTGGCGGATGAAGGATGGCCGCGCGGTGCAGGGCGGCACCACCGGCCTGCGCTGCAGCAACGATTTCGAGATCGAGGGGCTGCGCAACGGCAATGGCCGTGTCTACGCAGCGGGCACCATCACCACGGGCGGGCCCTATCTAGCGGTCGACAGCTTTCTGGGGCTGCAATATTCTGCGCTCCGCTCGGTCGATCACATGGTGACGGAACGTCATCACAAAGTTCGCAACCTCGGCCCGCTCCGCTCGCTGGGCGGATGGTGCCGCTGGATGGCGGGAGCGCGGCCATGAATCTGCGATACAGGAGAGCCAAGCCATGATCCCCACCCTCGCTGGCCGTCTCCAGACGCGCCTGTTGCTGTTCGTGCTGATCGGGATCCCGGTGACGCTGCTTTATGCCTGGGCCATTCTGGACTGGCATTTCGAGTGGCGCGAGATCCAGTTGTTCGTCTGGTTTTTGTGCACCATCACCGGCCTCGGGCTGTTGTTGGACCCGATATACATCTTCTTGCAATCGACGCGGTGGGATCGGGATTGGCCCTTTGCCTATCAGTTCTTCTTTTCATGGGTCGAGTTCGGGATAGTCTTCTTCCTCGCCCGCGCGGCTCTGATCCCCTGGCTTCCAGAATTCGCCTTTCAGGGAACGCGCGGTCTTGGCATCGCGTCCCTGCATTTCACGCTGGTCTTCATCCCGTCATTCCTGGCGCTGCTTGGGCCGTTGCAGGCGGTGTTTGTCCGCTGGCGGTTCAAGGGTGGCCAGTTGGGGAAGCTTTGAATGGCGATGCGTGATCCCGGCCCGCCCTCGGCGATGAAGCCGATCATCCGGGTCTGGGTGCCGATCCATCTGGCCCTGCTGGTCGTGGCCTACCTGCTGCTGTTTCGCCAAAGCGCGATGGACCTGACGGTTCTTGCCGGGCTGTGGTTCTTCTTTCCGGTGGGCGTGATCGGCGCGATCATCGCCAGTTCGACCGGCACCGGGGGCGGCGTGGTGTTCGTGCCGGTGTTCTCGGCGCTGCAGGACGGCCTCTTCATGCTGCCGCCTGAACTGGTGCAGATTGCCACCCTGAAGGCCGAGGAAAGCGTGGCCGTTTCCTTCACGATCCAGTGCTTCGGCATGTCCGTCGGCGCGCTGACATGGGCCTATGCGATCTTCGTGAAGGACGGCTTGAAATGGAACGAGAAGGTTTCCTCCCAAACCCTTGCGGCGCTGACCTTTGCCCCTTTGGCTACGGGCATTCCCGCACTCCTGCTGACACAGACTTTTGTCGATGTCGAAGGCGAGAGGTTGCTGGTCTGGTTCAAGATATTCTCTCTGATCCTGGGCCTTGCGTTGCTCCTGTTCACCTGGATTCAGCGCGGGCAGGCGGCGAGGGACCGCAAGCTGTGGGTGTCACCTGGCGAGATATGGGTCTTGCTGGGCGTCGGCATTCTGGGCGGGGTGACGACTGCGTTGTTCTCTGTCGGTATCGGCGAGTTTCTGGCCATCTATCTGATCTTCCGCAGGTTTCCCACCAAGGTCGCGATTGCCGTGGCGGTCTGGGTCAGTGTCGTGGCCGTGCTGGTGGGTTTCTGGGACGGCTACCTGAACGATCTTGTGCGGGCGGAGATTGCCCTGATTGCGGTGCCGGGCGCCATGATCGGCGGCTTTGTGGCCGTATTCATCGCGCGGCTTCTGGGGTCGCTCTGGCTCAAGACACTGGCGTCGCTCTGGATCATCGCGTCGAGCCTTTACCTGCTGCTCAGCTAGCGGGTTGTCCGCCAGATCTGCGCCGTCTCGGCATCGGCACGTCCGGTGGCAAGGACACGGTCATCGAAGCTGAAATAGCCTTCGGTCGCGTCGCCGAATTGCTGCACCTCGGTCCCCGTTGCCACGTCCAGAAGGCGGGCCGGCAAGTCTCCGACAGCGCCGATGAAGATCAACGTGGCATCTGCCGAGATCGAGACATCCGCCGCCTGATAGCCGTCGCCCAAGGGGCTCGATCCGCGCAGCGTGCCGGTCACAAGGTCGGTTACGTCCCAGGTCTGTGCATTGGCGCGCAGGAAGCTGAGACGGTCGCCCGACAGGCGATAGCTGGTGTAGGCGGCGCGCGAAGGGATCATCGCCGTCTGGTTTTGCGCTGCGACATCATCGAACACCACCAGATCGCCGCTGCCTCGCAAGACGACAATGCCCAGATCGCCGCCCACGGGCGATATTGCGGCGAAAGGCCCAAGGCGGTTCTCGACCGAGGTCAGCAGTTGGCCGTCGGTCTGGAAAAGACGCACGAGCGATGGCGTGACGACACTGATCTGGTTCGATGTCTCGGCGAAACCTGCGTTGACCGTCTCGCCTTGCGGGGCCATGGCGATGATCCGCTCGGGGAGCGGCCCGGTTGCGGTGGCCCGCCTAGAAGCTGCCAGCCTGCCGGTAGCTCTCCGGCGGGAAGCTGAGCGCTGGCGGCATCCAGGCCGCGCTGGGGGGACGTATCGGTGGACATGATACGCGCATCCTTGCGCGGGCGCACGGCCCTGTAAACGGTTGTTTTCGCGCACCGCCAGCGCCGACAAGTGGCAATCCCCGCGGTGGCAGGACCTTGCATTTGCGATCGCTTTCGGACAGGTCAGCGCCATGTCATTCAGCTTGTCACAAAAAGCCGCCGGGGCGCTGGCGGTTGTCTTCGGGCGCTACGATCGCCGCATCGACAGCGAATTGGGACGCTGGCAAGGCGCGCTTTACGTGACGCTGTTCGACCATGGCTATCTGCGCCGGTTCTGGCGCAACGAAGGGACCATCGCGGAAGGCGTCTTTCGCGCCAACCAGCCCGATGCGCGGATGCTGGCCGAATGGAAGGCGCGGGGCATCGTCGAGGTGGTGTGCCTGCGGGGCAAGACCCCGGTCGTGCACGCGATGGAGGAGGCGGATTGCGCAGCGCTTGGCCTTCGGTTCCTGCATACACCGATGCCGTCTCGTGCCGCTCCGTCGGTCGACTCTCTGCTGCGTCTGATCGAGCGGTTCGACAATTTGCAACGCCCCGCGCTGATCCACTGCAAATCCGGCGCTGACCGCACGGGCCTTGCCGCAGTGATCTGGGCTGTGCATGTCGAGGGGCGCCCGATTGCCGAGGCGCGTGGAGCGCTGGGGCTGCGGCACATGCATCTGCGCTTTACCAAGACCGGCGTGCTTGACCGCTTCCTGGACCTCTACGAGGCGCGGGTGGCGCAGGGGCCCATCGGCATAAGGGACTGGATAGCCACGGAATATGACCCGAAAACGCTGCGGTGATCTGCTGACTACCGGGAAGCCTTTCGGCAAGGTTTGTTCCGCAAGACGGAGACCGGTGTCAGTTCAGCCAAGTTTCGAGTTCCAGCGTTGCCTCGCAGGTCGAGCCATCGGCCGTGCCGATCCAGACGTCAACGCGGCCCTCGATCGCTTCCGGTCCGGTCAGGTTCAGGATCGGGAAGATCTCGCCATTGCCGTTGTCATCGAAATGCCAGGCGGTGTCTTGGGTATTGGCCAGCAACGTCACGTTGCAATCGGCCACCACTTCCAGTTCCAGCCGCCGGAATTGCGCCATTTCCGAAAGCTGAAGGGTGAAGGTCGGCACCTCGTTGGCGACACCAACGATGCCTGCGGGCAGGTCGGCGCACCCGCTGAGCTGGGTGGTGCCGCCTGCGGTGGCTGTGAGGGTTTGCGGGCTGTAGATGTCGGTACCGGTATAAGAAATTTCCGGCCCGGGCACGGCCCATGACGGGCAATTGCCCGTGGCTGATAGCGGGCTTGCGCCCTGCGTATTGGGGCCCGGATTGGGAACGGTGTTGGCCGCCTGCAAGCGCCCGATTTCGGCGCGCGCAGAACGCAGTTCCATGCTCAGACGCGTGGCCAAGGTTTCAGCTTCGGCCAGATTGGCGGTCATGCGCTGCAGGTCCGCCTGGGCGCGTTCCACATCGCGGCGGGCGGCATCGCGGGCCGCAAGGGCGACGTCGCGCGCAGCAAGGGCAGCGTCACGTTCCAACTCGAGGGCGCCGTTGCCATTGCCGGTCTCGGTTGCGGCGATTTCGCTGATGCGCGCCTCTAAAGCCTGAAGTTCCGTCTGCAGCGCGTCGGCGCGCGCGATTGCTTCGTCGCGGGCCGTCTCAAGCGCTTCGGTTTCGGCCGTGTCGATGGCGGCAGCGCGAGCCTCTTCCAGGGCAGTTTCCAGCTCGGTGATGCGCCCTTCCAGCCCGCGCTGGATGTCCAGCGCCCCTTCCTGATCAGTCAACGCCTGGTTCAACTGGTTGCGCAGGACTGTGGTCTGCTCGCCGTCGCCATCGGCGACAGCGCTCAATTGTTCGCGAAGCGAGTTGACTGTCTCGCCAAGCTCCGCAACGCGCGATTGGGCCAGATCGCGGGCGGCAGCGGCGGCACTGACCTGCTCTTGCAGCTCGGATGCAGCACCCGACATCTCGGCCAGATCGGCCTCGAGCGTGCGCATGGAAGCTTCGGACGCCGCCAATTGCTCCGCCATTTCGGCGTCGGCACTCGATGTGCCGGGCAGGAGGCCGGGCGCGAGGGCCACGGCGCCGCCACCCAGAAGTGCCAGCACGACGCCCCCGGCTGCGGCACCTGTCCAGAAGCTGCCGCGCGACGCCGCCACAGGCGCGGGCACGGGCGCAGGCGCCGGGGCGGCCGCAACAGCCACCACCGGGTCGACGATTCGCGTGGCAGTATCGGGGATGGCGGCAAGCCAGGCTGCGGCATTGGCCGGGCGATCCTTCAGCGGGCGCGCCATGGCACGGTCGATCAGGCCCAGAAGGCGCGGATCATGGCCGGGAAAACGGCCGGCGATCGGAACATAGGGATCGTCCTCGTCGTTCGACACCTTCTGCGCGCGTTCATCCGCAGGTGCGGGGGCCGCACCCGTGATGCAATGATAGAGCGAGGCCGCCAGCGAATAGAGGTCAGATGCCGGGCCCTGTTCGGTGCCGGCGACGTAGAACTCGTTCGGGGAATAGCCATCGGAAACCACCCGGAACGTGCCCGCAAGCCGCGAGCGGTTTTTGGTTTCCTGCCGCGCGGCTCCGAAGTCGATGATCACGGGCGTTCCCAGCGGATCAATGCGGATATTGGCTGGCTTGATGTCGCGGTGGAGCAGACGTTCCTTGCCACGATCGGGAGCGTCGCGGTGCAGATAGTCGAGCGCGCCCAGAAGGCTGCGCGTCAACTCCATGATATAGGCGGGCGTCAGTGTCTCGGGGGCGTGGTCGATCACGTCCTGAAGGTCGCGTCCATCGATGAAATCCATCGCCATGTAGGCGGTGCCGTTTTCCTCGAACAAGGTCTGGACGTGGACGATGTTGGGATGACGCAACGCCGCAAGTGTGCGCGCTTCGCGCAAGAAGAGGTTGCGCGCCGTCTCGAACGGCTCGGCGGTCGATGCGCTGGCAGCGGAGACGGTAAAATCGCCGGCGCGCAGGGCAAGGCCCGCCGGGAAGCATTCCTTGATCGCCACCTTGCGGTCGAGATTGTCGCGCGCCTCGTAAGTGATGCCGAAACCGCCCGCCGCAATGCGCCCGGTGACCCGATACATGCCGGACGACAGCGTCGCGCCGGGCGGCAATTCGCCTGCGGGGCCGTCCGGCAGCAACTTGGTCTTGCTCGGATCGTTCATGGGGCTTGGGGCCTTTTGCGTGTTGAGCCCGAAGGTGGGGCAGGGATGAAAGGGAGGTGAGATGCCGCTTTGGGCGGAATTATGCAGAAGCTTGGGTCAATTTGTAAACGTCCGGTTTCCCTTACGCAAATGCCTATCTCGGGTGACGCTTGCGTGATGTTTGGCGGTTGGCTGCGCTTCCCGAGCCTGGGGTTAGCGACCAGACGACCATCGTTTCCAGTTGCGCGCGCCAAGACACTGCTTGGGCGGGCCTGTCGGGCCAGCCCGGCCTCGATCAGGTGCAGCGGTGCCACGCAATGGCCCGAGCAGTTCGGACCGGAGCGAGTCGAACCATGGCTGCTTGCCCCCTTCGTTTGCGAAGGTCGCACCACGCAATCTGGCGGCGTCAGATTCCGGGTTGCGCAGGCCGTGCGCCGCACCTAGAAGAGCCCCTGATTTTCAACGCCGAAATGCACCTGCCTGCGCTGTCATCGGCGCAACGAACGAGGTACCCCATGCAGATTACCGAGACCCTGGCCGAGGGCCTGAAGCGCGAATACCAGATCACCATCACCGCAAGCGATCTTGCCGAGCGCGTCAGCGCAAAGCTGGCCGAAGCGCAGCCCGAGGTGGAGATGAAGGGCTTTCGCAAAGGCAAGGTGCCGATGGCATTGCTGAAAAAGCAGTTCGGCCCGCGCATCTTGGGCGAGGCGATGCAGGAATCGGTCGACGCGGCGATGCAGGGCCATCTGGACGAGTCGGGCGACCGGCCCGCCATGCAGCCCGAGGTCAAGATGACCAACGAGAACTGGAAAGAGGGTGACGATGTCGTTGTCGCCATGTCCTACGAGAAACTGCCCGCGATCCCCGACATCGACTACAAGAAGGTCAAGCTTGAAAAGCTGGTCGTGAAGCCCGCCGACGCCGAGATCGACGAAGCGCTGAAGAATCTTGCCGCCAATGCGCAGAACTTCGAGCCCAAGAAGGGCAAGGCCGCCGATGGCGATCAGGTCGTGTTCGACTTCCTTGGCACCGTGGACGGGGTGGCATTCGAGGGCGGCTCGGCGGAAGATTTCACGCTGGTGCTGGGCTCGGGTCAGTTCATCCCCGGCTTCGAGGAGCAGTTGGTTGGCGTCAAGAAGGGCGACGCCAAGGATGTCGAAGTGACGTTCCCGGCCGGGTATCAGGCCGAGCATCTGGCAGGCAAGGCCGCCGTCTTTGCCTGCACCGTAAAAGAAGTGAAAAAGCCCGTTCCCGCCGCGATCGACGACGAATTGGCCAAGAAGTTCGGTGCTGAGGATCTGGACGCCCTGAAGGGCCAGATCACCGAGCGTCTGAAGGCGGAATATTCCGGCGCCGCCCGCGCGGTAATGAAGCGCAGCTTGCTGGACCAGCTTGACAAGATGGTTTCGTTCGATCTGCCCGCGTCGCTGGTCGATGCCGAGGCAAACCAGATCGCCCACCAGCTGTGGCACGAGGAAAATCCCGATGTGCATGGCCACGATCACCCGCAGATCGACACCACCGACGAGCACAAGAGCCTTGCAGTGCGCCGCGTGAAGCTGGGCCTGCTGCTGGCCGAGCTGGGCCAGAAGAACGAGGTGAAAGTCTCGGACGCCGAGATGACTCAGGCGATCATGACCCAGGCCCGTCAGTATCCGGGCCAGGAGCGTGCCTTCTTCGAGTTCATCCAGAAGAACCAGGCCGCGCAACAGCAGATGCGTGCGCCGATCTTCGAGGACAAGGTCGTGGACTTCATCGCAGAGATGGCCAAGGTGACCGATAAAGAGGTTTCCAAGGATGACCTGAAGGCTGCTGTCGACAAGCTCGACGAAGAATAATCGCCGCGTCAACGCGGTGGACGAAAATCAAGGCGGTCCTTCGGGGCCGCCTTGTTTTATTGGTGATGAAGGGCTTGTTATCCGATAACCAGACCCCGCGTTTGAATAACAGGGGAAGGGGGTGCACAGTCATTCCATCGCCGCATTTCGGCAGAGACTGACGATTCCCTTGCCCAAGACCCAAACCCTTTTTGACCTGCCCTTTTCAACCCCGCTCTTTTCAACCCCGCTCTTTTCAATCCCACCCCTTTCAACCTCAGAGAATTTGACCCCAAAGGCACATCCCATGTTCAAGCTCCCCATAGCCGTCGCCATAGGCCTGACAGCCGCAATTTCATCCAGCGCCCATGCTGACAACCTCATCGTCCAATCGCCCTTTCCCGGCGTGCTGACCTATCCCGGCGTCGTGCCTGGCTTCTCGGCCTATGACACCCCGTCTTTCGGTCGACTTGTCGCCATGTGCGCCCAGATGGGCTTCGATTGCTCGGTCCCCGAGATCGGCCGCCCGAACCCCTACGACCTGTCCGAAGCTGCGCAGGCTGACGCTGAAAAGCGCCTGGCGCTTCTGATGGAGGAGTGGGAGAACGAAGCTGAAGAGATCGACGATTACGTCCGAGTTCTTCCTGCACCGCATCCGGTTCCAGGCAACCTGCCGCATCCCTTCGGTATCTTCGGGTTCAACGCGCCGCACTTGTCGCCCTATCCGAACATCGATCTTTACCAATTCGGTCACCGTTTCCCGGCGGTGCCCCGGATCGAGACTCCCTACGGGGTTACGCCCCCACGCGGATTTTTCCCGCATGGTCCCGTGTTTCCCTGGCCCACCCTCTGACCCCCGCCTTGCCTTGATCCGCCATTCTGGCGGGGCAGGGCGCCCCTTTTCCCCCTCACCCTTCATTTTCGAGTAGCAAAACCATGAAAAAGTCCCTTCCCCTTATGGCCGTATTGGCAGCCACCCTGACGACACCCCTGCTGGCGCAAGACATGTCGGCCTTCCTCAACCCCGGCGCCCTGGCAGCACAGATGGGCCTGACCGGCCCCTCGGCGGCCTTTGCGTCGCCCCGCACCTCGCTCTACGGCGCGGATGCGGCGGCCCTGCTGGGTGCCGCAACGATCGTGCTGCCGCGCACCCTCGAGACGGCAAGCTATATCGCCGTGTCGCCGCGCCCGGTGATGCGTCCGCGTATATTCGGTGGGCCGGTCCTGCTGAACGC
The DNA here is from genome assembly GCA_038324445.1 of Rhodobacterales bacterium. GTDB lineage: Bacteria > Pseudomonadota > Alphaproteobacteria > Rhodobacterales > Rhodobacteraceae > Gymnodinialimonas. The sequence continues at coordinate 27,195 of JBBQHZ010000005.1, read as the reverse complement.
CAGCGCAGCGGATTTGATCGAAGAGATCGTCGAAACCGCGCCGCTCGGCTCGCGCACCACGGTCGTTACCGGTGCCAACACCGCCGTGATCTCGGGCGCGAATACCGCGGTTATCCGCTCCAACGGCGTGACGCAGGCTGTTGTCCTGGCTGGCGACAGCCCGCGCCTGACGCTGTGGCAGCGCATCTTCGGCCTTTGAGCAAACCTGGACGGCCCCGGCGCACAGCGTCGGGGCCGTTTCCCATCAGCTTTGTTTTGAAAAAGAGCTTTGGCGGAACGACAGCTAAGGCGTATTCTTGAATACACATAGCGAAGGTCAGGGTTTCCGCAGTTGGCTGCAGCCAAATATTCCTTACCGTGACCAGACCACAACATTACAGGTGCGCGGGGATCCCCTCTCCTGCGACCAAACAGGAAGGACTATACGACTATGCGTCTTATGACCGTCAGTACCATTGCGATGCTTGCGATGGGCGGGGCTGCCTGGGCCTGCCCGGATTATTCGCTTGGGCAAGGTGGCTACAATTTCGACAGCTCGCAGCTGTCGCAGGGCCAAATCCTTCAGGTCGTTGCCGGGGGCGATTTCAGGCTGGACCAGTGTGGCCTTGGTAACCTTGGTTTCGGCCAGTTCCGCTCGGCCCCCGATGTGACGCTGAACCTGACCAACATGGCCGGCCGCGTGCTTGACCTGTCGATCAATTCCAGCTGTGACCCGGCACTTTTGATCAATGATGCAACCGGTCAGTGGTATTTCAACGATGACCGCAACAGCTTGCAGCCGGGCGTTACCTTGCCGGCAGGCTCGGCCGATGGCCGCGTGGACATCTGGGTCGGCACGTTCTCGGGTGGTGGATGCCCGGCAACGCTGAGCGTTCTTGCCGTGGGCGGCGTTCCGGCGCCAATTCCGCAACCGATCCCTCAGCCTATCCCGCAACCGATCCCGCAACCGATCCCGCAACCTGTCCCTCAGCCCGTTCCGCAACCTGTCCCGGTTCCGCCGCCCTTGCCCGTCGCAGGCTGCCCAAGTTGGGCGGTACCTGGTCCGGCGTTGTCGTTTGATGCAAGCCAGCTTCTGCAACCGCTCAGCTATATCGCACAGGCCACTGGCGGGGCCGACGTGGCGTCCTGCCCTGGGATCAACGGCTTTGGCTATGCGAGTGAAGTGCCGCAATTCACCATCTCGCTGACGGGCATGGCTGGCCACAACCTGCTGCTCCGCGCCAACACGGAGTGCGATTCGACCCTGCTGGTCAACGGCGCCGACACGACCTGGTATTACGACGACGACGGCCAGGGCGAACTTCAGCCCGAGTTGAACATCACCGATGCGACCGCCCTTGATGGCCGAATCGATGTTTGGGTCGGATCCTACAACGACGGCATCTGCCCCGGCACGTTCACGCTGCAGGCGATTCCTGTCGTCGTGCAGCCGCAGCCGGTCCCGCAGCCTGTGCCCCAGCCGGTGCCCCAGCCGGTCCCGCAACCTGTTCCGGCCCCGGTGCCAGCGCCGGTTCCGGCTCCTGTGCCAGCGCCGGTTCCGGCTCCGGTCCCTGCGCCGGTTCCTGCTCCTGTGCCGGCTCCTGCTCCGGTGCCTCAGCAAACCGGCGGTTGCCCGACCACCACGTTGCAGGGCACGCCGATCACCGTTACCGGACAGGACCTCTACAGTCCGGACACATTCACGGTGCAGGCGGGTGGTGTGACAGCCTTGTCCAGTTGCTCGGGCATTCCGGGGGCCGGCGTCATCAATGCGGCGCCTTCCCACAGCTTCTTCCTCTCGGGGATGGAGACCTACGGACGGCTCGAGATCCAGGTGGAAGGTTCTTGCGACACGACGCTGCTGATCAGCGATGCACAAGGCAACTGGCATTTCGATGACGACAGCGGCGGTGCCTTGCAGCCCGAGCTGAACCTGACGAACACTGCTGCCCTCAACGGTCGGGTGGATATGTGGATCGGCACCATCGGTGACGGCGTATCGTGCCAGGCCGACGTCGAACTGGAGACCTGGAACTTCTGAACCGGGTGCAAACCAAGGGCCAAGGGTAAGGAATTCCAGCCTTACGCAAAGGCCCGATAAAAGCGATCTTGTCCTTACCGGCCCCGCTGATGGGGGCAAGATCAACCAAAGATCAAAGACTTAAGACCACAGATTTCACGACCCCCGAATTAGACTTCAACCTGAACCCCCCCTTCCAAAATCAAAAATTTACGGAGATTTACTATGAACAAGATGCTTGCAGCTACCTTCGCGCTTCTGGCCACCGCCGGTGTTGCCGCCGCCTGCCCCGATTACCAGTACGACGGCGTGCAGTCCGGCTACACCACCGGTCAGGACCTTTACACTCCCAACAGCTACAACGTGACCGCTGGCGGCAGCCAGTCGCTGCGCAACTGTGGCTGGGATCACACCGGCTACGTCATCTCGCAGCCCGACTTCCAGTTCCAGATCGACGGATTGGAGCAGTATGGCCGCCTTCAGATCCGTGCCGTCGGCGCACCGAACTGCGACACCGTGCTGCTGGTGAACGACGCCACCGGAACCTGGTATTTCGACGATGACAGCTACGGCTACCCGAACCCTGCCGTGAACCTCTACGGCGCACGCTCGGGCACCTATGACATCTGGGTCGGCACCTACGGTGGCGGCACCTGCGGCGCGACGCTGCAGATGGAGACCTGGTACAACTGAGCGTTCATCCGGCACCGTGTGTGCCCGGAAAGACCCGAAAGGCCCGCCGATCCGGCGGGCCTTTTGCGTTCGTCAGGCAAGCCCGTGGAGCGCCGCGAAGGGATCGGTTCCGGCATCTTCATGCCACGTGTATTCGGCGATCTTCGCGACGTCATCGGCCACGGCGCGCCCATGCATCAGCGCAATGGCGGCCAGCGCCATGTCCATGCCGGCAGAGACGCCGGACGACGTCAGAATCGTCCCATCCTCGACCCAGCGCGCCTGCTTTTCCCAATGAACGTCGGAACCTTGGGCGGCGACCCAGTGGAATGCTGCCTTGTTGGTCGTGGCCCGCCGACCGTCCAGCACCCCTGCGCGCGCCAGAAGCGCCGATCCGGTGCAAACAGCGAGTGTATATTCCGCGCCGGATGACAGGCGGGCGATCTGGTCGAGCAAGGGCTGGTGCGTGACCAGCGACCGGGTTCCCGGCCCGCCCGGAACCAGCAAGATATCCGTGCGCGAGACAGCGGACAGGTGGCGTGTCGCGTGGGCCTGAAGGCCTGCGCTGCTGGCGACGGGACCGGCGGCTTCTGCCACCAGTTCCAACTCGAACTGCTCGGGCAGAAGCCCGAACATCTCCATCGGGCCGAACAGGTCGAGCAATTCGAAGCCGTCGAAGATAAGTCCGGTAACGCGGCGCATGGCGATTCCCTCTCTGGTGACCGTGCCTTGGGGCCGGGCTATTCCGCCGGGGTCAGGCGGATCAGGGCGCCCGGATCGTCGTCGATCAGGATCAGGATCGCTCCCTCCGCGTCAACCTCCACGTCCCGCACCCGGCCTTGGCCTGTGCGAAACCGTTCTTCCCCCGTGACGGTGTCCCCGTCGACATCAAGCCGCACAAGGGTCTGCCCCGCCAGTGCCCCGAGAAGGATATCGCCCTGCCAGTCCGGAAACAGCGCGCCCTCGTAGAAAATCATGTCCGAGGGGGCGATGGATGGATCCCAGAAATAGCGCGGCTCGACAAAATCGGGCGCATGGGCCCGCGGGCCATTGCCCACGTCCGAGCCGTTGTAGTTCACGCCATAGCTGACCAGAGGCCAGCCATAGTTGCCGCCGCTCTGGATGATGTTCAGCTCATCCCCGCCGGCGGGACCATGCTCCAACGTCCAGATCGCCCCCGTTCCGGGTTGCTGCGCCACGCCCTGGATATTGCGGTGGCCGTAGCTCACGACATGGGGATTGGCGCCTTGCAGCGCCGGGAATGGCGGCGGGCTGCCATCGGGCATCAGGGTGACGACGACGCCATAGGTGGCGCCGTCGGGGTCTTGCGCCAGTTCCCGGTTCTCGGGCGAGAAGCGCTCGCCCGTGGTGAGTATCAGCTGACCGAAGGGCAGAGGCAGGATGCGAGAGCCGAAATGAGCGGGCACGACCGAGGCGGGCGTCTGCCGCCAGATTTCGGTCACGTCCGAGAGCGTCAGATGATCCTCCGACAGCACGGCACTGGCGGCGGCGGTGGCCGAGGCGGCAAGGCCGTCAGGTGCGGCGTAGGTCAGGTAGATCACGCGGGACTGGGCGAAATCGGGGGCGAGGGCGACATCCAGAAGCCCGCCCTGCTGGATCGCACGCACATCCGGAACGCCGGAGATGTCCGGCCCGATGGTGCCGTCGCGGGTGATATGGCGCAGCGCGCCGCCCAGTTCCGTCACCAGATAGCCCGCTTCGTCGGGCAGGATGGCCAGACCCCACGGATGCACCAGCGCCCCGGCGATGACTTCTTCCGCCAGGGTGACCCCGGATGAGATTTCGGGCGCGTCGGTCTGCCCGGCGAAGGCTGGGACGGTGTCCGGCAGATTCGGGGTGCCATCATCGACGGCGGATTGCGCGAAAGCTGGGGCAGAGAGGAGCAGGAGGGGCAGGGCAAAACGCATAAACTGGGCCTTCATCAACGGGATCATCTGGAAACAAGATAGGCCGCCTCTTGCGGAGGCGGCCCATTTTTTCGTGAACTGTCCCTGATCAGCGGGATTTAGTTGTCGTCGCCGTCCTGATCGGCATCGCGGGACGCACGCGGACGGTCGTCGCCCATGTCGTCCATCTGTGCGCCACCGATATCGTCGAACAGTTCCGCAATCTCGAATTCGGCTTGCGCCTCTTCCTCGGCTGCGAGGTCCTGGATCGACTTGCCTGCGGCTTGCAGGGCAGCTTCATCCGCCGACCGGGCGATGTTGAGGATGATCTCGACCTCGACCTCGGGGTGCAGGATGACCTTCACGGCATGAAGGCCCAGATCCTTGATCGGGGCCATCAGGGCAACCTGCTTGCGCTCGACCGTGAAGCCGGCGGCAGTTGCTGCGTCGGCCGCATCGCGGATGGTGACGGAGCCGTAAAGCGCGCCCGCATCGGAAGCGGAGCGGATGATGACGAATTGCTGGCCTGACAGCTTGTCGCCCATCTTGGAGGCTTCAGCCTTGGTTTCAAGGTTGGTCGCCTCAAGCTGCGCCTTCTGGTTCTGGAAGGTCTTGAGGTTCACATCATTGGCGCGAAGCGCCTTTTTCTGCGGCAGCAAGAAGTTGCGCGCGTAGCCATCCTTGACGGAGACCACTTCGCCCATTTGTCCAAGCTTTGCCACACGTTGAAGAAGGATAACGTCCATCGTCGTCGCTCCTTATTTCACAGCGTAGGGCAGAAGGGCGAGGAACCGGGCACGCTTGATCGCCTTGGCGAGCGCACGCTGGTTCTTGGCACCGACGGCGGTGATACGGGAGGGCACGATCTTGCCCCGCTCGGAGATATAGCGCTGAAGGGTGCGCGTATCCTTGTAGTCGATCTTCGGCGCTTCTTCACCCTCGAAGGGGTCGGACTTGCGGCGACGGAAAAACGGTTTGGTAGCCATTGTAAAATTCTTTCCTGAGAATCAGCGGCGTTCGCGGCGGGGTTCACGCTCATCGCGCTTCTGCATCTGGACCGAGGGGCCCTCTTCATGGGCGTCGACCTTGATGGTCAGCACGCGCATGACATCGTCATGCAGACGCATCAGGCGTTCCATTTCCTGCACGGCGGCCGAGGGCGCGTCGGTGCGCAGGAAGGAGTAGTGCCCCTTGCGGTTCTTGTTGATCTTGTAGGCCATGGTCTTGACACCCCAATATTCGGTGTCGATCACAGTGCCGCCATTGTCGGTAAGGATAGCGCCGAAATGCTCGTTCAGGGCTTCGGCCTGCGTGTTGGACAAGTCCTGACGCGCAATCACTACATGCTCGTAGAGAGCCATGTTTGCTCCAGTTCATCATGCGGGCGCGTTTCAAAGGCCGGGCAGTGAATTCCTTGCCCCCCGGCCACGAGGGATCACGCCGATCAAATCGTCTCGACAAGGAATGCGCGCTCATAGGCGGAAGGGCCGGGCATGTCCAGCCTTGGCGCGCTTTTGTGGGCAGGGCAGGGCGGCGACACGCTGTTTGCCGTTTCTTGCCTCATTCTTACCATGATCTTGGGGCACCACGAGGGTGGATTGATCCGTTCCATCGGGAGCGGTGGCAAGATGTTCGGGCCCTGGTGCCCTACAAGTTAAGACTGGAGTGCCCCCTTGGCCAACCGCTGGTTTCTGAAGAAGGACGATGGTGCCGTGACGGTCGACTATGTCGTCGTGATGGCGGCATTGGTTGGACTTGGCGCGGCAATGTCAAACATGACCAATGCCGGTTTGACTACGCATTCCGGTAACGTGCAGGGAGAACTGCAGGACGGCATGTTCGAAACGGCATGGGACAACGATCTGGCGGTTCAGCCTGATCTGACAGGCGGCACCGCCTGCGTCGGCGGCACGTCGTGCGATCCGAACACTGGCCCGAGCCAGCCGACGCCGACACCGACACCGGCGCCGACACCTTTGCCCACGACCGTGCCCACACTCGTACCGACGCCAGTGCCGACGCCGCTGCCGACGTCGTTTCCGACGCCGACGCCGACGCTAGTACCCACGCCTGTTCCGACTCCGGTTCCGACGCCAATCCCGACCCCAGCGCCGACACCGGTGCCAACGCCGATTCCCGCCAGTGCCCCGGCTGCCGGGTGCCCCTCGGTCGCCTATTACGGTGTGCCGATCGTCTCGAACGGGTCGAATTTCGGGAGCAACAACGATTATACCCTGCGGACGACCGGCTACACCAACATTCAGTCCTGCGCCGGTCTGCCGTCGCAACGCGGCTTCTTCGACGCCAACCCGAGCTACACCCTGACGCTGAGCAACATGCAGCAGTTCAACCGGGTTCAGTTCCTGATCGAGTCGGCGACCTGCGATACGACCTTGCTGATCCGCACCGCCGATGGGACCTACTATTTCAACGACGACTACAACGCCTCCAGCCACCTGTTGTCGCGGCTGCGCTTCACCAATCCATCGGTTCTGAACGGGCGCGTCGATGTCTGGATCGGCGGGTACAATGCGGGATCGTGCAACTCGACGCTGGAGATCCGGAACTACTGAGCGCCCTTGCTCCAACCAGCAGACTGATCGGCCCGGACGTCGGCGCGCTTCTGCCAGAAGGGTGTCGGCGTCTTTCGTTGCGCCTGCGGCAGACCTGATATAGCTCCATTGAAACGCTGATTTCGAGGGAGCTTTTGCCCATGACACGAGCCTTCATCTTTCCAGGCCAAGGCGCGCAGACCATCGGCATGGGTCGGGATCTGGCCCTGGCCTACCCGGTGGCGCGTGCCGTGTATCAGGAAGTGGACGACGCCTTGGGAGAGGCGTTATCGACCCTGATCTGGGAGGGCGAAATCGAGACGCTGACCCTGACCCGCAACGCGCAACCCGCCTTGATGGCGACGTCCCTGGCGGCCATGACGGCCTTGCGGTCGGAGGGAATCGAGGTGACGGCGGCAGAGTTCGTCGCGGGGCATTCGCTGGGCGAATACTCGGCCTTGTGCGCCGCGGGAGCGTTGAGTTTGGGCGATACCGCGCGGCTTTTGCGCTTGCGGGGCGAGGCGATGCAGGCGGCGGTGCCAGCCGGGCAGGGGGCGATGGCGGCGATACTGGGCCTCGACTTTGACGCGGTAGCCGAGGTGGCGGCAGAGGCCGCGGGCCGCGAGGTATGCGAGGCCGCCAATGACAACGACCCGGCGCAGGTGGTGATTTCGGGCAATCTGGCTGCGGTAGAGCGTGCCTGCGAGATCGCCAAGGCGCGCGGCGCGAAAAGGGCCCTGATGCTGCCCGTCTCGGCGCCGTTTCACTGCGCCTTGATGCAACCCGCTGCCGAAGCGATGGCTGCGGCGCTGGACAGGGTGGACATGCAGGCACCGATGGTGCCCCTGGTGGGCAACGTGATGGCCGCGGCGGAAAGCTCGGTTGCGGTGATCCGCGCCAACCTGATCGCGCAGGTCACCGGCCGGGTCCGCTGGCGCGAGAGTGTCGCGTGGATGGCGGGGCAGGGCGTGACGGAGATGGTCGAGATCGGTGCCGGGAAGGCCCTGTCCGGCATGGTCAAACGGATCGACCGCGAGGTTGCGACCTTGGCCGTTGGCACCCCGGACGAGGTGGCGAAGGCCGCAGCGGCGATCATCGGACAATAATCGACGGGAGGAAGGCAGATGTTTGATCTGACAGGAAAAAACGCTCTGGTGACGGGCGCATCTGGCGGGATCGGCGCAGCGATTGCGCGGCGGTTGCACGGCGCGGGCGCTGTGGTGGCGCTGTCCGGCACCCGGGTGGAACCGTTGGAGGCCTTGGCAGCCGAGTTGGGCGAAAGGGCGCATGTCCTGCCCTGCAACCTGAGCGATGCAGTGGCGGTGGAGGCGCTGCCGAAGGCCGCGATTGCGGCCATGGGCTCGCTCGATGTGCTGGTGAACAATGCCGGCATCACCAAGGACAACCTGTTCATGCGGATGTCGGATGAGGAATGGTCGAGCGTGCTGGAGGTCAATCTCACCTCGACGATGCGGCTTTGCCGGGGCGCGTTGCGCGGCATGATGAAGGCGCGTTGGGGTCGGATCGTGAATATCTCCAGCGTCGTGGGAACCACGGGCAATCCCGGGCAGGCGAATTATGCGGCGTCCAAGGCGGGCATGGTGGGCATGTCCAAGTCGCTGGCCTACGAAGTCGCGAGCCGCGGGATTACGGTGAACTGCGTTGCGCCGGGGTTCATTGAAACCGCGATGACCGACAAGCTGACGGATGATCAGAAAGGCAAGATCCTGGCGCAGATCCCGGCGGGGCGCATGGGCAGCGCGGACGAGATCGCGGCAGCGACGCTGTTTCTGGCGAGTCCCGAAGCCGGATACCTGACCGGCACCACCCTGCATGTGAACGGTGGGATGGCGATGATCTGAACCGGGGCATCCATCGCAGTCCCAACATCTGAATCGCAAGACGGGGGCATTGCCATGGACGCAACATATGCTATAGGCGGCGCGAGATTGACCGGAGGACTTGTGCCGCCGGTTGGCCTTTCCCACTTGCAGACAGGTGGCGCAGGGTAAGACAAGTGGCCAGACTGGCAGTATTGCAACAAGGGAAGCCCGAACCGGGCCTGCACCCTTAGACGATGAGGAATTCAAGATGAGCGATATCGCAGACCGCGTGAAGAAGATCGTTGTCGAGCACCTGAGCGTGGATGAAGAGAAGGTGACGACGGCAGCGTCGTTCATCGACGATCTGGGTGCGGACTCGCTCGATACCGTCGAACTGGTCATGGCCTTCGAAGAGGAATTCGGCATCGAGATCCCCGATGACGCAGCCGAGACGATCCAGACGTTCGGCGATGCGGTGAAGTTCATCACCGAAGCCCAGTAAAGTTTTTTGCACGAGAGTTTGGCGGCGCTCGGATCAATCCGGGCGCCGTTTCTGTTTGCGGCACCGTCGCTCTTCGCGAAAACTGTTTGCGTCGGCATGTATCGCCCCGACTTTGCCGGGAGCGACGCGTGCGAGGGGGGAAGGCCCCCCTCGCGCTCCCCCGGTCGGTGCGAGGGGTGAGGTTTCGCGCCTTGTCCGGCGTTGTTCGGGTGGAGAGGTCGTGATTGAGTATTTGTGAACGGGTGAAGGGGTGGCGGTGGTTTGCCGGTCGGATGGGCGTGCGGGGATTGCGCCCCAAGGTGCCTTTCCGGTAATTGATCCGACAAAGACGACGAAAAGGGGAACGGGCATGCGTCGAGTGGTTGTGACGGGACTGGGGCTGGTAACGCCTTTGGCGTGCGGCGTCGAGGAGACCTGGACACGGCTGCTGGCCGGGCAGTCTGGCGCAGGGCCGATCACGCGGTTCGATCCGACAGGATTTGGCACCACCTATGCCTGCGAACTGACGAGGGGCGATGGCACCAATGGCACGTTCAATCCCGACGACTGGATGGAGACCAAGGAGCAGCGCAAGGTCGACGACTTCATCCTCTATGGCTATGCGGCGGCAGTGCAGGCGGTGCGGGATGCGGGCTGGGAGCCTACTAACACCGAGAGCCGGGAGCGGACGGGCTGCATGATCGGCTCGGGCATTGGCGGCTTGTCGTCGATTGCCGATACCTCGCTTGTGCTGGCCGAACGTGGGCCGCGTCGCGTCTCGCCGTTCTTCGTGCCGGGGGCGTTGATCAACCTGATCTCGGGTCAGGTCTCGATCCGGTTTGGCTTCAAGGGGCCGAACCATGCCGTGGTCACGGCCTGTTCGACGGGCGCGCACGCGATTGGCGACGCGGCGCGGTTGATTGCCTTCGACGATGCGGATGTGATGGTTGCAGGCGGCGCGGAGAGCGCGATTTGCGCCCTCGGGATTGCCGGCTTCAACGCCTGCAAGGCCCTGTCCACGAAGCGACCGGATGAGCCCGAGAAGGCCTCGCGCCCGTGGGACAGTGACAGCGATGGCTTCGTCATGGGTGAGGGGGCGGGTGTGGTGGTGCTGGAGGAATACGAGCACGCCAAGGCGCGTGGCGCCAAGATCTACGGCGAGATCCTCGGGTATGGCCTGTCGGGTGATGCCTATCACATCACCGCCCCGCCGCCGGGCCATGAGGGCGCGGAGCGGGCGATGCGCGCCGCATTCAAGCGCGCGGGACTGCCGCCGTCGGCGGTGGATTACGTCAATGCCCATGGCACTTCCACCATGGCGGATACTATCGAGTTGGGCGCGGTGGAGCGTCTGATGGGTAACCATTCGGCCAAACTGCGCATGTCGTCGACGAAATCGATGACCGGGCATCTGCTGGGGGCGGCAGGTGCCATCGAGGCGATTTTCTCGTTGTTGGCGATCCGCGACAACGTCGCGCCGCCCACGATCAACCTTGATAACCCGGCGGCGGATACGGCGATCAACCTCTGCGCCAATGCCAAGCAGGAAGGCGAGATCAACATCGTGCAGTCGAACTCGTTCGGGTTCGGCGGCACCAATGCCTGTCTGATCATGGGACGGGTCTGAGCCGATGTGGAAGCACATTGCGGCCAATGGAATTTCGTTCCTGATCATCGCGCTTATCGCGGCGGCGGCGGCTTTGGGATGGGGGCAGCGGCAGTGGACTTCGGACGGTCCGCTGGACGTGGCGGCGTTTTTCGAAGTGGAACAGGGCGATACTTTGGCGCGGGTGTCGGAGCGGCTGGAAGCGGCAGGGGCAGTGCGCTCGGCCGCCGTGTTCCGGGTGGGAACGCGCGCGGCGGATCGTTCAGGCGATCTGCGGTTCGGCAACTACGAGATCCCGGCAGGGGCAAGCATGGCCGAGGTGCTGGACATCGTGACGGCTGGTGGACCGTCTTCGTTCCGCTATACGGCGACCTACGTCCTGCGGAATTCGGGCACCGGTGAGTTGCGGTTGAGCGAGCGCGTGCCGGGCACCGGTAACATCGAGGAAGTCGTGCGCTTTGCTTACGAGGACGGGGTGCCGGATGAATATACTGCGCTGATCGAGGCTGAAACGCCGATGCTCTACCGTTTGGTGATCCCGGAAGGGCTGACCAGCTGGCAAGTCGTGCAAGGCCTGCTGGCGGCGGATTTTCTGGAGGGTGAGGTGCCCGACGTGCCGGCCGAGGGCACACTCGCGCCCGCTACCATCGAGGTCAGTCGGGGCGAGAACCGGATGGACCTGATTGCCGATATGGCGGCGTCGCAGACGCAGATCCTGGCCGTGGCCTGGGCTAACCGGGCATCGGACCTCCCGATCTCGACACCGGAAGAAGCGCTTGTGTTGGCATCGATCATCGAGAAGGAAACCAGCGTTCCCGAAGAGAGGGGGCGGGTGGCAAGTGTGTTCACCAATCGCCTGAACCAAGGCATCCGGTTGCAGACCGACCCGACGGTCATCTACGGGGTGACCAACGGACGGGGCATCCTTGGGCGGGGTTTGCGCCAGTCGGAATTGCGGGAAGAGACGCCGTGGAACACCTATGTGATCGACGGATTGCCGCCGACCCCGATCGCCAATCCGGGACGCGCCGCGATCGAGGCGGCGCTTAACCCGGATGCCACGGACTTCATCTTCTTCGTGGCGGACGGCACCGGTGGCCACGCCTTTGCGGTGACGCTGGAGGAGCACAACCGAAATGTCGCGCGGTGGCGCGAGATCGAGGCCGAGCGCGGCGACGGCAATTGAGGGGCGCTTTGGCCTGATTGCCGTAGGTGGCAGGAGGAATCGGTTGGGCCAGAGTTGCGCGATTGGCGCGATTGGTGCCCGATTTGGTGATTTTTCTCGATAACTTACCCCAACTTCCCGCCCGTGCGCAAAACCCGGGGACCGGACTGACGAGAAACATCTAAGCCAGCGCACGGTGGCGTGGCGCAGGATGAACGGCGGAAAGCGCCTTGTTTTCTTGGTTGCCCGCGCGGTTGATTAACAAGAGGTAAATCGATTTATGGGCAGTTAACCATTTGAAAATACTTTACTTCTTGACCCACCGAACGGCCCATGGCATCCCTTCAAGCACGCTGGATGATGTGGGTAAACGGCCGGGGGTTCTTCCCTCAGGCCGTTTTTTTGTGGCCGGGTGAGGCGGGGCAGCAATGTCGCGACGGCTGCCGAGATCGGTGATGCCCCATTCTGCTCGTGACCGGGTTTCTTTCGGACACGAGGAATTAGACCATGACAACACCTACTGACCTTGCTGATCGCGACGATCTGCGTGCCGAAGCAATGTTGCTTGAGGCAACGGAGGCGTTCGACCGGGCGGTAGCAATCTTGCGACTGAGCTGTCAGCAGCTGGAAAGCAAGCCAACCACCGGAGAAGTCGACCTGATAAAATCTGTGCGCCAGATGAATGGCGCCTTTTTGTTTACCATGGAAATGCGGGAGAAGGCACGTGAAGCAGGGAGTAAACGTTTCGGACCCAGCGGGGCAGGCAAGCTTGACCTCGACTCCGCGCGGGTTGAGATCGGGCTCCGCCTGGCTTGCCTCCGTGACGCCGGAGAAGGAGACGAAGTTTCTTGACAGCCTGACTGACAACCAGTTGGCGGCCCTGCCATGGTTGTTCGAGTTCTGGGCCCTGCCGCACCAGTTGCCGCCAGAGGGCGATTGGACGACTTGGGTGGTTCTTGGTGGACGGGGCGCGGGCAAGACGCGGGCAGGGGCGGAATGGGTCCGATCGATGGTGGAGGGTGGCACGCCAGAAGCGCCGGGACGCGCGCGGCGGGTGGCCCTCGTAGGCGAGACCTATGACCAGGCGCTGGCCGTGATGGTGAAGGGGGAGAGCGGGCTTATCGCCTGCTCTCCGCCCGACAGGGTGCCGCGTTGGGTGGCGGGCGAGCGGATGCTGGTCTGGCCGAACGGGGCGGAAGCGCGGCTCTATTCCGCACATGACCCGGAAGCGCTACGTGGGCCGCAATTTGACCTTGCCTGGGCCGACGAATTGGCGAAGTGGCCCAAGGCGCAAGACACCTGGGACATGTTGCAGTTTGGTTTGCGGTTGGGGCGGCATCCACAGCAGGTGGTGACCACGACGCCGCGCAACGTGGCGGTTCTGAAGGATCTGTTGGCGCGCAAGGATGTGGAACACAGCCATGCGCCGACCGAGGCGAATGCGGCCTATCTGGCGAAATCGTTCCTGACAGAAGTGCGGGCGCGCTATGGCAGCACACGGCTGGGTCGGCAGGAACTGGACGGTGTCTTGCTGGACGATGTGGACGGCGCGCTGTGGCACCGGGCCCAGATCGACGCCTGCCGTGTATCGCAGGTGCCGCAAGGCGCCCGCGTGATCGTGGCTGTCGATCCGCCTGTGACGGGGCATTCGGGATCGGATGCCTGCGGAATCGTGGTGGTCGGTATTGTCGAGGCGGGGAACCCCGCGCATTGGCATGCGGTGGTCATCGAGGACTGCTCGGTCCAGGGGGTATCGCCGAACCAGTGGGCCAATGTCGCAGTGAATGCCTATCACCGCCACGGCGCGAGCCGCATGGTGGGTGAGGTCAACCAAGGCGGCCAGTTGGTGACAGACACGGTGCGATCCGTTGATCCGACGATCAATTTCCGCGAGGTGCGGGCATCGGTCGGCAAGGTCGCACGGGCCGAGCCGGTGGCGGCGCTTTATGAGCAAGGCCGAGTGCGCCATCTGGGTGTGCTGGCAAAACTGGAAGACGAGATGTGCAAGATGGCGCTGACCGGATACGAGGGCCAAGGCTCTCCCGACCGGGTGGATGCGTTGGTCTGGGCCTTGACCGAGGGAATGCTGGTTCCTGCGGCAAACCGGTTGAGCCCCGGTATCCGCAGTTTTTGACGACATTGATGGCACGGCGCTTTGTGCGTCGTTCGAGCGGCGGCCGTGAGGGCCGACCGTTCTTCACGTATTGCTTGAGGAGAGACGCATATGGCCTTTGGTTTCCTGAAGAAATCCGAGCCGGTGGCGCCAGAAGCCAAGGCCTCGGCCAGTGCCAAGCTGGCAGTCTGGGGATCGTCCGGCCGCGCGGTCTGGAGCCCGAGAGACGTGGGGTCGCTGACCAAGAACGGCTTCCTCGGCAACCCGGTTGGTTTTCGCGCGATCAAGGTGATCGCCGAGGCGGCGGCAGCCTTGCCGGTGATCTGCCGCGACGGACAGCGGCGCTACGACACGCATCCGATCCTGACGTTGTTGTCGCGTCCCAATTGCGGCCAAACCCGCGCCGACCTTCTGGAGGCGGCATTTGCGCAACTGATGTTGTCGGGCAATGCCTATGTCGAGGCGCTGATGCCCGAAGCCGGGTTTCCGGCCGAGTTGCATGTCCTGCGCTCGGATCGGATGAGCCTGGTGCCGGGGGCGGATGGCTGGGCGAAGGCCTATGACTACACGGTCGGCAGCCGCAATCACCGCTATCCGGCGGAACTGATCTGCCATATCCGCAATTTCCACCCGCAAGATGACCATTACGGCTTGGCGCCGATCCAGGCTGCGGCGACGGCGATTGATGTGCATAATTCGGCGGCGCGCTGGTCCAAGGCCTTGCTGGACAATGCGGCGAGGCCATCGGGCGCGATCATTTACAGGGGATTGGAGGGCGCTGGCACGATGAGCCAGGAGCAGTTCGACCGGCTGCAGATGGAGTTGGAAAGCCACCATCAGGGTGCCCGAAATGCGGGGCGGCCGATGTTGCTAGAAGGAGGCCTCGACTGGAAGCCGATGGGCTTCAGTCCGTCGGATATGGAGTTCCAGAAAACCAAGGAAGCTGCCGCGCGGGATATCGCGCTGGCCTTCGGCGTTCCGCCGATGTTGATCGGTATTCCCGGCGACGCGACCTATGCCAACTATGCAGAGGCCAATCGGGCCTTCTACCGGCTGACCGTCCTGCCTTTGGCGGAACGCGTCTGGGCGTCGCTGTCGCACTGGATTTCGGGGCTGGCAGGGGACGTGATCGAGGTGGCACCGGATCTGGACGGGGTGCCCGCCCTTGCTGCCGAGCGGGAGGCCGCGTGGAGGCGCATTTCGGAGGCCGATTTCCTGACGGAAGGTGAAAAGCGCCGGATGCTGGGCCTTCCGGAGAAGCCAGTCGCATGAACGATGCCAAGGAAATCGGCGGCTCTCGTTACCTTTACGCGCCGTTCGATGCCGCCAACGCGCGCATCGAAGCCAACGAGCGCGTGCAGGCCGAACGATGGGCGGCGCTGACGTTTCGCCTCGAAGGGATCGAGGTGGCGATACAACGGCTGGAAAAACGCCTGTGGCTTGCCGTTTTCGGCGTGGTCTCGGTGATCCTTGCGCAAGGGATCAGCCAGCTTCTCAACCTTAATGTCGGCGTATAGGAGCCTGATATGCAAACATTTACCGGAACCGTGCTGGAGACGAAGTTCCACCAGTTCGGCACCGAACTGACGCTGGACGAAGACCATGCGATCGAAGGCTATGCCTCGCTGTTCGGCAGCGTCGATCAGGGCGGCGATATCGTCGAAAGGGGCGCCTACGCGGCGTCGCTGGGTGCCGGTCGTCGGGTCAAGATGCTGTGGCAGCATGATCCCCATGAGCCGATCGGCATCTGGGACGAAGTCCGCGAAGACGCGCGCGGCCTCTATGTCAAAGGGCGCCTTCTGGACAGTGTTTCGCGGGCAAGGGAGGCCGCCGCACTGACCCGCGCAGGGGCGATTGACGGACTTTCCATCGGCTATCGCACGGTGAAGTCCCACAAGGACGAGAGGGGCCGCAGGTGCCTTTCGGAAGTGGAGCTTTGGGAGGTGTCACTTGTCACCTTCCCGATGCTTCCAGAGGCGCGTCTGGATGCCCGAGAGGGCAAGTCGGACATGCTTCTAGACCTGGCGCAGGTGTTCGAGAACGCCCGCCGCAACCTGGCGGCGCGCAAGTCCCGCTGATCTCGGGGTCCGTCGGACCCGAGGCTTCAACCTCAGAGAAAAGGTGCTCTCCATGACCGAGACCCGAATGATGGGGGCGGACAGTTCCCCCATGTCCGAAGTCAAGAACGCCCTCAGCGGATTCTTGAGTGAGTTCGGACAGTTCCAAGACGACATGAATGCAAAACTCCAAAAGCAGGAAGAGCGGATTGCCATGCTGAATACCAAGACGAACACCTATGCTCGCCCGTCGCTGTCCACCGACATCGACCGCACAGCGCCCCACAAACTGGCGCTGAAATCCTATCTTCGCTGCGGCGATGACGATGGATTGCGCGGCCTGGAGTTGGAAGGCAAGGCGCTGAACACCGCCATCAATGCCGAAGGCGGCTACCTGGTCGATCCGCAAACGACGGAGATGATCAAGTCGGTTCTGCTCTCGTCGTCGTCGCTGCGTTCGGTGGCCAATGTGGTCAATGTCGAAGCGTCGTCCTTTGACGTCCTGATCGACTCGACCGAGACCGGTGCCGGTTGGGCCGACGAGGTCTCCACCACGACGGAAACCACCACGCCGCAGATCGAGCGCATCTCGATCGCACTGCACGAGCTGTCGGCCTTGCCAAAGGCATCGCAGCGTCTGCTGGACGACAGTGCGTTCGACATCGAAGGATGGCTTGCGGCGCGTATCGCCGAAAAGTTCGCCCGCGCCGAGGCATCTTCGTTCATCTCGGGCAACGGGGTGGGCAAGCCCAAGGGCGTTCTGGCCCATCCGACCGTAGACAACGACACCTGGACCTGGGGCAATCTTGGCTACGTCGCCACCGGCATGGCAGGTGATTTTGATGGCACCAACCCGGCCGATGCGATCGTCGATCTGGTTTACGCGCTGGGGGCCCGGTATCGCGCCAATGCCGCCTTCGTCATGAATTCCAAGACTGCTGGCGCAGTTCGGAAGATGAAGGATGCCGATGGCCGTTTCTTGTGGTCCGACGGCCTGGCAGCCGGTGAACCCGCCCGTCTGATGGGCTATCCCGTCTTGATCGCCGAGGACATGCCGGACATTGCCAGCAACGCCATGGCGATCGCGTTCGGCGATTTCGGCGCCGGCTACACCATCGCCGAGCGTCCTGACCTCCGTGTTCTGCGCGATCCCTTTTCGGCAAAGCCGCATGTCCTGTTCTACGCCACCAAGCGCGTTGGCGGTGACGTCACGGACTTCGCAGCGATCAAGCTGATGAAGTTCGGCACCGCGTAAGCGATTGTCGAAACCGCCTGGCCCGGTCCCTTAGGGGATCGGACCCGGGGGGGGCGTGTGTGCGGGCCTTTGCGGGTCCAGCTGCGCGTCTCTCCGCATGAGCAGCGCGGAGGTCGGCGCCACGCCCCAACCCCTACCCAATTGTATTTCCCGGAGAATTCAACATGATGATGGTCGAATTGACCTCCGCGCCGAGTGCGGCCTTGCCTCTGGCCGCCTTGTCGGACCACCTGCGCCTGTCCTCCGGGTTCGCCGATGATGGCAGCCAGGATGCAGTTCTGGAGGCGTGCCTTCGCGCCGCCATGGCCGCGATAGAGGCGCGGATAGGCAAGGCGCTGTTGCGGCGTCAATTTGCGCTGACCCTGACCGAATGGCAGAGCGGCGAGGCGCAAGGCTTGCCGATTGCGCCTGTCAGCACGGTAGACAGCATCTCGCTGGTTGCGCGCAACGGCGTGGAGACGGTGGTGGATGAAAGCCGCTACGTCTTGCGCGTCGATGCACATCGCCCCCGGATCGAAGGGATCGCGGGATCGTTGCCCGCGCCAGTTCTTGGAGGATCCATCGAAGTGGTTCTGACCGCCGGATATGGCGCAGAATGGGCTGGGGTTCCAGCGGATCTGCAACACGCAATGTTGACTTTGGCGGCCGAGTTCTACGCGCTTGACGGGCCTTCGCCGCGCCAGGTATCGCCCCAGGTCAGCGCCCTGATTGAGCCATATCGCCTGATCCGGTTGCGGGGAGGAGCAGCATGACAACCCCGCATCTCAACCGCAAGATGATCCTTGAAGCGCCGATCCGCGGCAGCGATGGCGCAGGTGGCTATACGGAAAGCTGGCAGGCGCTGGGGATCATCTGGGGCGAAGTCCAGTTGCGGGGTTCCGGTCGCGAAGTCGAAGCCTCGGAATTGAATCTCAAGATCACTGTCCGCGCCGCGCCGCAAGGCGCGCCGTCCCGTCCAACGGCTGCGATGCGGTTTCGGGATGGAGCGCGGTTCTACCGGATCGAGGCGGTGACGGAGGCCGACGCCGCCGGTCGTTATCTGGTCTGTTTCGCGCAAGAGGAGGTGGTGGCATGAGCCTCGCATCCACGGCAGCTTTGCAGGCCGCAGTCTACTCTGCGCTTACGGGAGACGTGCAGGTAACAACCCTGACCGGAGGCGCGATCTTCGACGCTTTGCCACCCGGTCCGGTGCCCGCGCTTTACGTTAGTCTTGGCCCGGAAAGGGTCAGGGATGCGTCCGATGTGGTGGGCGACGGGGCGGTGCATGATTTCCCGGTAACGGTCATCTCGGATGGAGCGGGGTTCCACGCTGCCAAGGAAGTGGCTGCGGCGATCTCGGACGCGCTGACCGGTGCGGATCTGGTGCTGAGCCGGGGAAGCCTGACTGCGCTGAATTTCCTGCGATCCCGTGCAAGGCGTGTGGGAAATACCCGCGAAATCGAGATCTGGTTTCGCGCCTTTGTCGATTCCAGCGTCGTCTGACACGGCGCCTTACCAATCTTCTGACAACACTGGAGAATTCCATGACGGCACAAAACGGCAAAGACCTTCTGGTGAAGGTCGATATGGACGGCAACGGCGTGTTCGAGACCATGGCAGGACTGCGCGCCAGCAGGCTCAGCTTCAATTCGGAAAGCGTCGATGTCACCAGCCTGGAATCCACCGGCGGCTGGCGCGAATTGCTGCGCGGGGCGGGGGTGAAGTCGGCGACCATCAGTGGTTCCGGGATCTTCCGTGATGCGGCAACGGACGAGCGCGCGCGGGATATCTTCTTCCAGGGCGAAATGCCCGATTTCCACGTCGTCATTCCCGATTTCGGCATCGTGGAGGGGGCGTTCCAGATCACCTCGATCGACTATGCGGGCACCCATGATGGCGAGGCCACCTATGAGATCAGCATGGCGTCCGCCGGCGCCCTGACCTTCACGGCGATCTGATCCATGGGCAACCCGTGGGCCGGTGAGGTCGCCTTGACGGTTGATGGCACAAGGCACTCGGCCAAGCTGACTTTGGGGTCATTGGCTGAATTGGAAAACCGGCTTGGCATGGGATCGCTGACCGAAATGGTTATGCGATTCGAGAACGAGGGTCTGAAATCGGCTGACGTGCTGGCACTTATCTGTGCCGGTTTGCGCGGCGGCGGATGGAAGGGCAACATGGACGATCTGCTCCACGCCGAAATCGACGGCGGCATTCTGGAGGCGGCGCGGATCGCGGCGCGTCTGTTGGTTCTGGCTTTCCGACCGATTCCATGAGCGATCCCAAGGGCTTTGATTGGCCCGCGTTGATGCGCGTGGCTTATCAGGGGCTTGGCCTTAGCCCGGACGCGTTCTGGCGCCTGACGCCTGCCGAATTCCTGATCCTGCTCGGTCCCGAGAACGGGGCCGCCCCCCTGCGTCGGGACGCTTTCGAGGCGCTTCTGGCGCGGTTTCCGGACAAGTGTGCCGAACAAAAGTGAATGAGGACGACATGACAGAGATGGATGACACACTCTCCCGTTTCGACGCCGAGATCGCCGAACTCGAGACAAGCCTTGCGGGCGCCACCTCGATGGCGGCAGCGTTTCAGGCCGAGTTGCGCGAAATGCAGGGCGCGATGCTGTATACCGGGCGCGAGGTCAACTCGATGAGCAACGCGATCGGGGGCGGCTTGCGGCGGGCATTTGACGGCGTGGTTTTCGACGGTATGCGCCTGTCGGACGCGCTGCGGACTGTGGCGACCAGCATGGTGGACGCGGCTTACAACACCGCGATCCGTCCGGTCCAGGCCGCCGCCGGTTCGTTCTTGACAAATGGAATCAACAGCTTGCTGAGCGGCATTCTGCCATTCGAGAAGGGCGGGGCGATCAGTCAGGGCCGCGTCATGCCTTTCGCGCGGGGCGGTGTCGTCAACGGTCCCACCAACTTTGCCATGCGCGGTGGGATGGGCCTGATGGGCGAGGCTGGCCCCGAGGCGATCATGCCGTTGCGGCGGGGGGCGGACGGCAAGCTGGGTGTCGCGGCAGCGGGTGGCGGCGGAGCTGTTCAGGTCACCATGAACATCACCTCGCCCGACGTGGCGGGGTTTCGGCGGTCCTCCAGCCAGGTGGCGGCGGAAATGCAACGTGCCCTGGCGCGTGGCCAGCGGAACCGGTGAGGGGGAACGATCATGGGATTTCATGAGGTTAGGTTTCCCGCCAACTTGAGCTTCGGCTCGGTCGGCGGGCCCGAGCGGCGCACGGATGTGGTGGCACTTACCAACGGATTCGAAGAGCGCAACACACCATGGGCGCATTCGCGTCGTCGCTACGATGCGGGGGTGGCTGTGCGCTCGCTCGACGATATCGCGCTGATGATCGACTTCTTTGAAGCGCGGCGTGGGCAGTTGTTCGGGTTCCGCTGGAAGGATTGGTCGGATTTCAAGTCGTCCAAGCCGTCTGCGGCGCCCGCGTTTCGCGATCAGAAGATCGGCACAGGCGACGGCATCACGCGCATGTTTCAACTGATCAAGACCTATCAGTCGGGCATCAACACCTATGCGCGGCCAATTTCCAAACCGGTGGAAGGCACTGTTCTAGCAGGTGCATCCGTCGACGAATTGGTGGCCGGCGTACATTTCGACGTCAACTACACCACGGGCATCATTACCTTCGTCGATGCGCCCCACGTCAATGCCGAGGTGACAGTAGGGTTCGAATTTGACGTGCCGGTGCGGTTCGATACCGACAGCATCCAGACCTCGGTTGCATCGTTTCAGGCGGGCGAGATGCCCAACGTGCCCGTGGTGGAGATCCGGCTATGAGCATCGAAGCCCTTGATCAGCATCTGAAAACAGGCACAACCGGCGTCTCGCGGTGTTGGCGCGTGACGCGGATGGATGGAGAGACCTACGGATTTACCGACCACGATTGCGATCTGTCCTTCGAGGATACGGTTTTTCGCGCTGGCACCGGGTTGAGCGCTGCGGCGCTGAGCCAGACCACTGGCCTTTCGGTCGACAACACTGAGGCCGTGGGCGCGCTGAGCGATGTGGCGATTACCGAGGCGGATATCTTCGCGGGCCGCTTCGATGGCGCCGGGGTCGAGGCGTGGCTGGTGCAATGGGCGAATCCGGAGAACCGGGTATTGCAGTTCCGCGGCTCGCTGGGTGAAATCAACCGCGCGAACGGTGCCTTCACCGCCGAGTTGCGGGGCTTGGCCGAGCGCATGAATGTGCCCACCGGGCGGATTTATCAGCGCAATTGCCAGGCGGTTCTGGGCGACACGGTTTGTGCCTTTGACTTGGATACGACCGGATACGTGACCGATGCTGCGGTCACGACAACCGATGGCCGGGTATTCACTTTCGATGGCCTGACCAATTTTGAACCGCGCTGGTTCGAGCGGGGGCGGTTGCTCATGCTGTCAGGGGATGCCGGCGGCCTGTCGGGTGCGATCAAGCTCGACCGCATCGCGGGCGGGATCCGCACGGTCGAACTGTGGGACCATCTGCGCGCCGGGATTGCTGAGGGCGACATGGTGCGGCTGACGGCAGGGTGCGACAAGCGCCTGGAAACGTGCCGTTTGAAATTCGCCAATCTCCTGAACTTCCAGGGCTTTCCGGACATTCCGGGAGAGGATTGGCAGGTTGCGCACCCGACCCGTTTGTCGTCGCGCAACGGCGGTTCGCGCAGGTGAGTGCGGTTGTCGCTGCCGCGCGCGGCTGGCTTGGCACGCCCTATGTGCATCAGGCGGCTTGCAAGGGCGCAGGCTGTGACTGCCTTGGGCTGCTGCTTGGTCTCTGGCGCGAGTTTCAGGGCGAAGTGCCGGCGCCCATCCCGGCCTATACCAGCGATTGGTCCGAGACCTCGGGCGAGGAACGGTTGCTGGAAGCCGCGCGCCTGCATCTTGTGGAAAAGCCGCTGTCTGACGCCGCCGAGGGCGATGTCTTGATCTTCCGGATGCGCACGGGCGCCGTGGCCAAGCATGTCGGCCTGCAAACGCAGGTCCGTCCCGGTCCCCGTTTCATCCATGCCTATTCTGGGCGCGGCGTCACCGAAGGCGCGCTGACCGCCCCATGGGCGCGTCGCGTCGTGGCGCGTTTTGTCTTCCCCGAAAGGATTTGACTCATGGCAACTCTCCTTCTTTCCGCCGCAGGTGCGGCTGTGGGTGGCCTGTTCAATGCGCCGATCCTTGGCCTGACCGGCACGGTGATTGGCCGCGCTGTCGGGGCCACGCTGGGCCGGGTCATCGATCAACGTCTGCTGGGCAGCGGCAGCCAACCGATCGAGACCGGCCGTACTGATCGGCTGAGGATCACGGGTGCAAGTGAAGGCGCGCCCATCGCGCAACTGTACGGGCGGATGCGGCTTGGGGGGCAGGTCATCTGGTCGACCCAGTTTCTGGAGCGCAAGAAGACCTCGGGGGGAGGCAAGGGAGCTGCGCCGAAACCATCCACCACGACATATTCCTATTCGGTCAGTCTGGCAGTGGCCCTTTGCGAGGGTGAGATTGCGCGCGTTGGCCGGATCTGGGCCGACGGAGTGGAGATCGATCGCGAGAGCGTCACCTGGCGACTTTACAAGGGCAGTCGGGATCAGATGCCCGATCCACTTCTGGAGGCGGTCGAAGGTGAGGGGGCTGTTCCTGCGTATCGCGGCACAGCTTATATCGTGTTCGAGGATCTGGACCTGACGGCGTATGGCAACCGCGTGCCGCAATTTGCGTTTGAAGTGGTGCGCCCGGCGCAGCCAACCCGCCCGCATCTGCCATCCGCTGCCGCCTCGGTCCGGGCTGTGGCCCTCATGCCGGGGACGGGTGAATACGCCCTTTCCACGACATCTGTCAGCTTGCGCAGAGGTCTGACAGACAGCGAGTCCGCCAATGTCAGCGCCGAAGGTGGCTTGACCGATTTCTCGCAATCGCTGGCCCATCTGCGCGATACGCTGCCCAACCTGTCTTCGATTTCATTGATCTATTCCTGGTTCGGCAGCGATCTGCGGGCGGGCAACTGCATGGCGCAGCCAAAGGTCGAGCAGAAGTCTGCGGACGGCAAGAACATGCCGTGGCGCGCGGGGGGCATCGATCGTTCGCAGGCTAAGGTGATCGCACAAATCGACGGACGCCCCGTATACGGCGGCACGCCCGCCGACGCGTCGGTCATCCAGGCGATTCGGGCCATCACCGAGGGTGGGCAGGCAGTCACGTTCTATCCGTTTCTGCTGATGGAGATCCTTGCCGGCAATGGATTGCCCGATCCCCACGGCGCGGCGGAACAAGCCGCGTTTCCGTGGCGCGGGCGGATCACAAGTTCGATTGCGCCGGGGCTGGTCGGCTCGCCTGATGGAACCGCCGCCAACCGGACCGCCGTGACAGCGTTCTTCGGTACCGCGACTGCGGCACATTTCGCCATTGGCAACTCCATCACCTATTCCGGACCGAATGAATGGAGCTACAACCGCTTCATCTTGCATTCGGCTGCCTTGTGCGCGGCGGCAGGCGGTGTGGAGGCTTTTTGCATCGGCTCGGAAATGCGTGGGCTGACCCGGATACGGGACGATCTCGGCTTTCCCGCCGTTGCGCGCCTGATCGCGCTCGCAGCGCAGGTGCGCCTTCTGTTGCCCAATGCAAAGATCACCTATGCCGCTGATTGGTCTGAATATTTCGGCTATCAGCCGAACGACGGATCAGGCGATGTGTTCTTCCATCTGGATGCGTTGTGGGCGGATCAGAACATCGACATTCTGGCCATCGACAACTACGTGCCGCTGACCGACTGGCGCGACGGCACCGCGCATCTCGATCATGCGCGCGGACCCATTCACTCGATCGACCATCTCAAATCGGGGATCGAGGGAGGCGAGGGCTATGAGTGGTTTTATGACGGCCCCGAGGCTGTTGCGGCGCAGCGGCGCACGCCGATTACCGATGGATCGGGGGAGCCATGGGTCTATCGTTACAAGGACCTTCGCAACTGGTGGCAAAACCAGCACCACGAGCGGCGCGCTGGAAAACGGTTGAGCGACCTTCCGATTACGGGCGGTATTTTCGAAGGAGCCAACTGGACATCCGACTACTGGGTAAGGAATGTCGACTTTTCTGCCGCAGCACTTGCGAGCGCCTCACCTTTCACCTCTGCGCCGGACGTTCAGGTAGTGCAGGTCGCCGGTGAAGGCAGCGTTCTGCAGACATCGAACGCCTATCGCATCATGTCGGAACGAGGTCGCCGCCCCGTTGTTCCTGAGCAAGAGCTTCGACTGACGATCCGCACGCGCGTGACGGCAAATCCGGCAGATGCCAATCCGCATCAGCATCTTGCATGGCTGGCGTATCACAATCCCGATGGGTCCTACGGCGGATTGAAGGATATGTCGGTATGGACTGGATTGGTCGTTGCAGATGGCTGGGTCGAGCGGACAATCGACTTCACGCCGTCAGAGTTTCTGGGAACCGGCCAGATCGCTGCAAACGCGTCGGAATGGCGTTTGGTTGTCGGTTTCAATGGGTTCACTCCCCATTCTCCGGTGGGGGCCGTGCAGCAGATCTCCAAGATCACACTCGACGTGCTGAACGCCGTCAGCCCGTGGGTGCCGCAGTCCAAGCCGATCTGGTTCACCGAGTTTGGATGCGCCGCGATCGACAAGGGCAGCAACGAGCCGAACAAGTTCCTCGATCCCAAATCTTCCGAAAGTGACATTCCGCGGTTTTCCAATGGCCGCAGGGACGATCTCGTCCAGGCACAATACCTGCGCGCGGTGATGGACTATTGGGCGGAAGAGGGTCGAAATCCGCAATCGACCCGGTATGAAGGCCCCATGCTGGACATGTCGCGTGCCCATGCCTGGGCATGGGATGCCCGTCCATGGCCGGCGTTTCCGAATGATCGGGGGCGGTGGTCGGACGGAGCCAACTGGCAGAAGGGCCACTGGCTGACCGGGCGCCTCGATGCGCAGCCGCTTGATCTGGTGGTGGCAGAAATCTGCGAGCAGGCAGGTATCGTCGACTACGACGTTTCAGCGCTTTATGGTCTGGTGCGCGGCCAAGTATCCGGACAGACCCAATCGGCGCGGGCCCGGCTGCAGCCGCTGATGCTGGCTTACGGGTTCCAAGCCGTCGAACGGGACGGCAAGCTGGTGTTCCTGCCGATAACGGACCTGCCGCAAAAGGTGATCCAATCGCCGCTGACGGCGCGTGATGATGATGGCCAAGGCGGATTTACCCGGATCCGCGCCCCCGAGGCTGAAACTGTGGGACGGCTTCGCATCGGATATACCGATGCCGAGGCCTCATATGCGGAACAGGTGGCCGAGGCGATCTTTCCCGGGGACGGGGCCGATCAGGTCAATGATGTCGATCTCCCGCTGGCGCTGACCCGCGCCGAGGGGCAGGGCATGGCCGAGCGGTGGCTGGCCGAAGGCCGCGTGGCGCAAGACACGCTGCAATTTTCCCTGCCGCCGTCGGACCGCGCGTTGGGGGCTGGGGCACTCATCTCTACCGAGGACGGACGCACCTGGCGGATCGACCGGGTAGAGGATCGCGGATATCGCAAGATAGATGCGGTCCGGGTAGAGCCATCAACTTCGGTCCCGTCCGATGAAGTGGAGGAAGTGGTTGCGGTCGAGCCGTTTGTGCCACCGCTTCCCGTGACGCCGATCTTCCTCGACCTGCCGCTTCTGACCGGCGACGAGGTGGAACACGCGCCCCACCTTGCCGTGGCGGCTGATCCCTGGCCCGGGACCGCGGCGGTTTATTCCGCGCCGGGGCCGGACGGCTTCACGCTCAACAAACTGGTGGAGCAGCCAGCGATCGTCGGCACCTTGCTGACGCCGCTGTCGGCACAGAAGCCTGGTCTGTGGGATCGTTCCGGCATGCTGCAGGTGCGGTTGGAGACCGGGGCGCTGTCCTCGGCCGAGATGGCTGCCGTTTTGGCAGGCGCCAACGCGGCAGCCATCGGCACCGGCGCAGATGATGTCTGGGAGGTCATCCAGTTCGCCGATGCCACCATTGTCGCGGCCGAAACATGGCAGATCGGCCTGCGTCTGCGGGGCCAGCAGGGAACCGATGCGGTGATGCCGGCAGTCTGGCCGGTCGGCAGCGTGTTCGTGTTGCTCGACAGCGCGGTGGAACAGGTCGATCTGGCCAGTTCTGCCCGTGGACTGGAGCGGTATTGGCGTGTCGGGCCGGGTCGCCGCTCGGTCGATGATGACAGCTACACCCAGACCGTGGTGGCGTTTCAGGGCATCGGACTGCGCCCCTACAGCCCCGCCCATCTGCGCAGCGCGCGCGTCGGCGCGGCCCGCGCGATCACCTGGATCCGCCGCTCCCGGATCGATGCTGACAGCTGGGATGGCACGGATGTGCCTCTGGGCGAGGCATCGGAACAATATCTGCTGCGCATCGTCGATGCGACGGCAACACGGCGCACGGTCATCCTGACCGCACCCACCTATACCTATACCGATGCCGCACGTGCGTCTGACGGCACGCTCAGCACCTATTCCATCGAGGTTGCCCAAGTCTCCGAACGGTTCGGGGCAGGGCCATATGCAAGGACCCTGATCAATGACTGACACCCCTGTATTGGCCCTGCCGCTTCTGGCACCTGCCCA